>JBCJUC010000005.1:0-79997 GCA_039744075.1 Solirubrobacteraceae bacterium
ACGGGCGACGAGCGGGCGACGGACGGGACGGCTCATCGCAGGTCGATCCGATCGGCGACGCGTTCAAGCACCGCCAGTGCGTCGTCGGCGCCGTCCGCGACGCCCTTCTCGAAGTCGATCGCGCTCTCGCCCATCTCGTTCGTGAGGTGCGCGATGCAGACGACCCGCCTGTCACGCGCCTGCGCGTAGGCGTACAACGCCGCGGCCTCCATCTCGACGCAGGCCACTCCCGCCCGAGCGTGGCTGTCGATCGCGTGGCGGGTCTCCCGAAACGGCGCGTCGGTCGTCCACGAGGTGCCGGTCCCGACCGGCGACGAGAGGCCGCGGAAGGCATCGGCGAGCGAGTCGGCAAGGTCGGCAGAGAGTGCGGCGTCGGCGCCGGGCGGCAGGTAGTGGTGTGAGGTGCCCTCGTCGCGGAGGGCGCGGTCGATGAGCAGGAACTCGGCCGCGCGGGGCGGGCCGATCCGCCCCGCCGAGGTGATGCTGACAACCAGCTCGCAGCCGCTGGCGGCGAGCTCCTCGGCGACGAGCACGGCAAAGGACGAGCCGACGGCGCAACCGACGACGCCGATCTCGCGGCCACCCAGCTCGAACAGGTCGAGCTCGGTGTGGTAGCAGGCCCAGCTCGGGAGCGCCCGCGCCCGACCAGTGCGTCGTAGGTGCCGGACGATGTCGCCGTCGGGATCGAGCAGGCAGACCGGCGGTACATCGCCGTCAGGCAGCTGACGCTGGCGGCGTGCGTGTCTGAGCAGCGCGGCCGGCTGGAATACGGACGCCTCGCCGTAGCGCTTGTCCGCGAGCAGCGTCAGCGTCCCGGGAGCGGTCGTCGGTCGGACCGTCGGTGCGCGGTCGGGCAGGCTGTCGAGAGCGGCGCGCGCCGCGGCCGGGTCGCCCCAGCTGACGACATCGGCGTCGAGCTCGAGCGCACGGGCGAAGTTCGGTTCCGACAGTCCGACCAGCACGCAGTCGAGACCGAGCGCGTGAGCGATCGCCGCGTCGGCTGGGAGCGCGTCGTCGTAGAAGAGAGCGATCTCGTCCGTGCGCGCTGCCGCGAGGACACCTGCGAGATCGATCGGCCGGCCCCGCAGCAGCGCCCGCGTGCGCACGCCGACCTCGTCACGAAGCCGCGCGAGCGCCAAGTGGTCGTAGCTCGCGACCGTCACGAGCGCCGAGGCATCCGAGCTCGCGACCAGCTCGCCAACGCCGCTGAGCACGCTGCTCGGGTCGGCGCGTAATCCCGACTTGACGTCGAAGACGAGCGGCTGGCGCTCGACGCAGGCCCAGGCGAGCACGTCCTCGAGCAACGCCAGCGGCTCGTCGCCAACCCGAACCTGCTCAAGCTCGCGACGCCCGAGTTCAGCCACGAGTCGCCCGTCGGCGAGGCGTTCGCCGCGCAGCAGCACGAAACCGCCGTCAGCCGTCCGACGTAGATCAAGCTCGATTCGATCGGCGTCGGCCGCGGCCGACGCGACGATCGCCGACCACGAGTTCGCGGCCGCGAGCAGATCCCCACCAGCATGAGCCTCCACCAGCACCGTATGCGTCGACAACGTCACGACCGGAAGCCTCGCACAACGTCCGTTAGGGCAGCTGCGGCGCGGACGAAGTGTTGTAGGTGCGCTTGATCCGGTCCGCGTTTCGCGCGGCCACCCACTCGGCGGCTGCTGCGATCGCTTCCTCGACCTCTGCATGAGTCCCCCACGCGCTGACCGACATGATCTCGTCGGGCGAGAGTTCAATGAGGAGGCCTTGAAGCCAGGCATCGCGGGTCAAGTAGAACCGCCGGTTCGTTACAGAGGACCAACCAATTTGGGTCCGCACGCCAGTTAGTTGCGACAGCCCTCATGTGTGCGCTTAGCGTGGCCTAGATGCCGCGACGCAGAGTGCAGCCCATACAGAGTGGGACCTTTACTCGGAATGGCTCAGCGATTACCAACAACGCCTGGAAGGTTCTCTGGCATCCGGCAGCTCTCAAGGAGTACGACGATCTAGTCAAAGACAAGAATGAACGCGTCGCAATCCAGCGAGCAACCGAAAAGCTGGAAGTCATCGGTACCAGACTCGGATTCCCACATCAGAGCGCCGTTAAAGGAACAGCGGCTGGCATCCGCGAACTTCGGCCCCGCGGGGGCGGCTCGCCCTGGCGATGCCTATATGCGCAAGTGGAACGGGACACGCTCGTAGTACTCGCCGTAACCCCCGACGGGGCGAAAAGCCGCCGCCAGTTCAAGCAAGCCCTGGGGCGAGCGGAGAATCGCCTGAAGAAAATACAGCCGTAAGGCTGAAACACTCGCTTGCCCATAACAAGCATGGTATGGTCTCTACTAGAGTCGCCGAAGCAGCAAAAGGGGAACGATGACAAAGCTTTCCGAGATGATTTCAAACGACGAAGTACATGCCAGGGAGATGGAGGACCCGGAGTACCGCTCAGAGTGGGAGCGGACAACGCTAGCTGCCGCCGTGGCCCTTCACGTCGTCAAGTACCGCGAGCAGCACGAGCTCTCACAAACCAAGCTTGGGGCACTACTCGGCATGAGCCAGCCTCAGGTTGCGCGGATCGAGCGAGGCAACCACACCCCCAGCCTCGCCACGCTCGCGCGACTGTGCGTCGTGCTCGACACCGAATTCAATATTGATATTCGCCCGAGCGGCCGGCCAGCCAAGCTCACAAACGAAAAGGCCCGAAAGAACGCCACTCTCACAAGCTTCTCAGAGGCCAACGCCGACATCGTGCTGTCGGTCGCCTAGCGTCGCACGAGGTTGTCCCGTTCGTCGTGGAACTTTGACGGCGGTCCTGAACTGATAATCACACGGTAACGCCCTCGGTCATCACCTCCTCGCCTGAAAAATCTCAGCGCAGCTCTCTGGAGAACTGAGGAGCCTTCACTGAGCCCCAGCCGGAGGCCCAGTCGTAATAACGCGTCGCCGGGCAGCAACCGACCGGTTGGTTGTTGCCAAGATACTGCGGGCCGATCATCACGCCGAGGTCGTTGCCGACCTTCGTCACATCGCGAAATACAGCGTTGCGGGTGCTCTTCTTCCCGGCCAGCCGGTAGATCCGCGGATTGATGTGGCCGAGCCGCGGCTGGCCGGCCCGCTTCGCCTGCTGATTGGCGATCGCGAGGATGCCGCTGAACAGCGGTGCTGCCGCGCTGGTGCCACCGACCGTGATCCAGCCCGCTCCCCCGCACTCTAGGGCCGTGCAGTAGATCGAGTATCCCGGCGTATTGTCGGCGAGCATCGCGATGTCCGGGGTGGCGCGGGCGCCGGTGTTGGTGCCCACTCCCGGGCCGCGCTGCCAGCTCGGCTGGCGGAAGATCAGGCTCGGTCCGCCGGTGCCGGCACCGAAGCTGATCGGGGCCTGGTTCCAGACGACCTCTTCGGTGATCCGGTTGCGGCTGTCGAGCGTGAAGTTAGTCCCGCCGACACCGACCACCCACGGCGAGCTGGCGGGGTAGCCAGTCGACGGGAGGGCGATCGCGGCGCTGTTGCCAGCTCCCGCCGAGCAGCCGGTTGATCCGGTGTCCCCCGTCGCCACAGCGACGGTGATCCCCACCGCGGCCGCCTGCTTGAAGGTGCGCCCAAGGGCTCGGTGGTAGGGCCCGCCTCCGTACTCGTTAATCTCGCAGCTGCCGATCGAGGAGGAGATGACGGTCGGCCGGCGCGAGGCTGGCAGCGCGACAGCACTGGCGTACTGCCGGTTCAGTCCGTAGCTGGTGGCGGCCCCCTGAAAGACGATGATCTCCTTCAGGCCGGGCGCCACGGCGGCGAGCACCTGCAGGTCGAGCGTGTTCTCCGGGCCTGGTGGAAGATTCCGCTTGATGCCGATCCGCTTGATCGTTGTCGGCGGCGCGCGGAAGCCAAAGCAGGCGCCGGCAGTCGTCAGGTCGGACCGCGTGAAGCCGTCGATCTCAACCAGCGCCACCCGCTGGCCCTGGCCACGGAAGCCCCGCTCGTGGAGTCGGCTGATGCCGTACGCGTCGAGGTACTGGTTGGGGGTGTAGGCAGGTATGTACTGCTCATCGCTCACTTGGAGCCCGTTGGCGCGACCCGCCGCGCAGCCAGCCTGAGTACCGAGGTTGCCCCGGATCGACGAGCCGACCGCCCGCATTCGATAGTTCACAGCGCGGGACTGCTCCGGCGTTAGCGGCTGGAGTCCGCCGGGCGGCAGCTGCGCAGCCTTAGCCGCTGACGAGTTGCCGTGCGCCACGGTGCGGTCGCTCAGCCCGTCGACGCCGACAACGGCGCCCTTCAGCTCAGCGGGAAGGCTCGACCGGCTGACCGGCGCAACGAAGCGCGCGCCCGACGACGAGCGGAAGGCGCCGATCCGGGTGGAGAAGAGCCGCTGGGCCTGAGCCACCGTGGCCGACGTGTCAATCGAGAAACCGCCAGGGGCGACCGCTGCCTGTAGTCCGCGGCTGCGCAGCCAGCCGATCACCCGGCCACGGTCGGCGGCGGAGGGGCCAAAGCGGCGAGCCACCTCGGACTGGCTGAGGTGACGACCGAAGAGCGATGATTCGGGATTGGAGACAGCGGTGGCGTAGCGCGTCAGGCCGGCGTCATCGGCGCGCAACAGCAGCGAGAGATCGAGCCGCTTGCCGGCCGCGGCCGCGCCTACCGACCGGCCCTGGCTGCTCGACACGCCGGCTGGGCCGAAGAGGCTCGCACTGGCGCTGGCGCTGACGCTGACGCCAGCCGATGCCGGAGCGGCTGCCGTCAGCGCGCCGAGCACGGCGGCGAGGGCAAAAAGATAAGGACTCTTGGTTTTTCGCATCTGGCGAAGCTACTTGAGTCAGCTCACGAACGCGAACCGCGGCAGCTCAGTCGTCCCACTCCTGGAGCTGCCCGGCGGCGTTGTCCTTGCCAGACTTCCACGAGTAGTCAATCGCCTCGCCGTCGTTGGCCGCGCTGATTGTGACCTTGCCGAGCTTGACGCATTCCGGGTTGTCGCTGGCCACGATCTTCTCGGTGAAGCGGTAATCGCTGCCGCTCTTGCCGTTGTAGATCAGCGCGCCGGAGCAGTCACCCGCGCCGTCAATCCCGGGGAAGAACACGGTCCCGGAAACCGAGCCGGTGCGCAAGGCGTCCAGTTCCACGTAAGCCTGGAAGGTGGAGTCGCCGCTGCCCTTCAGCGTACCCTTCCAGCTGCCGTCGATCTCGTTCTTGTCCGAGCTACCGCTGTCAGAGCTGCCGCTGTCAGAGCTGCCGCAGGCAGCCAGCACCAGCGAGGCGCAGAGGATCAGGCTGACGGTAAACGCTTGGCGAAGGATCATCTTGTAGGTCCCATCCGATCGAAGGTGAGTGGACCGCAGTCGAGCTGCGCCGCGCGACCGTAACAGTTACCGCCGCCAAGAAGCTGCGCCGCCCCCGGGCGACCAGCTTGCGCCGCTCCACTAGGCCCCCGCCCGGCTCATTCCCGCGGCGTTGCTGCGAGAATGCTCATCATGCGCCGCAAGTTTCTCTTCCTCGCAGTCACGGCCTGCGCCTTGACTGCCGCTGGCCTGTCGGCAAGCGCGCTGGCAGCGGGAAAGCCGTCACCTCACGCCAACGTGATCGGCGGCACCGACGCCGCGGCCGGCGAGTGGCCGTCGATCGCGGCGCTGATGGTCCGCAGCGACCCAAACCCGCTAAACGCGCAGTTCTGCGGCGGTACGCTGATCAACCCGCACTGGGTGCTGACCGCCGCACACTGCGTCACCGAGCCTAGTTCGACCACGCCGATTGATCCGGCGACAATCGATACTGCGGTCGGCGCCCTGACGCTGTCGGCTGTTACCGCGGTGCAGCGAATCACGATTGACCGGATCGTCGTCAACCCCGCTTGGGACCCGGTAACCCGCCGCAACGACGTTGCCCTGCTGCGCCTGACGACCGCCTCAGCGCAGCCACCGACCAGTTTGCTGACAGCGGCCGATGACGCTCTGGTGACGGCCGGACGGCCGGTCCGAATCGCCGGCTGGGGCTGTGTGGCAATCCCGAACCCCAATTGCACTGCCTTCACCGACATCCTGAAGCAGGCAACAACAGCCGTCGTCGCGGACGAGCTCTGCGCTGACCCGTCCAGTTACGGCTCTGTTTTTATCGCGGCCCAAATGATCTGCGCCGGCAACTACGCCACCGGCTCGCCCGACACCTGCTCCGGTGACAGCGGCGGCCCGCTGACGATGGTTGGCGCCAGCGGTGCGACGGTGCTGATCGGCGACACCAGCTTCGGCGTCAGCTGCGCCCAGCCCCTATACCCCGGCGTTTACGCGCGGCTTTCGACCTACCGCAACTGGATCTACTCAGAGCTGGGAGTAACCGCGCCGACGGCGCCGACCGTCGCAGCCGTCCACGGCCTGCAGCGCGGCGAGGTGATCATCAGCTGGGCCGAGCCGGCCGATGGCGGCCAGCCGATCACCGGCTACCGCTTGACGACGCTGCCCGGCGGCGCCGTCAGCGAAATCGGGCCGGCCGAGCGCGTAACGACGGTCACAGGCCTCTCGCCAACCAGCCTCTACAGCTTCGAGCTGCGCGCCGCCAACGTCTTCGGTGAAAGCGAACCCGGCCGCTCCGGCAGCGTTGTCGCCAACCCAGTGACCGTCGCAACTGTGATGCAGCCACGCAGCATCTGGGTCGGAACGGCTTTGAGGCTCGGCCTGGTGGCGAAGGTCCGCTGCCTGCTTCCCTGCCGTGCCAGCCTGTCGCTGACAGTCAGCGTGGCAACTACGCACCGTTACAGGCTCGGCTGGCGGCGCACCGTCGCCCGCGGCTCAGCGACGCTAACGGCGGGCCGGCTCACGTCGGTGCGCCTGCGCTTCACTACGCTCGCACGCAAGCGGTTGCGTTCAGCACGACGCCTTCGATTGACGCTGAGATCAACCGTCAGCTCGACCGGCTACGCGTCCGCGAAGAGCTATCGCATAGTGACTTTGCGCTGAGCGCCGCCTGAGCGGCGGCGACGCGCGCCACCGGCACCCGGTAGGGGGAGCACGAGATGTAGTCGATTTCCACCGAGGCGAAGAAAGCAATCGAATCGGGGTCGCCCGCGTGCTCGCCGCAGACCCCGAGCTGAAGCCCGGGGTTGGCCTGGCGCCCGCGGGCGGCCGCGATCCGCACGAGCTCACCGACACCGGGGACATCCAGCGTCTCAAACGGGGACCGGTCAAGCACGCCGGCGCTGATGTATGCGGAGAGGATCCGCGCCTCAATGTCGTCCCGGCTGAATCCGAGCGCGGTCTGCGTCAGGTCGTTGGTGCCAAAGCTAAAGAAGTCGGCATGCTCGGCGATTGGGCCGGCGAGCAGGCAGGCACGCGGCAGCTCGATCATCGTCCCAACCTGATAGTCGGTTCCGGCGACCAAACCAAAGCCAACGGCGATCTGGTCGATCATCCCCCGTGCCAGCTCAAGCTCCTTCTCGTAATCGACGAGCGGAACCATCACCTCCAGCTGCGGCATCCGGCCGGTTTCCTCGCGCACTTTCGTCGCCGCCGTGAAGATCGCCGCAGCTTGCATCCGGTAGATCTCAGGGAAAAGTATCGCCAAGCGAACGCCGCGCATCCCCAGCATCGGGTTGGTCTCCTGAAGCGCCGTCACCCTGTCCCGCAGCTCGCCCTCCTCAAGCGTCTCGGGTCGGGGCAGGAACTCGTGCAGTGGGGGATCGAGCAGACGGATCGTCACCGGAAGACCATCCATCGCCAAGAATATTTGCTCGAAATCCGACTCTTGCAACTCGCGTAGGGCAGCAAGGCTCGCGCCGCGCTCAGCCTCACCCTGCGCAAGGATCATGGCGGCCATCAGTGGCTGGCGTTCGCCTAGGAACATGTGCTCGGTCCGGCAGAGGCCAATGCCACGTGCCCCCAGCGCGCGAGCGATCCGCGCCTCCTTTGCGGTTTCGGCGTTGGCCCTGACCTCCATCCCCGGCAGCTCGTCGCACCAGCCAAGCAGCGTCTCGAAGGCCTCGCTCATCTCCGCCTCGACCAGCGGCACTTCGTCGGTCGTCACCTCGCCGGTTGTCCCGTTGATCGAAATCAGGTCGCCGGGCCTGAGCACCAGCCCGTCAATGCGGACCTCGCCTGCCGCTTCGTTGACCTCCATCGCGCTGGCGCCGGTCACTGCGGGCCGTCCCATCCCGCGAGCCACAAGGGCCGCGTGCGAGGCCTTCCCCCCTTCGCTGGTGAGGATCCCCCGGGCGGCGTGAAAGCCAGCGACATCGTCGGCTTCTGTGAATCGGCGGACCAGGATCACGTCGCGGCCTTCCTCGCCCGCGACGACAGCGTCGGCCGCGCTGAGCACAATCGCGCCGCTTGCGGCTCCCGGCGACGCAGCGACGCCGGTTGTTGCCACTGCGTACCGAAAGTCCGGATCGAAGGTCGGGTGCAGCAACGCTTCCAGAGCGCCGGCGTCGACCGTGCCCAGCGCCGCCTCGCGGCTCAACAGCCCCTCTTCCACCGCATCGACTGCGAAGCGCACTGCGGCCTGAGCTGGCCGCTTTGCGCTGCGCGTCTGCAGCATGTACAGGCGCCCCTGCTCAACGGTGAACTCGGTGTCCTGCATATCTCCGTAGTGAGCTTCCAGGGTCCCCAGGACCTCAAAGAGCCGGGAGTGAACTTCGGGCATCAGCGTTTTGAGCTGGGAGATGTCGAGCGGTGTACGGGCTCCGCTTACAACATCCTCGCCCTGCGCGTTGACAAGGAAGTCGCCGGAGGGCTGTGGCCCGCCGGTTACCTCATCACGACTGAATGCGACACCGGAGGCCGAATCCTCGCCCTTGTTACCAAAGACCATCTGCTGCACGTTCACCGCGGTTCCCCATCCGTCGGGGATGCCGTTGATTCGCCTGTAGGCGATCGCGCGCTCGCCGCGCCAGGAGTCGAAGACCGCGCGGATCGCCGCGTCCAGCTGGCTGTGCGGATCTTGGGGGAATTCGCAGAGGCTCTTGAAACCCTCAACCAGCAGGGCCAGTTGCTCAGCATCAAGCTCGGAGTCGGTCCTTACCCCGGCGGCGGCGCGAGCCGCGTCGAGCATCTGCTCAAAGCGTTCGCCATCAATTCCGATCACGACGTTCCCGTACATCTGTATTAGACGCCGGTAGCAGTCCCAGGCGAATCGCTCGTTTCCGGTAGCCCGCGCCAGTCCCAAGACACTCTGGTCGTTCAGGCCGAGGTTTAGGACGCTGTCGAGCATCCCTGGCATCGACTCACGCGCGCCTGAACGCACGCTGACCAGCAGCGGACTGTGATCGTCGCCAAAGGCGAGTCCGGAACGCTCTTCCAGCTGCTCCAAAGCCTCTTCAACCTCGGCTTCGAGGCCATCCGGCAGCTCCCCGCCCGAGGCTATGTAACTGACGCAGGCCGCCGTCGTAATCGTGAACCCAGCCGGCACCAGATCTGGCCCCAACAGCCGCGTCATCTCGGCGACATTTGCACCCTTGCCACCGAGAATTTCCAGCTGGCTACGCGAGCCGTCGGCAAAGTCCTGAACCCACGCGCGGCCGGCGGCCAATGTGGTCACTCCTGCTCCCCGGCAGCCTTCAGGTAGCGCCGGAAGACTGCGGCTGAGTCAAGCTCGCCATCGCCGGCGGCGACTGCTTCGTCATAGAGGCTGATCGTCTGCTCCAGCAGCGGCGTCGGAGCTCCGTTGGCGCGCGCAAACGAGGTGATGATCGCGAGGTCCTTCTCGAAGACGCTAAGCCGAATGCCAGGGCCGTATTCGCCGGCGATCATCTTCGGGCCGCGGACCTCCCACATTCGCGAAGCAGCTGCGCTGTCGGCAATCACCGCGAGCGTCTGCTCCAAGTCCAGTCCGGCGGCGCGCGCCAGCATTAGTGCCTCGGCCGCCGCGACATTGTGGACGGCGACGAGCAGATTGGCGACGAACTTCATCTTCGAGCCGGCTCCAAACTCACCGAGGTAGTGGTGACTTCGGGCAAAAGCTTCAAACACCGGGATGCAGTAATCAACCGCCTGCTGATCGCCGCTGGCGAAGACAACCAAGTCACCGCTTCGGGCCTGGTCACCGGTGCCGCTTATCGGACAGTCGAGCAGGGTCACGCCGACCGCGGCGAGAGCTTCACGCCCACGTTCCTTGGCGGCCAGTGGGAGGGTGCTGGTATCGACGACGACCAGCCCGTCGACCGCCGCCGCAACGAGGCCGCCCTCGCCCGCTATCACCTGATCAAACGCCTGCTCTGAAGCGAGCGAGAGGAGCACCACGTCGCTGGCGGCTGCGACAGCTGCCGGCGAGGTTGCGATGGCACCGCCGAGCGCTGCGACCTGGTCGCAGCGCTCGGGTGCAGGGTCATAGCCGCTGACGGTCAGGCCGTTGCTCAGCATGCGGGCGACGATCGCGCCGCCCATCACGCCAAGCCCTATCGTCCCGACCTTCACTGAGCGGTGTAGCCGCCGTCCACCAGCAGCGCGTGCCCGGTAACGAAGGAAGCATCGTCGCTGGCAAGGAAGAGCGCCGCCTTGGCCTGTTCCTCGGCCGTCCCCAGCCGGCCGAGCGGATGGCGGTCGACCAGCCACTGCTGAGTGCCAGCCGCATCGCCGGTCGCGTCAAACCATTCGTGCAGGAACTCCGTGTCGGTCGCGCCAGGGCAGAGTGCGTTGACGCGGATCCCGTCAGGCGCCAGTTCCAGGGCAAGAGACTTCGCGAAGCTGATCGCCGCCGCCTTGGTGAGCGCGTAGCCGGTCGATCCGCCCGCGCCCACTACACCGAAGGTCGACCCCAGCGTGATGATGTTGCCCTTCGTCTTGCGCAACTCTGGTATCGAGGCGCGACTTACGAGGAACATGCTCCGTACGTTACACGCCATCAGCTCGTCCCAAACCGCCGGATCCATCTCCTCAATCGGCGCCGCCGGAGCGATACCGGCGCTGTTGACCACGATGTCGAGCTGCCCGTAGCTGGCAACGGTCTGCTTGACGATCTCATCGACGGTCTGTTCGTCCGTCACGTCGCCAGCGATGAAGGTCGCCTCACCGCCAGCCGCGTTGATCTCATCCGCGACCGCATCGCCAAGCTCGGCACGCCGTGCCACGAGCACAACCTTCGCGCCCTCCGCAGCGAACAGCTTGCCGATTGCGGCGCCGATGCCTCGGTTCCCGCCAGTGATAAGTGCGACTTTGCCTTCGAGCTTCATCTCAGTCTCCCCTTGGTTGGTCTCAGTGTTTGGCTTTGAAGCCAACGCCTACTCGGCCTTGAACGGGTTGCGCAAAACGCCAACGCCGTCGATTTCCACCTCGACCACGTCGCCGTCCCCGAGCAGCAGCGGTGGATCGCGCGTGAACCCAACACCGGCCGGCGTGCCGGTGGCGATGATGTCGCCAACCTCCAGCGTCATTACCGAGGAGAGGAACGAGATGATCTTGGCGACGTCGTGCAGCATCAAAGAGGTATTGGCATCCTGGACCGTCTGGCCGTTAACCCGCGTCGTCAGGTGGAGGTCCTGAAGGTCATCGATCTCGTCCATCAGCACGAGCTCCGGGCCGCATGGGGCGAATGTGTCCACCGCCTTGCCCGCCGTCCACTGAGGAGTCTGCATCTGCAGATCGCGCGCGCTGACATCGTTCAGCGGCATCACCCCGGCAACATAGGCAAGCGCTTCATCGCGCCCGACCCGCCGGCAGCGGGAGCCGATCACAACAGCCACTTCGCCCTCGTAATCGACCTCCTTCGCGACCGCTGGGATCAGAACGGCCTGCCCGCTGCCGATCAACGAATTCGGGAACTTGCAGAAGACCGTAGGAACCTCTGAGGCATCGATTTTGGTCTCCGCCGCATGCTCAGCGTAATTGAGGCCGATGCAGAGGATCTTCTGCGGGTCGGGCACCGGCGGCCCGATCGTCAGGCTGTCAACGCTGCCGACGGCCGTCGCGGCTGAAACGGGCCCGGCTAGCTCGCCGATTCGCGCGCCGAGCGACAGAACGCCCCGAACCGTCGACAGGTCGATGCCGGTCGCGGCGGCAAGATCGCCGCACGCTTGCGCGATGTCCACGACGTCGCCGTCGCGGACCGCGCCGGCGCGCCAGGGGGCGTCGGCTGAGCTGGCGGGCCGGTAGCTGACGAGGCGCATTAGTTCTGCCCCTCTGGAAAGAGTCCGCGGGGCAGATCGGTGAGCAGCTCGTGGCCATCCTCAGTCACGACGACAACATCTTCGGCTGCAACCGCGCGAACGGCGCTTGTTCGGCCCGCGTATTCGTCGTCAGTAATCGGGTCGATCGGCCAAAGGTCGCTTGCAGTAAGGCTGCTCATCGTTGCTCTCCAGGGTTGTTTACTCGAACTCGTTCAAAGAATGTCAAAGTCACAACATCACCCGCCCGCCAGCAACATCGATCGTCACGCCGGTGATCCAGCCAGCCGACTCGGAAGCAAGGTAGGCAGCGGCGGCGGCGCAGTCCTCGGGCGTGCCCATCCGCCCGAGCGGCGACAGCGCGGCGGCGGCCTCAAGCGCCTCCGCGTCCATGATCCGTTCGATCCGCTCGGAGCTAACCGTCGCGGGCGCAATCGCATTGATCCGCACGTTGTGCGGCGCTGCCTCGATTGCCGCGTGGCGCATCAGCATCAGCACGCCCGCCTTCGCGGCAGCGTAGGAGGCCGTCGTCAGCTTGTCGAGCGAACGCCCGGATACCGACGACATCAGGACGACGGCGCCGGCTCGGCGCTCAACCATCGAGGGCAGGAACTCGCGCAGCGCAAGGAAACTTGAGGTCAGGTTTACGCGCACAACCTCCTCCCATTCCTCCAGCGACGTCTCCCAGACGGTCGAAAACGACTCGAACCCACCGGCAAACGGCAGCAGCACGTCGACCGGGCCGAGCAGCTGCTCGGCTCGCGCACGAGCATCGGCCAGTGCTGCAGGGTCGGTGATGTCAGCTTCGAGCGCCGTGGCAGTGCCACCGGCGGCAGTTATCTGCTCGACTGTCTCAGCCAGCGGCCCAGCCGACCGGGCCACGACTGCGACGCTGCAGCCGTTCGCGGCCAGCAGCATGCTGCTGGCTCGCCCGATGCCCTTTGACCCGCCGGTGACAAACGCGACCTTGCCTTCAAGGTCGGGGAAGCGCGGGCCGAGGGCGGCCATTAGGCGAGCACTTCGGGATTGACCGGCCTGTCCGGCGCTCGGCCGGAAAGCACCGCAAGGACTTCGTTGGCCGCGCGCCGCTGAAGCTCGTCGGTCGCCTCGACCGAATGGAAGGCGGTGTGCGGAGTGATGATCGCCTTTGGGTGCGTGCGAAGCGGGTGGCCTTGCGGCAACGGCTCGGGCTCGGTCACGTCCAGCGCGGCGCCCGACAGCAGGCCGGAGTCGAGCGCCTCGACCACAGCCTCCAGGTCAACCAGCCCGCCCCGCGCCGTGTTTATTAGGACCGGCGAGCGCCGCATCGCGGCGATCACCTCACGATTGATCAGGTTGCGGTTCGCCTCCGTCGCCGGCGCGTGCAGCGAGACGAAGTCAGCCTCAGCTACGGCATCGGCGAGCGTCGCTACGAGCTTGACGCCATCAATCTCAGCAGCGTCAACAAAGGGATCAAATGCGATCACATCGAGCTCAAATGCCTGGGCTCGGCTGGCGACGCGGCGACCGATCGCCCCGAGGCCGATCAGCGCGAGCCGACGACCGGCAAGCCGGTGGATGCTGGCGTGATCGATCTCCCATCCACCCTCGGCAACCGACCGCGTAGCTGGGATCACGCCACGGGCTGCCGCCAGTAGTAGCGCCATCGCGTGGTCAGCAACCTCGCCGAGGCAGTAGTCGGGAACATTGGTAACGACGATCCCGTGTCGGCTGGCAGCGGCGACGTCGACGTTGTCGTAACCGATTCCGTAGCGGGCTATCACCTTGCAGCCGCCGGCAGCGGCGGCATCGACCACCGACTCGGGTACCGCAGCAAAGCAGACGAGCATGCCGTCAACCTCGCTGGCCAGGCTGATCAGGCTCTGCTCGTCACTGGACTCAGCCAGCACGATCTCGGCATCGATTTCCGACAGCACTTCGTGCTCGATCTCGAGACCGGGAAAGACGTGGTCGGTGACCAGAATCCGGGTCACTTCGTAATCCGCCTGGGTGGCGCTGGCACTAGGCCAGCGCCTCCTCATTGAACGGGTGACGGGTAAACATGATCGGCCCGTCCTTGGTCACCAGCAGGTTCTCCTCCAGGCGCACCGTCTGCTCCAGGCCAGGGTGGCCAGCGAAGGTCTCGCAGGCGAAGTACATGTTCTCCTCAAGCACCACCGGGTAGTCCAACGAGTAGGCACGCGAGATCCACATTCCTTCGTACAGCGACAGCCCAATCGAGTGCGCGAACTGCTGCAGCGTGACGGTCCCAAACTCATCGTCGGCGTACTTCGGGAACTTCGAGGCGACATCGGCCGTCGTATTGCCAGCTTTCATCATCTCGATCGCCGCATACATGCTGTCGTAGCACTCCTTATAAAGATCCTTCTCCTTTGGGGTCAGCGGTGCATCGACCTTGAAGCAGCGGACAAAGTCGACGAAATAGCCGCCAGGCCCGACCGCGTTCTGATCAACAATCACCAGGTCGCCCTGACGGATCACCTTGTCGGTGTGCCAGCGGCGGTACGGGCTGGTGTTGCCTCCCGAAGCGACGATGATGTCGTAAACGAAGTCAAACCCGTTGGAGTAGAGGTACTCATTGACCTTCGCCGTTATCTCGGCCTCGCGCACCCCAGGCTTCAGCCACTCGTTCTCGATCTTCCAAAACGAGGTGTCGCCGAAAGCGCTGGAGATCTTTAGGCACTCCAGCTCGTCGGGGGTTTTGACGACGCGGGCGGCGGACATTGCTGGCCATGCGCTGACCATGTTGATTCCGGCCCGCTCGAAGGCTGCCATCGCCGACGGATCAGCGATGTCTAGGCCGATCTTTTCCTTCTCGACCCCGTTCTCCGTCAGCACGTCGACGATCGACCGGGCCATCTTGTCGGCCATCATCTGTTCGGCTGTCTCGGCCCACTTCCAGGTGATTGCCGGGCGGATGTTGCCGGCCAGCCACGGCGCGTCGATCTTCGCGCACTCTAAGTCCGAACCAGCGGTCTCAAAGAGCACCGGCTCACCGCCGCGCGGAAGGACGCAGTAGCGAATGAAAATGTTGTTCTTCCAGTTCCCCTGAAAGACGCTGGTGATGTAGCGCACATTCTCGCCGACGAAGCAGACGAGCGCTCCGAGGTCCTGCTCCTCCATCTTCAGGCGGGCGCGGGCAAGGCGGTCCTTGCGCAGGCGGTCAAAGTCAACGCGCTGCTGCCAGTCGGTTGCCGTCGTACTGAAGACACGGCCGGGGTCGTGCTCGTGCGGCTTGCCGAGGAACGAGAGGTCAAGGCCCTTGCCGGTAGGTGTGAGCTCGTGGTCCATGTTGGGTTCTTTCTGTTGGTCCTGGATTGGGTTAAGTAACTGGGTCAGTCGACGAACATCGGCAGCAGCACTCGCTTCTCAACGTCAAACAGGCCCTTGTGCGCAAGCTTGAGGAATGGCAGCTCGCCGCAAACGGCGGTAAAGGCGAGGTTGTGAAACGGCGCCTCCATCGTGCATCCGAGCTCTTCAACCTTCGCGTACAGCTCTTCCATCGCCGGGATGAACTCAGATGCTGGCCGGTCAGACATCAGGCCACAAAGCTCCAATGGCACTGCGGTCACCTGCCCGTCCTCGACGGCGACGAAGCCGCCACCGATCGCGGCCAGCGCGTTCGCGGCGATCGCCATGTCCTGATCGTTCACTCCGGCCACCAGGACGTTGTGGTACATCGGATTGTAGGTCGTCCCGATCGCCCCCCGCTTCAGCTCGTAACCCTGAAGGAAGGCGATCGCCGGCTGATCGTCCTCGGCGTAGCGGTCGAGCATCGCAAGCTTGATCACATCCTGACCGGTGTCGGCCACAACCTTGCCGTCAACCACCGGCAGGGCGATGTGACGTTCATCGGATACAAGGCTGTCGCCGCCGATCACGCGCACCGTGATCTCGCCGACCCCCTCCGGCGCATCCACCTCAAAGGTCGCGGCCTCAGCCGGCCGGGACAGGCGAACCGTGTCCTTCAGGAAAGCCGGGTAGGTTGGCCGATCGAGCCTGCCAACGTAGCTGCCAGCCTCGACAACCAGCTCCCCCTTGGCGATTACCGACTCGATCGAAAATTGGTTTAGATCGTCGACGATCAGGATGTCGGCCTGACGGCCGGGAGCAAGACTTCCAAGGAAGTGGTCAACGCGGTAGTAACGGGCCGCATTTATCGTCGCCATCTGTACCGCGGCCACCGGGTCGACGCCGCCTTCGATCGCGACGCGGATGCTCTGGTCGATATGGCCGACCTTGTCCGCCTCAACCGGGTCGAGCACGTCGGCGCAAAACATGAAGTTGTGGGTGCTCGCGCCGTGCTCGGTAATCGCCCGTTGAAGCTCCTGCTGGTTGCGGGCCACGCAGGACTCCCGCATCGAAACCATGATCCCGGCGTTGATCCGCGCGAGTGCTTCTTCGGCGGTCACGGCCTCATGGTCGGCGGTGATCCCCATTGCTGCGTAGGCAGTCAGCTGGTGCCCCTGGATGCCGGCGCCGTGGCCCATAACGACCTGGCCTGCGTTCAGCGTCTTCTCCATCAGCTCGCGCACGACCGGGTCCTTTTCCACCATCGGGATGAACGGCGGCTCCTCCAGCCCGACGCAGCCGTCCCATTCCATGACCTGCAGCAGAGCGTCACGATCGAGGCTGTTGGGCCCGCCCGGCAGTCCCAGCTCCAGGTTCTGCAGATAGCCGAGAACGGGAACCTGATGAAGCACTGTGATCGGCGTCCGGCGAAGCTCATCGATGAAGAATCGAACCGCGTCGACGCCACGGATCTGCCCGGGCCCGTACATCGCCTCCGGCAGCACGGTTGTGCCGTGTGGCAGGAGAATCCGGGCCAGCTCGGTGGGGTTGAGGTTCGATTCGTAAACGTGCAGGTGCGTCTCGATCAGGCCTGGTGTCAGGAAGCGGCCACCGGCGTCGATGACCTCGGTCTGCGGCCCGATGAAGTCGTCAATCTCGCCCGCAGCGACGATCGTCGAGCCCGTAATCGCCACACCGCCGGAGCGCACCTCGCCACTCCAGACGTCAACGATCTGCCCATTAGTGACGGCGCGGTCGGCCTTGCGGGAGCCCGTGAGGATCTCCATCGCGTCAACACGTTCGGGGTAAGCCGGGCCCATTCTGTTGCTCCAATCTGCTCGCCCGCCAGTCTCCGCCGACACTGCGAGACCAATGAGTAGCACTCACGACACTGTTAGTGACTCTAAACGTTTGGCGCCGGCATTGTCAATCCGCCCGTTCAATCCGACGCTTTCGGTCGTTAGTTGCGTTTACCGTCGTTGCCGTGTTAGCTTCTTCATGTGCCTGAGCCTTCGCGCGAATCGGTTGAAGCAGCAACGGCACGGATCGGTGACCGCGTCAGCGAGCTGCGCAATGAGCGTGGGATTCGCGTCTCGGATCTGGCCAGGAAGGCTGGCGTCACGCCCAGCATGATCAGCCAGATTGAGCGGGGACAATCGCGTCCGTCAGTCGGGACGCTCTTCGCGCTTGCTCACGTGCTCGATGTCCCGGTTGACACCTTCTTCGCCGAAAACGCGGCGGCAGGCCCGGCCTTCGATGGCGCAGCCAATGGCGACCGAGCCGCCGCTGACGAGCTGCCGGGCAACGGCACACGCTCGGGCGGCATAGCCCGTAACGCTGCGGCTTCGGCGACCTGGCCCGAAATCACCGGGCCGTCCAGACACGTCGTACGCGCCGACGAGCGGGCGTCGATCGACATCCGCGGCGGCGTGCGATGGGAACGTCTGACGCGCTCGGCGCTGGACGGAGCGGAGTTCCTGGAGCTCGTCTACGCGCCCGGGGCCGAATCGGACAGCCAGCCGTACAGGCACCCCGGCGTTGAGATGGTGCTGGTCACGCAGGGCCAGATGACGATCGAGCTTGGCTTTGAACGCTACGAACTGGCGCCCGGCGACTCGATCGCCTTCGCCTCGTCAACGCCTCACCGATACGTAAACGAGACTGAGGTGGAAAGCCGCGCGACGACGGTGATCATTCACGACGAGCTGTCATCTTTGGGCCTTCGCGAACAACCCGGCGACGACGACGAAGCGGACCCGGTCTAGAACCAGCCCTGCTGCGCCGGCTAGCGCGTTCGCACGCGCCCGGCGGCCAACGCCCGCATCAAGTCGCGCAGCGCCGGCCGCGCCGATCCGTCGGTGCGCACCAGGCCGCTGTCCCAGCCATCGACGACCCCCATCCACTGATAGATGTAGATCCGCTTGATCCGCCGCTCGCGCTTCAGCAGCGGGCCGAGTACGTAGCGAACCGACTTTGACTGCAAGGCCTCCGACGAAGGCCGCTTACGTAGATATTCGTTGGGGCCGCGATACCGCGCCAGCGCACCGGTCTCAGTCAGCCACAGCTGCCCACGAACACTTGCTGTCAGCTGACGTGTGAAGAAGTTTCGCCGTCCACTGGCGTCGCCGTAGTTGTGCAGCCCCCAGATCAGCTTGGGGCTGTTGCCGACGTAGCGCTTCAGGCGCGTCACGTAACTGACCATCTGGCTGCTGTCGAGCAGCGTTGCCACCAGCGTCGTGCACTTAGGGCACTGCTGGCGAATCGTCTTGTAGTAGGCCGCTACGCGCTGCGGCGCATGGCAGGTCGGCTGGCTTGCGCAGGCGTTCACTTCGTTCCAGCTGGCGAACTGAGTCACCCACGGAAAGCGGCGATGGAAGTCGCGGAACATCTTCGCGTAGTTGGCGACGCTCATTAGCGGGCCCGGGTTGGTTGGGTTCCATGACCTGCCGAAGACGACCAGCGGCTTCAGCCCCAGCTGACGAAAGGCTGCAAACTGGCGGTCCAGCGCGGCCGACGTTTCGGCGTTCCGGCTGGCATCCCACGGCACCGTTACCCGCAGCTGCTTGATCGTCGTCTGAGCGAACAGCGGGCCTAACATCTTGTCCGGTCGCTGCTCGCCGATCCCGAGGATCGGCACCGAAGCTGCGCTGGCCGCCGTCGGCAATGCAAAGCAGGCCAGCAGAAGACCGCTGGTCACGAACAGCAAAAGGGCTCGGGGGCAGAAGAAGGTCATCGGGCTGTCCGCAAGATCGCAGCTCGCGTCACTTTCAAGCTACCGGCCCGCCTACTGGCAATCGTTGCCGGCCGGGCGCTTGGCGGGCTTCTTTAGCTTGGCGGGCGGCACCTTGCAGCGGGTCGTGACGCGCTTCGCTGCCAGCGCCTGCATCACAGCGGTGAGCGCTGGCCGCGGCTTGCCGTTCGGGCGCACGAGGCCGCTGTCCCAGCCGAGCGCAGCGCCCTGCCATTGATAGACGTAAACGCGGTCGATCCGCGGGTTGCGCTTCAGCATCGGCCCGAGCAGATACTTGATCGACTCCGCCTGCAAAGCCTCCGACAGCGGCAACGCCGCGATTACCTTGTTGGGGCCGTGATACTGCGCCAGCGCGCCGGCCTCTGTCAGCCAGACTTTTCCGTGAACACTGGCCACGAACTGCCGCGTAACGGTGTCCTGACGGCGACGAACATCGCCGTAGTTGTGCAGCGCCCAGATCAGCTGGTGGCTGTCGCCGACGTAGCGCTGCAGCTGCTTGACGTACTCGATCGGACGGCTGCTGTCGAGCAGCGTTGCCACCAGCGTCGTGCACTTAGGGCACTGCTTGCGAATCGTCTTGTAGTAGTCGGCGACCCGCCGGGGCGAAGCATGGGTCGCCTGGTTGGTGGCATTTACTTCATTCCAAGCGGCAAACTGAGTTACCCACGGGAAGCGACGATGGAAGTCGCTAAACATCTTCGAGTATTTGGCGACGCTCATCAGCGGGCCCGGATTGGTTGGGTTCCATGACCTGCCGAAGACGACGAGCGGCTCCAGCCCAAGCTGACGGAAGCTTGCGAACTGCTGCGTCAGCGCGGCCGACGATGCCGCTGTCTTACTGGCATCCCACGGCACCGTGATCCGCACATGCGTGATCGTCGTCTTCGCAAACAGTGGGCTCAGTTTCCCTGGCAGCGGGCCGCTGAGCACGCTGGCCCGCTGCTCGCCGATCGCCAGCAGCGGCTTAGCGGCAGCGCTCGCCCCGGCCGGCAACGCCAAGGCAAGAAGCAGCAGCGCGCCAACCAGTAGCGCCGTTCGTGAACGCGGCAAGGAGCAGACCATCGGTGCCCACCACGGTACTGACCCGACCAGCGCAACGCGCCGCATCGGCTCGGCGCCGACCCGCCCCTCGAGCGTCGCGCTCGGCTCGACGAACGCCAGGACTGAGGGACCGATGATCACGCCGGCGAGGATCTCGCCGATCAGCGCCGGCTGCCCCAGCCGCTTGAAGATCTCGTCCCCGATCTTTGCCGCCAGCAGCACCAGGAAGAGGGCCACGAGCACGTCGGCGACCGGGCCGGCCGCTGCGATGGGAACAGTCACGAACTGATTGTGACGCTTATGCGAAAAACCCGACCGGCCGCGCGGCTGCCTTGGCCTTAGTACCGTATCTGGCAAGCGAATAAGGGGGCCAGAGATGTCAACCGGGTCCAAGGAGCACATCGCCAAGGAGACGGTCACGCTTTCCAGGGGGGAGGCGGCCGCGCGGCTCAGGTCACTCGCCGACGAGGTCGAGGCCGGCTGGATGGCGGGCGGCAGCCGGCCGCTGAGGCTGCCGGAATCGGTGACCTTCGAGCTGGACGTCGCGTGCAAGGAGAAGCACGGCAAGCAGCGCTACGAGATCGAGGCCGAGATCCACTGGGCCGAGCCCTCGGCCAGTTAGCGGCTGAGCGACGACTTGATCCGGGCGACCGTGTCGTCGCCGAGATCCGCCATCACGGCCCGTGAAGCGATGTCGGAGGCCCGACCTGACAGCTGTCTACCAGGCACCGGCGCCTTGCTATCTCACTGAAAAGCAGTGCCAAGATAGACAATATTAGGCGCAGGCGCTGACTAATCTAGGAGATCGCCTGGTCCAGTTGGAACGTCTACGGCGTGCTCGCGGAGGGCTTCCAGAGGAACTATTTCGAGGGCACGCTCGTGCGTTGAGGCCAAGACGACAAATGCCGCCGCCCCATCGCGATGCGCACGGAGCCAATTTGCTGCGGTAACGCACCACCGATCGCCCGCCACAAGGCCTGGAAAACCATATTCTGGCCCCGGAGTACTCAGATCGTTGCCGATCGCCAATTGATGCTCGAGAAACTCGGCAGTGACGACCGCGCAGATCGTGTGGCTTCCACGGTCTTCGGGGCCGGTCGTGCAACACCCGTCGCGGTAGAACCCCGTCACAGGGTCGGTACCGCAAGGCTCCAATTCTCCCCCGATGACGTTTCGATCGACTATGCAGCCAGTGTATCGCTGAAAAGTTGGCGATTCCGAGCGGTGAGCGCAACGAACTCGGCTGCTACCACGAGGCCTACCGCCACCTGCACTACTACGCTCAAATCGCCCCCGCCAGCGCCTAGAACTCCTTCCCCGTGACCGTCGACGGGCGCGTCACCGGCAGGTCGGTCAGGCGCCGTCGATCCCGGGCAGGTCGAGCCTGCCTATCGGGGCGCCGTGGACCTCTTCCAGCGCACGGAGGTCGTCAAGGTCGTGCGGGCGCGCCGCGATCCGCTTCAAGGCGGCTAGGTGCTCCAGCCCGGCGACGCGAATGCTGACGCCGTCGATCTCGGTCGTCATCGCCGCCTTGTCGATCGAAGCGAAATCAAGTGGCGCAGCGCCTTCGAGAAGCACGTCGATCCGACCGTGCTCGGTGTCGACCTGCCAGCCCTGATCGGGCATCGCCTGGTCGACGGCCAACGGGTCGCCGCCTAGGCGCACCGCACCGGCGGTGACGAGCACAGCGGTGACCGCCTGCCGCACCGCGGGCGTATCGGCGACCATCACGTCGATGTCCTTGGTGAACCGGAGATGGCCGTGAGCGATCACGGCCCAGCCGCCGATCACCACGAACGAGATCTGCGCATCGCGCAGGCGCCGCAGGATCTCTGCGTCGTCACGCACCTCCATCGCTCGATCTCGCCCGGCGGCCCGCTTGGAGCTTCGCCGCGATCCGCACCAGATCGACGCCCTCAGCGAGGCGCTCGTCGGGAGTCATCCTCCGGGCGCGCTCGATATCCAGCTCGTGGGCCTCGCGCGCGCCCGCCGCCCACAACTCGCGGGAGCGAGAAAGATCGCCATTTGCAGCAGACGAAGCCATCTGCACAGGGTAACGTTGCGCGAGGTCAATCAGCCTGAGGGGGTCAGGTCATCGGCCCTGTTGCTAAACGAATATGGCGTAAAACGCCAAGCTGGTGTCAATGGCGGTTGAAAGTTGACCCATATCGCTCGTTGCGTCCGCACTAAGTCTAGCTATACTTGACCTATGACCGACACAGCGACACGTCCAGACCGCTCCAGCCTAGACCGTCTGGCCTACTCGCAAGGCGGCTACTTTCGTTCTGCTCAAGCTGGTGAGCTTGGCTTCAGTAAGCAGCTACTTGCTCATCACGTGCGTTCCGGTCGCTTCGAGCGTGTACGGCGCGGTCTCTACCGGCTGCTCGACTATCCAGCCTCCCCAGATGATCAGATCCGCGCGGCATGGATGACAGTGGGAGGCAAAGCTGTCGTCTCGCACGAAAGCGCACTGGAGCTACTAGGCCTGTCCGATGTCATGCCCAGAGATGTGCACCTGACGGTCGCTAGGGCTGACCGCGGCGCACGCGTCCCGTCCGGCGTTTCGCTACACACCACCGACGCAATGCCGGTCGGCGCCGAGATCGTCACGCGCGAAGGCATCACTGTCACCAGCCCTGAACGCTCGATTGTCGACGCTGCAACTGCGGGAACAGCGCCCGAACAGATCGAGGCGGCGGTGATTGAGGCGCTCCAGGCAGGGCTGACGACTGAGGATCGACTTCGGTCGACCGCCGTGCGCTCTAGTCGGCGAGTGGCTGCCCTGATCGAACGGGCCATCAACCACTGGAGTAGTCCTTGAGGTTCGCAACCTCAGAGGCGTTTCGCGCCGCTCTCGACCAGCGTCTGAAGAACCACGCCGACGAAACAGGCTCGGGCCTGACAAGGCTGCGCAAGGCCGTTGCGTTCGATCGTTTCCTTGCTCGACTGGTCGCGGTCGCACCAGATCGGTGGGTCCTCAAAGGAGCGCTGGCCCTTGATCTACGTCTCGGTGGCGCCGCACGAACAACCAAGGACATCGACCTCGGACGAAGCGACAACGAGCAGGCTGCCACGGAGGACCTCTTCGCAGCCTCAGCGATGAACCTTGGTGACTTTTTCTCCTTCACGGTGCGGCGAACCTCCGCCCTCGACAAGCTTGCCGGCTTCTCGGCCGTGCGATACCGGGTGCGCTGCGAACTTGCCGGGCGCGAGTTCGAGCAGTTTCCCGTCGACGTTGGTTTCTCCGATCAGTCCGCAGTCAGCGCCGAGCAACTGGAAGGAACCGACCTGCTTGCCTTTGCCGATATCGAACGCACGCAGCTTCCGGTGCTACCACTTGAGCAACACATTGCAGAAAAGCTTCATGCCTACGCACGCGACTACGGCACCGATGCCACGCCGAGTAGTAGATCAAAGGACCTCGTGGACATCGTGCTGATCAAACAGGCGAGCACGTTGGATGCCGACAAGCTCCGAACTGCCCTTGAGTCAACATTCGCCAAACAAGGTTCGCAACTCTTACCTCCAATGCTCCCGCAACCTCCGAGATCATGGGCTACCTCTTACGCACAACAGGCCGGCGATATCGGTCTTTTGTCTGATCTGCAAGACGGCTTCAGCCAAGCCGCCACTCTGCTCAATCCAGTTCTTGCAGGTCGCGCAACCGGTCAGTGGGATCCGACGATCGGCGCCTGGATCGACGGGCGCTGAACACAGACTGGAGCTCACCCAAACGCGCAACAAAGTGCCTCGGATTCGGACGATATTGAGCAGCGTCCAGCGGAGCGTGAGAAGGCCGGAAAGAGGACGTGCGACTGAATTGCGACTCGAACTTGCCGCTCAGGGCGCCGCCCAGTGGACCACGAGATCAGCAAGAGAACCGGCCTCAATCGGAGAACCGTGGTGCGGGCCCTGGATTCAGCGGTCACCCCGAACCACACCCCAGACTAAGGCCACCCTCCAAGCTCGACGCCCACCACGCCGAGATCGAAGCACTGCTCGCCACGCTCCCAATCGAAGCGGACAAGGCGGGAAGACCGCCGTTCAAAGTTCTACAAGCAGTGGAACAACCTCTGCTCAAGCCTACCTATGGCTACTTGCTATCTCGCTTCTTTGTACCTCCCAAGCGCCGCTGCGCCACCACGCCCACAAGTACCCCGGCCAGGGCGACCGCCGCCCACGCCGAAAACATCGCGGCCACGACGACAAAGACCACTCCCACCGCAACGGCTTTCCAGACA
The DNA here is from genome assembly GCA_039744075.1 of Solirubrobacteraceae bacterium. Taxonomy (GTDB): domain Bacteria; phylum Actinomycetota; class Thermoleophilia; order Solirubrobacterales; family Solirubrobacteraceae; genus F1-60-MAGs163. The sequence continues at coordinate 24,377 of JBCJUC010000005.1, forward strand.
ACTGCTTTTGAGGGAGCCATACCGCAAAGTAATACTTGATACGTGCCGCGAAAGCTAGGACGCGTTGCGAGCGATCAGCACACGTACATAGGGGGCAAAGTGCTCGAGCTGCTGAGAGAGCGCACGGTCCAGACACGGCTTGTCTCACGCTCTGGAGTTGGGGCAATCGGAACTACTGAGGGCGGGTGCTGGGTTGGCCTGAGCGACAACATCGGCCTGCTGCTCAGGCCAGCCCGGCGGCAGCCCGTCGGTTTTAAGCTCAAGGCCGCCTCAAAGTTCGGCGAGCAAGCCGAGACGGTCTATGAGGTCTGGCACGGCCCCCACTTCCATGCGCCGCAGGTCGGCCTTGACGACGCATCGATCGACGGACCAGCACTAACCGACTGGCGCTGCTGCCTCGAAGCCGGCGAAGCGCGGGCTGCCTACGAGAGGGCCTGGTCGCAAACGAACCAGCCGAACCGCCAGAGCGCCTGCCGCACGGCAAGCGCTCGGGCAGTCTCACTCAAGCCGCCGCTCGAATCTCGCTAAGGCCGGGCTCAAAGCACCGAGCTAGCTCTCGCTCCAGTGCATACCGAAGCTCCACCTCGTCGGCCGGATCGGCATGGAGCGCCCCCAAGCCGTCACCGTAGGTCTCTGTTGGGCCCGGGTACAAAATCGCGGCATATCTCACGACGTGCGTTCCATCTTGGTTGCGGATCGCATCGCGGTAGGCGTGCATCGCATCAATGTCGACCTGCTTCGGCTTTGTGGGCTCGGCCGGACCAATGACTTCTGCCGTATCCACGCTAGCGGCGATGTCGCCCGGGGTTGCCCCGCGGAGCTTGTACTTGGGATCAAATACCCAGATCGCTTTCTCGCCCGACGGCTCCGTAACTTCGACGACGATGTCAGGCCGTTTCGCGAAGCTGACGCTGTGTTGTCCTTGTCCAACGGCCGATTCGCCGGCCGAGTAGCTCCTCTGCGGGATCAGTTCCAGACGCCGACCAGTTTCGGGGCATTTCATCGTCAGCGCCGGGCGACCTGCAGCCAGTACTCGCAGCCACAGCTCGGCGCCGTCTTGGCGGAAGAGTTCCTCGCTAATGAGGCGGTACCCGCGCGCCTCAGCTACGCGCTGCAGCGCACTGACAACCTGAAGAGTCCCCCAGAGTTCGTAGAGCTCAGGGAGCGATTTAAGCGGCGACTGAAGGAGCGGCTCGTCGAGCTGGACAATCGCCGACCTCCTGAACTCAATGAACCCCTCGAGCGCAGCGCGATACTCAGACCGCTTCAGCAACACCATCGTGAGGCGGTTCGGCGGCTCAGTTAGGTCTAGGACTTCATCAAGAAACCCTGCCTCCCGCCTAGCCGCGATTAATCCCCGCAGCAGCTCGGTCGCATCGGCGTGCAGACTCTTGTTGGTTGAACTAGTGGCGTTAACGACGCGCCGCAGGCGCGCATCGACCTGCTTGTGAAACGCCCTCAGGAGTCGGTTCTCATAGACATCAACCGAGTGCTCAACGATCAACTCAGGCACTTTGAGCGGCCAATGGTTTTCGTCGAGATTATTGGCGCTGTAGTAGGCCTTCCGAAGCGACGAAGGATTGATCCGCCGTGCACGCTGCCGCGGCGTCCAACGCTCATTAGTGCTCAGGATCGAGTGCGGGCGCAACGCCAGCGCGTTGAGGACTGCTGTCAGGCCGGCTCGCTTGGAAGTCCCTTCGCAGGCGCGGCGCAGACGGTCCATCTCGCTCGCGAGTGTCACTTCCTGTGGCGGGATGATCTTCAGACCAGCAAGCGCTCCCGCGCGCTGAGCGGCGAGTGCGATGTCGACCGGCAGGCGGCTTTGAAGGTCGTCAATCAGCTGAGCGTAGGATCCCGGCGAAAGCTTCTCGGAATCTACGAAGAACGTCGCCGCCGCTACCTGCTCGCCTCCTTCGCGAAGCTCTACTTCGTAACCGCCAGTGCCCGCCACCGACCACTCCGCGACCGTCCGGAACGAATCGCCTACCTTCCGCCTACTCACAGCGAGCGACTCACCGTTTCGCGTTAATTCAATGCTTTCAAGGTCCTCATCTGCACCGACAATCTCCACATAGGCGTCTCTCCACTCAGGTGGGCCAGCAAGCTCATCGCCGGCGAGCGAGAGAAAGAGCAACCTAGAAGAAGGAGACGAAACCATGATCGCGGAATGCGTCGCTCATCCGTCGGGCCTTAGCGTTGGTGAGAGGGAACTCTTCGTCGGTCAACTCAATTATGCGTTTAAGCGCTGGGCCGATCTGCGAGTCGGTTCCTTTGACCTTGGGGAGGATCTTCTGTAGCACCTGCTCGTCTGTGGCGTCTTGCCATGAAACCCCGACTTTGGACGCGGCGCTGACGTAAGCGTCGATGTTGTCGAGAACGCGGTAAGCGAATGGCGCGACGCCTAGCAACGCGTCGTAGAGGGCTAGCAGAAGCTCTTGGTAAGGGCGACTGCCTAGGTGCTCGGCAATCTGCTCCCGATCGACCGGGATCTCGATCAACTGTGCACGGTCATAGACCTTGTCAGCGAATCCGTGTGTCGTCTCGTCGACGTTGACAGTTCCAATGAACTTGAGATTTGGCGTTAGCTGAACGGCCTGGCCGCCAAGCTCGATGGTTGGCAGGCTTGACCCACCGGTCAGCTCCATCGCTGAGAGGAACTTGGCGAAGTAGTACTCGACCCGCGCGAGGTTCATCTCGTCAAGAATTAGGTGGTAGTCCAACGCTTCACGCTGTTCATCGTCGGCCGCCTGAAATTCGGCCGACGCCCTAGAAAGAAACCGGCTGAACTCCGTATCGACGTACTCGCCGCCGATTGGATCGGTGTAGCCCAAGAGGTCCTCGTTGGAGGTCCAATTCGGGGCTACCGCAACCAAGAGATTCGCGGCTCCTACTGCCGCCGCGTATTGCTTCGCGAGCTGCGTCTTGCCTGAGCCGCTAAGCCCCGCAAGGATCACAAAGCCACGGCTCTCAATACTGAGGTGATATCGACGGATCGTCTGCTCACTGAGGCGCAAGCCACCTGCCTGGATCGCCTTGACAATCTCAGCGAGCGCTGGTTTCGGACGCGGTACTTGTTCCGCGGCCACCTCGGTCTGGACGGCGTTAGCCGGCTTCAGCGCATCCGCAATTGAGTCATGCTGCGGTAGATCAACCGACCTAAGTAGCTCCTCGCCTTCCGGAGTAGCCATGCGCCTATCGGTCAAGAGGCCAGCATCCTTGAGCAGGTTTGTGTATGCAGCCCCTTGGACGGAAAAGGTAGCGGGCTTCTTCCATGTCGTCCCGTTGCCGACAACGGCGAGCGCACGGCCGAAGTCCCGGAGACTTACCGACGCCGGCTCGTCAGCAGTGCGCCACAGGCTCAGTGCAAGCACGGCCCCGCCACAGATACCTGTCCCACTTGAGCTGAGCACGCGTTCCTGGATGGCTGATCGCAACAGCTTCGTCTGCTCATCGTCCAGCTGCCACGGGTCGCTGGGGTTGATCGCCGCGGCGTAGCGAGCCCCTAGGTCTGTCAGTTCCAATTCACTTGAGGTGCCAACCAGTCCAAGCTCGCGGGTGAGCCGAATGAGAGCCGATGCCATCGTCTTCGAAACATGGTCGTTATCGGGCTTGAACAGCTCAAATGCAGTTTCGTCGCTCAAGAGACTGCCGAGGCTGACTGGTCCCTGCTTTGCGATTGCCGAAAGGAGGCCGTGGGCCCCAGCCACTCTGACACCGGGCATGAAACCGATTGATTTAGTGGCGTAGGTCGGTTGGGGAAGCTGCTCAGCGAGGAGGTCTGCGAGTGCATCAACGAGTCCGGGCCTGTGCGATTTAAAGTGTGGCGTGCCTCCGGCAGAATTAGCTGGGGCAAGCTGAACTAGACACTTAAAGTGAGCATCTCGGAGGGCCGGCCAGAAGGCGGCGATTGTCTCGTGGCCCAGGGCTACGTTGGATTTCCCACCATCGGCAGCCCACTTGGTGACTAGGCCATCTGAGCGGAGCTGATCCAATACGTCAACGGAGACCGCATCGTCGACCACTTCCAGCCCAATAACTCCGGCACGCAGCGTCCAAGCCTGCGAATTGCCCAGGTTCAGTCGAATGGTCGTCCCTTTTTCGACGAGCGTCATAGCCCATGCGTTCGGCGCAATCTCATGGATGTACCGAATCGAGGCAACTAGCACCTCTCCAAATTCATCCCGGTGTTCGCTGGGGATCATCGACGCGACGGCCGCTTCGTCGCCTTCTGGGTCCGTATCCGAGGACCCTCGTTCAGATACCCGACCAGGCTCTATGTGAACACCAGTCTCGACAAGAGCTTGGAACTCGTGTGCTGTTGCAGCCATGTTGACGAGTATTGGGCGCATTGAGGCACGAGCCTTACCGCTAAATGAAGCCCGGGGCTCTCCTGCCCTCAGCCAGTCGACCTTTCGAACATTTGGGTTTCCCTTACCGTCACGCCGGTACTCGTACACCCCTGTAATTCTGCCGATGTTGAACGAGTCATTCGACTTTTGTGCGTAGACGACTAAGTCACCAATCTTCATCTCATATACAAACCGGGCGATCACACCTCCCCAATTTCTTAGTGCTCGAGGCTGCTCAGTGGGGTAGAGCTCGCTCAGCCGTGATTTCAGCGCCTCACGGTCGTCACCTATCTCGCGCGGATCACCTAGCTCTTCCCAACCAATCGAGATCTCGCTGTCGCCGATGAAATCAACTTCTGGGTTGTCGGAGTGGATTCCCCAAACGGTCTGGTCAGCCATTACTCGAACATACCCGACCGAGACCGGATGCATGGGCCTGCGAGCGTGAGGTAACCGGCGGCGCGAGGATTCCCATACAGCCTCACTAACCGCGGAAAACGTTCTCGCCGTGCCAGGCAAGGCTGTCTTTGTCAGGCTGCTGCCCCCGATCTGAAGGCAGCCCAATCTGCGCGCCCGCCATCTCGTAGTAGACCCGGCCATTGTCGTACTGGGCACGAAGCTCTTCACTGACAGCAAACCGGTAATCGGGGGTCACCGTCACATATCCAAGATCGAAAAGTCGGTGAACGTCGCGGCGCAGCAGCATCCCGTTGACGAGCCGGTGCTCGCCACCTTGCCCGTAGGGCTGGATGTGGGCCGCATCCAGCACCGGCAGCGAGTGCTCCCCCGTCACCGCACAGGCCCCGTACGCAACACGAACGGCGAGGCGAAAGCTCTGCTGCCCCAGGCGCGGAAGGATGGTCTGCAGTGGGCCGAACCGCGCCTTAGCGGCGGCCTCCTCCTGAGCGACGCCGAGGTCTCCGGCCGCCGCCAGCAAGGCATCCCATACGCGACGCCCCTCTCCAGCATTTAGGTCATACCGCTTGCCTGAGACGATGTTTGAGGACCAGTCAGTTGGCGGGTCAATCCACTGGTCTTGAGGCAGAAAGACACAGTCGCTGAGTGTGATGCAGCCGATACGGCGCGCCGGATCGGTCAACAGACGCCGGTCACGTCGCAGGTTTGCCAGTCGCTGACGTAGCTCCAGCTCGCTACTTGCCCCGTTCGCCGTGTCAAAGACATACCAAGCTAGGTCTAGCGACATCTGCTCGTACCAACGGAAGTGGCCGAAGCCAGCGATCATGTTGCGTGGAGCACGGAGTTTGAAGATCAAAGGCTCTCCCGGCGAGAGAGCGCGAAACGCCTGCAGGCCAGGCCGCCAGAAGTTGACCTCCTCAAGCTCGGGCTGGGACTTGAGCGAATTGAACCAACCAAAGTCAGTGACTCCGACATAGCCCGCCATTAGTCGCTACCCACGCCGATCCGTCCGCGCCAATAAGCCTCAGTTTCCTCATCTACAAAATGGGCGAAGCAGCCTTTAATGCCGCGCGTCAGCAGAACTCGGTAGGTGTTCTTGACGAGATCGGCGAACTCTTCGTCGGTCTTCGCCTGCTTGACCATCCGGTCGTGAGATTCGGACTTTTGACCGACCCAGCCGCGGCCGTCGCGCCAAACGAGATCGTTACCGATGATCACGCCGGCGTAATCAAACTCAAAGCCCTGGGCGGTGTAGACGCAGCCGACCTGTTCAATCCCGCCAGCGTCGGTCGCCCACGCTTCCTCCTTCGGGATCCCCTTCGCCAACCTGCCCTTTCCTGACTTTGCGTTCCACGGGCGGGAGAAGTCGCCAACGACGACGTCATCGACCAGCGTGCCGTCAGGCAGCGGATCCGACCATGGCCAGCAGAAGCCTGCCATCACGCGGGCGGTGACTCCATCCTCCGCCTTGCCCGCGATCAGATCCATCAGCTGCTGCGGCGAGTCGACTATGCGGAAGTCAAACTGCTCATCGTCGTTCCACATCGGGTTGGCGGTCTCGCGGATGGCGAGCACATCGGTGACCCAGTTGATAAAGCCTTCCGAGCCGGCGCAGCGGAACTGCGCCGTCAGCTCGTACTCAAAGAGCGGCCGCCCAGCCTGCGCTGACGCCTCGCGCACCAGATCGGCTGAGCCAACCTCGCCGGGGCGCACGACCTGCAGGTCATCGACGAAGAAGACGCTGACCTTCGACGCGCCGAGCAGCTCCTCGACCTGTGGCTTGCCAGAGCGCGCATCCTTCGGTGTGTAACGACTGACGCTGGACTCGCGGATTCGATGCGCCTCGTCGCAGATCAGTACATCAAGCTCACCCTGCGGCGCCGTGGCGTACTGATTGAAATACTTGAACTGCTGCGCGGCTCGCTTGCCGGCGATCTTGCGCAGCGCCGTCGTGAAAGCCTTTGAGCCGGTCGCGTAGTGGGTCTCATGTCCGTCGGCCGAGAGGCCTGCGATCAGGTTAAGTGCAATCACGGACTTGCCGGTGCCGGGGCCGCCGCGGATCAGCACGCTCGCCCCTTCGCCTTTCGCCAGAGCCGCGCGCGCCTCGGTCATCACTCGGTCGTAGGCGACCAGCTGCTCGTCAAGCAGCACGTACTCATCACGCCCTTCAAGCATTGTGCCGACGTGGTCAAGCAGCTTGCGGCTGGCCCGGTGCTCGCCTTCGACGACCCGTCGCAGCACGTCATCACCGGCGCCGCCGCCGACAGCCACCTCCATCTGCGTCGTCAGCCGCTCACGATCCTCTTTCGTAAAGAGCGGCGACTTACTGCGGTCATGATCGAACTTTGTGTCAAGTAGCGGGTCATCATCGATGTAGCGGTAGTTGTGCAGGAAGGCGCAGGCGCTTAGGCCGATCAGGCTGTCGCCTTCGTGGAAGGCGGTGTGACCGTCCTCCATGTACATCCGGTACTGGCCAACCTGCACGGATGGGTGGAGAACATCGCGGTGACCGCCGCCGACCCAGGTCAGCACCTTGTCGCCGTCCGAAGGCTCGCAGGCCTCCCACTGCTTCAGCTCGACGATCATCGCCGCGTCCTTACCCGAGCGATCGGCGCCGCAGAACATCACGTCAAGCCGCTTCGAGGTGTAAGGCAGCTCGTATTCAAGGATTACTCCCTGCTCATTCAGTCCTGCCTGCTTGGCGACAAAATGCAGCGACGTCAGCGAGTTGTGCCACGAGCGCTGCTCAGGTTTGCCTGGCATCCGGCCGAAGTGGCGTTTGAATGAGCCGGTCAGCAGGTCGGCGATCTGCTCGTTCTCAATCTCTGAGTAGAACTGCTCGCAGGTGCCTGAGTAGAGACGCATCGGCTGGCCTAACCCGCGGCCCGTGGCGTTGAGTCGCCGGGCGGGAAGCGCTCCGCATTGAAGGCCAGCTTCTGCGCGATCTCAGCTTGGAGATCGAGGCCAAGGCTGGTAGCGAGGTTCAGCAGGTAGATAGCGACGTCGGCGAGCTCGCCGCCAACTTCGCTGCGCTGATCAGCGGACAGGTCGCGGGAAGCCTCGTCGCTAAGCCAGAGGAAATGCTCAGCCAGTTCACCAACCTCGGCGGTCAGGGCAACAACCAGACTCTTCGGGTCATGAAACTGCTCCCAGTCACGCTCGTCACGAAACGCCTTGACCTGAGCCTGAATTTCGGTGAGCGAGTCGCTCATGCGCTGACACTACATCGCAGAAGGGCTACGCGATGTTGCCACCGTCAGAGGCCACAGCCATCCCCCACAGCCCAACCGCCACCGCCTCAATCTCCTGCGGCATCACCAGCAGCTCGAAAGGGCCGCCGCCGGTCATCTCGGTCATCGGCGTGAAGCTGCCGGGCGGCTTGAACTCAACCGTCGTGCCGAGCGCGTCGCCGGTCGCAAGGCCAAGCAGCGCGCCGTGGAAGCGGCTGGGATCAAGCGGCGTGGCTTTGGCGGTCGCGGTTGGCATCTATTACATAGGGTCGCTTAGCCGGCCGCGAAGCTAACAGTGCTGAAGGCCGCCCTCGACCTGAGCGCGAATCGGGTTTGTAACAGTGCCCAGCCCCTCGACCAGCACCACGGCATGAGTACCCCTCCCTCGCTGTCTGAATGATCAGGAAGCGGTCTCGGACTGCGACGAACCAGCCAGCGCCTCGATCACGACATTGATGTCGGCTTCGTTGAGTACGTGCAGACGAAGCTCGCCGTTGCCCCACTCGACAACTTGCTCTGGGCTTGACAGACGGGCCTTGAACCAGGCTTGATCATCGGTGAACCGGCCGTACCACCAGAGGAATAGCCAGTTTTTGGCGAAATAGCCTCGCGCCCGCCGGCCGTTAACGCCGCGTAGCTGAACCGTGTCGCCTTTATGACTAAAGAGCTCGGCGACGCAACCGTCGGCTGCCGCGACGCGCTGAGGAATGATGTCGATCAGCTCGCGCACCGCGTCCGACTCAATACTTGCTCGCGCCTGCGCCTCGGCATCATCAGGGCTGCCAAAACTTGCTGCAGCCGCTTCATTGACGACTTCGGCTGCTTGGCTGTCTATCCACATCCACCAACTGCCGGTCTGGTCGAGGTGGATGTGCCACGGCCGCCGGCCATCAAACTGTTTGAAACGCTGGGCGTAGCCACCGAAAACGGATGGCACCCGGCGGCGCGGCCAGCCAATCGATTCCCCAACCGCAGCATAGGTGCGGCGCTGATCAGGGTGGGCAGCCAGGTCGAACAGAAGCTCCCTGATGAACGGCGTTCCATTCTCGAATACATCACGCACTTCGGCTGACTCCATCTGTGCGTTCTCGGGGTTCAACTCTGCGTCGGGAAGCTTCCAACCCTCAGGCACGAAGGCTTCGAGTCCAGGCCAGCGCTTCAACAATGCATCGGTCAGTTCGGTGCCTCGTGCGTCGATCGCATCCTCGTCCCAGTGCTCTCGCTGCTCGATCTCCTTGTTGATCATCAAGATGCTGCCCTTGTTGAGTAAGTCGCGCTTCTCGGACCAAGGTTTGTTCGACAGATTCACGTTCAGACCACCGTCAACCAGCGTCAGATTGCCGAGCAGGTGGATCCGCGATTCGCGGCGCTGAACGGCCTCCTCGTCTTCTGGATTGGGCAGCGGCCAGTTAGCTCGCCACGCCTGCGGCATCAAGTGTTCGATCTGGAGCTTCTTTGGCCAGCTACTGGTCGGCTCGGCGCCAAGTGCGCTGCGCTTACCAATCTCGATCGTGGAGAGCAAACCAATGATTCGCTGGCGCCCCAGCCAGCCGTAGAGCGGCTCAAACTGAAGCCGCTCGCGCAGCTCGTCGTCCGAAGGCCAGTGCGTGTTGGCGCGCTGGGCACCTAGCAGCTCTTCTGCGAGGACCTCGTCGGCGCGCTGCGGCTCAGCGAGGACCGTTCGCACAAGCTCAACACCGAGATTGTTGTAGTTGCCAGTGTGCAGCCGGGCGATCATCCGACGCACGATGAAGCTTTCCAGCATCGCGAACGCTCTCTCTAGGCGGTCATCTGGAACGTCGGCCTTCAGCAATGCCAGCACGAGCGGGTAGAAGGTCGTGATGTCGGCCATTCGAGCCGCCTGAAGGTACGAACCGGCGGGCGTGTCGACAGGCAAGTCCGGGAAGCTCCGAAGCAGCGCGGCATCGCTGCTCATCTCCTCAAGCAGCGCCAACGGGTCGGCTGCCTCCGGGCCGTCAAGGAACGCGCGGCGGAAGCGATCAAAGAGCGTGTCGGTGGAAACGACCCCGCCGAGCTTCACCGCGAGCCAATACATCAGGAACACTTCTGAGCGTGGGATTGTGAAGCGACCAAGCCTCTGCTCCTCCGACCAGTAGTCATAGTCGCCAAGTTCCGGCGCCCAATACTTATCGTGAACCTCTTCTAGGTTGTGGCCGGCCTGCTGAGCCCGCTCAAGCAGCGCGTTCTTCACCAGATCAATTGCCAGTAGCGGCGTCCCGCGCGCGTTTAGGGTCTCAAAGATGACCTGCGCCGGATCGTGCTTGTCAAGCTGAATAACAACGATCTGGACCATCCCGCCAGCAGCCTCGCGCAGCGCGCCGTAACGCGTTTGGAGTCTCTCCTCCGGAGATTGGTTATCAACCTGCGCGCCGTCATCTTCGCGCGCGGCGTACTCGCGGGCCCTGTCCCTAAAGAACAGCCATGCCTCTTCGATTGTGTTGTCAGGGTCGTCCGCGCGGTCGCCTGCCGGGCCACCGTCCTGCATCACCGCACGGAACGCTTCGCGGTTCACAGTGGTCGGCCAGAAGCGAAAGCGCTCTTCGCCAGACGCATCGTCTGCGTCATGCAAGGTTAACTTGCGCGCGCGCCTCGCTTCTGTCCCCAGACCATCTGATTCGGCAGCCTGCCCGATTGCTGAGAAGATCAGCTGCAGGCTGGTGAGGCGCTGCTGCCCGTCAATCACCGACCACTCAGAGATCTTGCCGGGGCTGATCTTCTTCTGACTGATCACGATCGCTCCGAGGAAGTGCGTCTCTTGGCGATCTGCGATCCGCGCATCAGCAAGCCGTTCAATGTCATCCCAGAGGGGCTGCCACTGCAGCTCCTGCTCCCAGACGAAGGGCCGTTGGTAGGCCGGCACGACATAGCGGTCGTTACCTACAAATAAAACTGAGGCTGTCTTTGCGTTTGCATCCATTGGAATATCTCTCAACTACTGCGGTTCGGCCAGCGGCCACAGCCTATATGAGAGCAACGCTCCCGACCTACACGCCAGCCATGCCCACCCACCCAACCTAATCCGGCGCCAGCCGCCCAAGTGGCCTCGCCAGGGCGAGCATCACGAACGCTGCTATCAGCGTGATCGCGCCGAGCAGGGCGAAGTAGTCGGCGTGGCCGAGACTGTCGTAAAGGCCTGCGAGCCGGCCGCCGATCGCGTCGCCGACGCTGGTCGCTAGGAACCAGACGCCAAGCGTCTGCGCAACCGCCTTCGGCGGCGCCAGGCGGGTCGCGGCCGACATGCCGATCGGGCTGATCAGCAGCTCGGCGAGCGTCTGGATCGCGTAGACGGCAAAGAGCCACATCACCGCGACCCTGCCGTCGATCGAGGCCTGCGCGGCGAAAACCATCACCAGCATCGACAACGCCACAAGGAAAAGGCCAAGCGAGAACTTCACCGCCGTTGGCGGCTGACGGCCGCGCAGCGCGAACGCCGTCCAGATCGCGCCCATGATCGGCGCGAGGATGATGATCATGATCGGGTTTACCGACTGGAACCAGCTTGAGGGGAAGCTGAACCCTAAGAAGCTCGTCTTCGTGCTCTGCTCGGCGAAGATCGAAAGGGTCGAGCCAGCCTGGTCGTAGACGAGCCAGAAGACGGCTGCCGCGACGAACAGCGCAAGCAGCACCAGAACGCGGTTGAACTGCGGCCGGTTGGTGCGCTCGCGGCGCAGCGTGCGCGTAAACCAGGCGACCGGAACGACGAGGATCACGAGCGTGATCAGCAGCTCGATCGCGTTGGCGGAGGCGCGGATCACAAGAAAGTCGAGCGCCACGACCGCCGCCACGACGACCGCGCCGGCAGCGAATCGCCGGTAGAAGCTCTTTCGCTCGGCGCCGTCCATCGGGTTGCTGGGCGCGACCCCGAGGCCGCCCATGCCGCGCGTGCCGACGATGAACTGAGCGAGCCCGGCGAGCATGCCGGCGGCCGCCACCCCGAAGCCCAGCTCCCACGAGACCTCCTGCCCCAGATAGCCGCAGACCAGCGGCGAAAGGAAAGCGCCGAGGTTGACTCCCATGTAATAGAAGGAGAAGCCAGCGTCGCGCAGGTCATCGTGCTTGTCGTAAAGCTCGCCGACCATCGCCGTCATGTTCGGCTTCAGCAGCCCCGTGCCGATGACGATCAGCAGCAGCGCGAGGAAGAGCCCCGGCCCGCCAAGCGCCGCGAGCACGATGTGACCGGCGGCGATCACAACGCCGCCAGCTATCACGGCGCGCCGCGGGCCGAGCAGGCGGTCGCCAAGCCAGCCTCCCGGCAGCGGCGTCAGATAAACGAGCGCGACGTAGATCCCGTAGATGCCGGCCGCCGCCGAGATGCTCATTCCCAGGCCGCCGTCGGACTTCGGTGCGATCAGGAACAGCACCAGCAGGGCGCGCATCCCGTAGAACGAGAAGCGCTCCCACATCTCGGCCATGAAGAGCGTGATCAGCGCCCGAGGCTGGCCGAGGAAGGTGCGCTGGAACGGGTCGAAGGCGACGCTTGCCGCGCTCATTGCAGGCAGCCGCTGAGGTTGCTGGACTTGTTCATCCGCTCATGCGGGCGCGTATTCGGCCCGGCGCGCAGCACGTTTACGCGCTCGGCAACCGCGTGCCAGCAGTCCTTCGCGTCAACTTTGACCGCGTAGTGCGCCGTGAAGACGTCGCTCTGCACGCCGAGGTAGGCGACGCAGCTGTAGCGCCGGTCGCTGCCGCGCTCCCGGCAGCTGACCGACCGCAGAGCAACGAGCGGCGCCTCGTCGGAGAGCTGCTTCTTGATTGAGGCGATCAGCGCGTCCTCCAGCTGGCGCCCTTCGCCTGCGCCGGCCGCGCCGCAGCCGGCAGCGGCGACGATTACGCCAACAAGGATCAGGGCTGACGCGTAGCGGCGCACAGGCGCAACCTACACCGCTGGGGGCTGCGGATGTGAGCGCCGCTGCTGTTAGCTAGCGGCGCGCAGCTGGTCGCGCCGGTCGGCGCGGACCGACAGCCAAATACCGCCGACGAACAGCAGGATCACGACCGCCAGGCTGGCGGCCGCCGGCAGCTTGTAAAGGTCCTGCGTCAGCAGCTTCAGCGCGACGACGCCAAGGACAACGGCAACCGTCTGGTTGAGATAACGGAAGCGCTTGATTAGGTCCTCAACTAGAACAAAGAGTGCGCGCAGGCCGATCAGCGCGAAACCGTTCGCCGCCCAGATAACGAGCGGATCATCGGTGATCGCGAAGGCCGCCGGGATTGAATCGAGCGCGAAGGCAATATCGGCGGTAACGACCGCGACGAGCGCCAGCGCGAGCGGCGTAAGTACCCGCTTGCCAGCCAGCTTGGAGCTGAACTTTGAGCCCTCGTAATCACCGATTGGATAGAAGCGGCGCATCAGCCTGACGAACGGCGTGTGGTCGGGATCCACATGGTCGGCGGCGCCGCCATACATCTTCCAGGCGAGGAACAGCAGCAGCAGCCCCAGCAGGTAGGTGACGAAGTGGAAGTTCTCAATCAGCTGAACACCGACAACGATCGCCACGCCGCGCATCGCCAGCGCCAACACGATCCCCCAGAACAGCAGAATCCCGCGCTGCGCCGCCGGCACTGCGAAGTAGCCGAAGATCAGCAGGAAGACAACAAGGTTGTCGAGCGACAAGGTCCGCTCAATCAGATAGACGGTGACGTAGTTAACGCCGTCAGCTGGCGTCGACAGCAGGATCATCGGGATCGTCACCAGCACGCCAAGAAGCAGCCAGCCGATGCTCCAAATCAGCGCCTCACGGCTGGTCGGCTGGCGGCCGCGAGCAAAAACCAGCAGGTCAACCAGCAGCAGCGCGCCAACGATCGCGATCACAACACCAACCGCCAACGGATCGGTGCCGAGAACGGCAAACGGGGTAATGATCATCTCGGGCACCGCGCCTAGTGTTACAAACCTCGCGCGCCGCTCATCCGAAGAGGAGTTGGAACAGATATTTCAGCAGTCGGATCGTGTTGGGAAGACCCAACATCACCTCAGCTGCGATCCAGATCAGGACGAGCACTGAGATAAAGCCGAACAGCTTGGTGAGGCCCTCCAGCAGCAGGGTGCCGAGACCCGCAGCAAGCCAGCGCGCCGCCCTCCCAACGTTTTGAAGCCCGCTTCGCGCTGCGCTGTCGTCCGCAACCATTACTCCCCCGTTCCGATCGCTACTGGGGACGGAAGGTCGCGCCGCGGGGCGGAAACCTGACACGGCTAGCGGGTTAGCGTTCGCGTTGCGCTGTGGCGCGCCCGCGGCTCTTCGATACCACGAGGCACGGGCGCTCGCAGTCTGTGCGAACAAGCTCCTACTCAACCTGGTAGGAACCTGGCATGCGGATTCAGCCAGGTGACGTTTTCTCACACGCGAATATGTGTCACGCGGAGGGGCTGAGCCTTCAGCGTGGGATGAACTTCCGGCCAGGCGGGCGACGCTCAGTAATTCTGATGAGCCTGCGAAAGGGATCGCCCTACGCAGATCGGATCGAAGACGCCGGCCAAACCCTGATCTACGAAGGGCACGACATACCGCAGACCAAGCGAGGCCCCTCACCCAAATCAGTTGACCAACCGGAGTTCAGCGAGAAGGGCACGCCGCAAGCCAACGGGCGCTTCGCGCAGGCCGCGCGCGACTTCAAGAATGGGCGGGCGCCGACCGAGCTCGTCAATGTCTACGAAAAGATCAAGGTTGGCATCTGGACTTTCAACGGAGTCTTCCGGCTTGTCGACGTCTGGCAGGAAACAGCTGAGCAGCGGCAGGTCTTCAAGTTCAAGCTGGTGCTCGCCGACGACCTTGAGGAGAACGATCCAGCGGCCCGCCCCGACCTTGCGCATAACCGAATGATCCCGTCGGCCGTCAAGCTCGAGGTGTGGCAGCGCGACGCGGGCAAGTGCACGATGTGCGCCAGCACCGACAACCTCCATTTCGACCACATCCTGCCGTTTTCGAAGGGCGGATCATCGCTTCTGGCGGAGAACATTCAGCTGCTCTGCGCCAGACACAACCTCGCTAAGTCTGACCGGATCGAGTGAGCGGAGCGCAGCATCGCCCCAGCTTTGCCGCAAGATTGGCGCCGCCGACCGTCGCCCGCCCAGATCACTCGCTCTTCGACCCCGGCTTTTGGCAGGCCGAACGCTTTGCGGTGCAGAGCGTCCTGGGCGGCGTCGGGAAGGTGCGCCGAAGCGGCCAGCAGGTGGGCCTTTGAGCCGGTCAGGTAGCGGCCGCAGCTAGCGCCGCCGCAGCTTGACGGTGACGCTGCGCGAAGTGTCGCCGCCGCCGGCGTTGCGGGCGACGACCGTGAGCTTGGCGTAAACGGTGCCGCGGCGGTTCCAGATTGAACGCAGCGGCGCGCTCAGAGCGGTGGAAGCGAAGCGCAGCGTGAAGCTGCGTGAGCGGCCGCGGGCAACTGCCGTCGCCGGCAGCGCCTTCAGCGCGACCTCAGTCAAGCGGCGCGATCCTCGGGGACGGCCGAACATCTTGCCGCTTGCCCGCACCGAACAGCTGGCCTTCGGGCAGCGGACGGTGAACTTGACGGCACCGTTGCCGAACGACTTCTTCTGCTTACGCTTCACAGTCAGCTTCGGCCCGCGCAGAACCGGGACATCTACCGTTTTAGTTGTCGTGCCACCGGCGGCGTTCTGGGCGGAGACGGTGACGGTGGCGCTGACTGAGCGGCCAGCCTTGAATATTTTGCCCATCAGCTTCTTGCTGGCGGCGGTCGGCTTGACGGTCAGCTCGATCGGCGCGTTTGCCGCGCCGGCGACTGAGCCGTCGCCGCGACTTAGAGCTCGGCGAGAATCCTGCGTCGACTTGGTTGTGCGGCGCCCCTTCAGCGAGCCGGCAGCGTTGGCGGTACAGGCTTCGGCAGGGCAGGTTGCCGTAACAGTGACCGAGCCACTACCGACCGACCGCTTGGGCTCGGCCGTAACTGTTAGCTGCGGACCGGCAGGCGCACCGCCGCTGGCCTCGACGCGTAGGGCAACCTCAACAAGTTTGTTGTCGTTAACTGTTGCTACAACAGCGTTGCCTCCTGCCGACGCAGCGCCGGAGCCTCCACAAAATTCATGGCCGGCGGCCACAGCGATTGTTTGCTGAGCTCCCAGCGGGCCGCCCGGCTCGCCTGTCAGCGCAACTAGGTCGCCGGTCTGCCGGCAATAGCTCAGAAGTTGGAAGCCGTCGCTTCCAATGGCTGCCGATGTATAGAACGCTCCCCGATAGTCGGCGCTGCCGATGCGGGTAGCCCCAGCAGGTCTAGGGAAGTCGCCGGCAGCGCCGCGCTGACTCGCGAAAAGGCTGAGCGTGGAAACACCGGGAATCCTCATGTCCCAAGAGGTCAGTGCCTGCCCGCCGGGAGCGACCGCCAAAGTGGTGGTGGTGTCTTGCGCTCCTGATCCGACGCCGCCGAGAGCGACCGGAGCGCTCGGCGCGGCAACGATCCCTTGCACGTCGGCCCGCCAGGCCCCCATGGAGCGGTTGCGATTAACGCGCATCGTGTAAGCGATCGTCGCCCGCAGGTTGCTGTCAAGGCCAACTCGCGCACCGGCGACCGCGCCACTGGCCTGAGTTGTCGTGATACGCCTTACAAGGCCGGGGATGATCACAGCTCCGCCGATCCCATAGGTTCGATACTCAAGCGACATCGAGTCGTCGGCAAGCCGGCCTGCCCAGGTCACTCCGGCAAACGCTCCCGTCGCAGTATCGGTGATCGCCACTGCGGGACTCGTGGAACCAACCAACTGCCCCCCTGCCGGCGGGGCAGCAACCTCACGCACGGCCCAAGCTGCGCCGGCGGCCGGACGAAGCCCAATCTCGACCGGCGTGCCACGCCCTCCCTCCTCTGCAAGGAAGCTCACAGCGGCGGCGGCGGCGCGACTAACGGCCAGGTTGTAAAGGCGCTGACAGCCAGCCTTAATCGTTGAAACAGTCCACGGGCCAGCGGCCGCTGGTGCTGTCGCCGCCAGCAGATTACTGGCCTCAACGGCGATCGTGAATCGTCCGCTCGCATCAACTCCAATTCGCGGCCTTGGGCTTGCTCCAAACTGCGCACAACCCTGAAAGGCTGGGAATGGTTCAAACGGCCTGCTCCAATTACCGCCGGCAGGCCTTGACGCGGCGAGAACGCCAGCTGCGCCGGTCGAAGCCCAGACAGCGACAGCGCTGCCATCGTCAGCGATCGCAACCTGCGGGTAGCTGGTGGCAGCCTTGCCGAGATCGCTAATCGTTTGCGCCGGCTGCCAGGCTGGCGCCGCCGATGCGCTGGCGACGAAGCTGAAGCAGAAAAGGCAGAGAAGCGCTGCGCTGAGAACCAGCGGCGCCACCAGACGGGATGGCAGAGACCCGTAAGTCATCAGCGAATACTAACTGTAAGCGGTAGCCGATGCGCCGGTTCGGAAAACTTTAGTCAGAGATCGCGGCAACTGAATGCGTGCCGCTCACTCGCTCTTCGACCCCGGCTTTGGCAGACCAAACCCTTTGCGGTGCAAAGCGTCCTGGGCGGCGTCGGGAAGGCGCGCTGTAGCGGCCAGCAGGTGGGCCTTTGAGCCTGTCAGGTAGTGGGCCTTCGGCTTCTTTGTCGTAAACGCTTCGATGATCACGTCGGCGACGCCCTGCGGCGCGCTGCCGGACGTTTGCGCCTTGTAACCCTTGTCAGTGGCCTGCTTGAACATCTCGCCGTAAAGCGCCGCGGCGTCGGGCGAGAAGTTCTCAATCAGGCTGTCGATCCGCGCCTTCGTCGCCTTGTCGGCGCCGGTGCTGATGAAGCCTGGCTCAACCAGAATCACATCGATCCCCCATGGCGCCAGCTCCTGGCGCAAGGTGCCGCTTGCCGCGGCAATCGCTGACTTTGATGACGACAGTGCGCCAAAGAACGGCAGCGTTGTGCGATCGGCGATCGAACCGATGAAAACGATCCGGCCCTGCGCTTTACGCAGCAGCGGGATCAATGGCTGGGTTAGCGCGATCTGACCAAAGAAGTCAACATCGAACGACATTCGAAGGTCACTGAGCGGCATTGTTTCAAGCGGCCCGGGAATGCCGATGCCAGCAATGTTGGCAAGCCCTTCAAGGCCGCTGTCACCAACGTGATCGGCGACCAGCTGAACGGCGGCAGCGATCTCGTCGGCCTTCGTGATGTCGAGGTGGATCCGCGTGACGGCCTCATCGTCAGCGATCGGGCCGCCCGTAGCCGACTCGTTCGAGCGGTCACCAGCGAAAACGTGAAAGCCGGCCGCAACGGCAGCCTCCATTGTCGCCTTGCCGATCCCTGACGAGGTGCCGGTGATGACGATGTGTTTGCGGCTACAGGCCATCGAAAATCCTTTCGCTGACGGTTATCGCCGACAAGCTACCAGCGATATACACCGGCTTGCACTCTTCGTGCGAGTGCCGTCCAGCGCTCGAATCTTGGCAATGGGTCAGTTTGAATCGGCAGAAATCAGGGGCTATTCGCCCATCCGTGGGATCTTGGCTCGGTCACGTTAGGATATGCCTCCACGGCGGGACCTAAGGAATCGGTCCCTGATTGCCGAATCAATGACTATGATCCTCACGCCGATCTTCAAAGAAGTTGAGAATGGATGGATTCAGGGCACAATCAAAGAGCTGCCCGAGGTCATTACGGCTGCGCCGACCATGGAGCAGGCAAGCGAGGATCTGCAGGACGCCCTGTACGAGTACGTCGCATCGCTCCAACAGGACGGCCTGCCGATTCCCGTGCGCGTCGAGGACGCCCACGACGTTAAACTCGCCGCTGTCTAGGGTCCGCGCTGCGCTTGAGCGCGATCCCTGACCGGTCAAGCAAGCTCCCTCCGGGACCTGAACCAGCTTGCGCAGCGGGCTCTCGTCCAGGAGACGACCGGAGACGCCCAGCCGGTGGCGCCAGCCGGTGGCGCCAGCCGGAGACGCCCAGCCGGTGGCGCCAGTTCACCGCACCGATGGCCATCTCCGAAGCGTCTTAAACCGCCTGGACAGACCGACTTCTTGGACGAGCCCTTAACCCGCCGCCGCCCGCGCGCGGAAGTCGTTGATCAGCCCGCCGGCGAGCAGCACGCGCAGCTGCCGGTCGGAGAGGTCGTGGCGCACCTGGAAGGTGACGTCGCGGGTGACGTTGCGCACCGTGAAGGTGTCCTCGCCCTGCTCGAGGCGCTCGCGCACGCCGTGGATCTGCAGGACGTCGCCCTGCTCGATCCCGTCGTAGTCGGATAGGTCGCAGAACAGCAACGGCGGCACGCCGAAGTTGACCAGGTTCTGCCCGTGAATGCGCGCGAAGGTCTTGGCGATGACGGCGCGCAGCCCGAGATAGGCCGGCACCAGCACGCCGTGCTCGCGGCTCGAGCCCTGCCCGTAGTTCGCGCCGCCCACGATCAGGTGGCCGCCCTGCTCGCGGATCTCGATCGCGCGGTCATAGAAGTCCTCGTCGACCTGAGCGAAGGCGAACCTGGCCAGCTCGGGGATGTTCGAGCGCAGCGCCAAGGCGAGCCCCGCGGGCATGATCTCGTCGGTCGAGACGTCGTCGCCGAGCTTGAGCAGCACGGGCGCCTCGATCTCATCCCGCAGCGGATCGAAGTCCGGCAGCGTCGCGATGTTCGGCCCTTTGCGCAGCTGCACCGACGGGTCCGCGTCCGGCGCCACGAGCATCTTCCAGTTGACTACCTGCCCGGCGGGCGGCTCGATCCGCGGGTAAGGCATGTCGAGGTCGCGCGGGTCGGTGATCCGGCCAGTCAGCGCGGAGGCGGCGGCCGTCTCCGGCGAGCACAGATAGACATTGTCCTCCTTCGTGCCCGAGCGGCCGGGGAAGTTGCGCGGCACGGTGCGCAGCGAGATCGTGTCGGTGGCCGGCGCCTGGCCGACGCCGATGCAACCCATGCAACCCGCCTGATGCAGGCGCGCGCCGGCCGCCACGAGCCGCGCCAGCGAGCCGCCGCGAGCGAGCGCCTGGAGCGTCTGCCGCGAGGTCGGGTTGACGTCGAAGGAGACCCTGTCGTGCGTTTGACGGCCCTCGACGATCCGCGCCACGATCTCGAAGTCCCGCAGGCCCGGGTTCGCTGAGGAGCCGACGACGACCTGGGAGATCTCCGGGCCGGCCACCTCGCGGACCGGCTTCACCTTTCCGGGGCTCGAGGGCAGCGCGATCAGCGGCTCCAGCGCGGAGAGGTCGATCTCCTCCTCGATGTCGTAGCCCGCGTCGTCGTCGGCGAGGATCTCCACCCAGTCGTCCTCGCGCTCCTCCGAGGCCAGAAAGCGGCGCACCTCCCCGTCCGACGGAAAGACCGTCGTCGTGGCGCCCAGCTCGGCGCCCATGTTGGCGATGACGTGCCGGTCCATCGCGCTCAGCTGCTCCAGGCTAGGACCGTGATACTCGACGATCCGCCCAATGCCGCCGTCGACGTCATGGCGGCGCAGCATCTCGAGCGCGACGTCCTTGGCGCTCACCCAGGCGGGCAGCTCGCCCACCAGCCGCACGCCCCAGATCTGCGGCATCCTCACGTAGTACGGCTCGCCGGCCATGCACATGGCAACATCGAGCCCGCCGGTGCCGATCGCCAGCATGCCGAGCGAGCCCGCCGCGCAGGTGTGCGAGTCCGAGCCCAACAGTGTCTTGCCCGGCACGCCGAAGCGCTGCATGTGCACCGGGTGCGAGACGCCGTTGCCGGGCTTCGAGAACCAGAGGCCCCACTTCCGCGCCGCCGAGCGCAAGAACAGATGATCGTCAGCATTACGAAAGTCGGTCTGCAGCAGGTTGTGATCGACGTACTGAACAGAAAGCTCCGTGCGCACGCGATCGAGCCCGAGCTGCTCAAACTCGAGCATCACCATCGTCCCGGTGGCGTCCTGCGTGAGCGTCTGGTCGATCCGCAACGCGATCTCGCTGCCCGGCGTCATTTCGCCGTCGAGCAGATGCGCCTCGATCAGCTTGCGCGCGACGCTGAGGCCTGCAGCCATGCTCTGAGTTTACCGCGGGCCAGACGCAGCAGCGCGGGCAACGCGGGCAGGATCACTCGCGTTCGCGCCCTTAGTAGCGGCGCGCAAGCGGCGCTAAACGAGGTAGCTTTGGGGGATGATTAGAAAAGAAAGCTTCACGAACCTCAGTTCATCGCCTGAAGAGTTGAATGCAGCGATCGATGTCACGCGGCGGCAGCTGATTGCGGCCGGCGCGGCGGCCGGAGCAACAGTCGCCGGCCTGTCGGCGCTTGGCGTGTCGAGCGCCAGTGCTGCATCGCCCCCTTTTAAGCCGGCGATCAGCCCCGTGCCGGCGCCGCCGGTGGCTATCTTCACCGACGAAACACTGACATTCCAGTGCCTCTTTGCGCTTGGCAATATCTCCTCCGGTGCCGGTGAGTACGGCGAGATAACGACCGTGATCAAGGCCGTCCAAGCACGCGACGAAAGCTACATAGCCTTCTACGAAGAGTTCACGAAGATGGCGAGCAAGGTCCACGCCAGTGGTGTTGCGGCGCAAAAACGTGGGGCCAGAGTGACGGCGCGCGGCGCCTACCTGCGCGCAGCTGCCTACTACGCCCAGGCGCTTTACTTCGTGCTGGCCGGATCGAGCCCGGCCAACCTGCTGGCGATGGCCGCGGGCGGCAAGGTCCCCGCCGGCGACAGGATTCGCGAACGCAACGCATACAGGAGAATGCGCAGCAGTTGGGAGCAGGCGGGCAGCTTGATGCGCCCAGCGATGGAGGTCGTCAAGCTTCCCTGGGAAGGACCAAACGGCCCGATGCCCGGCTGGTTCCTGCGCCCCCTAGGTGAACGCAAGCGCCGTCCGACAGTGCTAATGAACAACGGCTCCGACGCGCAAGCAATCGACCTTTGGAGCGCTGGAGCACTGGCCTCGTTGCAAAGGGGCTGGAACGTACTGATTTTCGACGGGCCGGGCGAGGGCGGGATGCTGTTCGAGAAGAATCAAACCTTTGTCCCGCAGTGGGAAAAGGTGATTCGACCGATCGTCAGCTGGCTGCGCAGGCGCCCTGACGTCGACCGCGATGCAATCGTCCTATCCGGCTCAAGTTTCGGTGGCGAGCTGGTGCCGCGCGCGGCCGCCTACGAAAGCCGTCTGGCCGCAATCAGCATGGATCCTGGCGTCGTCGATGCCGCCAGCACGTGGTCAGACAGCCTGCCGGCTTTCTGGCTTGCGATGTTCAAGGAAGGGAAAGCGGCAGAGCTCAATGCGCAGTGGGCCGGCTTCGTTGCCGAGGGGACGAGTAACGAAAAGTTCAATCACGCAAAGCACTTCGAGATCTATCCGGGCGGGACTTTTTTCGAGAAACTGACGGCGATCGTTCAGTACAACAACAGCAAGGTGCTTGGGCGAATCCGGATGCCAGCATTGTCGATCAACAACGAAATCGAGCAGTTCTTCCCGGGGCAGGCCAAGCAGCTCTACGACGGAATGACGCACAGCCGTCGCAAGAAACTCGTCACCTTCACGGTCGCCCAAGGAGCGCAGTTCCACTGCGAGCCGATGGCGCCCCAGCTTCGGAACAGCGCCGTGATCGACTTCTTCGACAGCGTAATCGGCTGAAACTCCGTTGACTGAGCAGCTTCGTTGACTGAGCAGCGGCGCGCAAGCGGCGCCGGGCTGCAGGGGCGCGTGCACCGGCATGATGGCCGCGATGATGGGCGGCATGGGCCGCGGAGGGTGAGTCTTTAGCGGCGCATTAACCTCGCCTGCTTACTTACAACTGGTTAGAGATGGTCGACGACTCAGACTCAAGCCCACGCATCACGCGCCGTCAGGCGCTGCTGACCGCCGCGGGAGGTGCTGCAGTCGTCGCGGCCGGTGGCTACGTGTTGCTGAAGCCCGGGAGTGACGGCGCTCAGGCCGGCCCAACCTTCGCCGGTGCATCCGGCCCAGCTGACCTCACGCTTCGTGCGACGGCGGGGCCCGTCGATCTGGGGTCGCGGACGGTGCAGACCTGGTCATATGACGGAGCCCTGCCCGGGCGCGAGGTGCGCGTCAAGCAGGGTGAACGCGTCCGCGTGCGCGTGGTCAACGACCTTCCGCAGGACACGTCGATCCATTGGCACGGCATCCGCCTGAACAACTCGATGGACGGTGTCCCTGGTGTGACCCAGAAGGCGGTCGGGCCGGGCGAGTCATTCCTCTATGACTTCGTCGCTCCCGACGCGGGGACGCACATGTACCACTCCCACGTCGGAGTGCAGCTCGACCGCGGGCTCTACGGCCCGCTGATCGTCGAGGCCCGCAACGAGACGCTCCGGTACGACCACGAGGCGACGCTGATGCTCGACGACTGGCTCGACGGCGTGACCGGCACGCCGGAGGAGCAGTTCCGCAAGCTGCAGAGGAGCGGGATGGACATGGGCGGGAGCGGGGGAACGGCAATGGACGGGATGCACAAGAGCGAGGGCAGCAGCGGCGGGATGGACATGGGCGAGGGCAGCAGCGGCGAGATGGACATGGGCGAGGACAGCAGCGGCGAGATGGAGATGGGCGAGCGCAGCGGGCCGGTCCCGGGCCGGTTCACGATGCTGAATGGGAAGCACGGCGGAATGTCGACCCTCTCCGGGCTGGCGAACGGGATGGCGTCGGGGCAGATGGATGTCGGCGACGTGCGCTACCCCTACTACCTCGTCAACGGGCGAACAGCCGAGGCGCCGTTCGTCGTCAAAGGCAAGAGCGGATCGATCTTGCGGCTGCGACTCGCGAATATTGCAAGCGACACGATCTTTGCGGTCTTTGTCGACGGCAGGCCGATCACGATCGTCGCCACGGACGGGCAACTGATCGATCCGGTCCAGACGGACGGCGTCGTCATGGGAATGGGCGAGCGTTACGACGTGCTCGTGCCGATGGGGAGCTCACCCGGGCGTGTCGTCGCGATTCCACTTGGGCAGCGGGGTCGCGCCGTCGCGCTGCTCCGGCCTGACGGTTCCACCGCGAAAGCACCGGCGGCCGGAGCGCCGGTCACGATGCCGCGTCGCATCGCTGGCTACAGCGACATGCGAAGCATCACGGCGCCATCGGCGGGCAGACCGGACGTCGAGCACCGGCTCGACCTCGGGTTCAAGATGCCGTACACGTGGACCGTCGGCGGGACGACTGCCGCGAAGGGCAAGGACATCACGGTCGAGCGCGGGCAACGCGTGCGCTTCACGATGCGCAACCGAACGATGATGCCGCACCCTATGCATCTTCACGGCCTCATCTTCAGGCCCGTACTCAACGGCGGAGCCGGCCCGCTGAAGGACACGATTCTCGTCGCCCCGCACCAGGAGGTCGCGATCGAGTTCGTGGCTGACAACCCCGGCCGGTGGGTGTTCCACTGCCACAACGCCTACCACGCCGAAGCGGGAATGATGCGAACCGTCGTCGTCTCCTGACGCTGCGTCGCAGGCGTCAGAGCGTGTCCGGCGCGCAAGCAGCGCCGGGCGCAGGGCTGCAGGGGGGATTGCGTCACGTTTGGCTGCGCTGCCGGTTCTTAGTTCTGAAGCGCACCCCACCCCACCGAAGGAGCACTACACAATGTCAATCAAGAACTTCACGGCAGCAGTCGCCGCACTGGGACTCCTCGCGGCACTGCCAAGCGCCGCGCTCGCCGCCAAAGGCACTTATCAGCGCGGCGCTAAGACGGTCGGCGTAGTAACCGTCGTTGGCAGCTCATCGCTGACGATCACCGACAAAGCAGGGGCAACGAAAACGATCACCGTCAACTCGGCGACGAAGCTGCGCGCACCAGACCGTGACGCCAGCGGCAGCGTGACGCTGGCCGACATTATCGCTGGCGACAAGGTGAAGATCCAGCTGTCGAAGAGCGACCGGACCGTGGCACGGTCGGTCAAGGTCAAGGTCGAAGCGCTGAAGATCGCTGGCACAGTCGCTGCGGTTGAAAAGGACAGCGTGACGATCACGCTGGCCGACGCGACGCAGAAGACACTGACCGTCAACGCCGACACGAAACTGAAAATCCCGGACACCGACGGAAGCGGCAGCGTGACGCTGGCCGACCTGAATGTTGGCGACGCGATCCGCGCCAAGGCGATCGCGGCCGCTGACAGCACGCTACTGGCGCTGAGCATCAACGCCAAGGGCACTCACAAGCGCGGCTCTAAGACGGTTGGCATAGTAACCGCCGTTGGCAGCTCATCGCTGACGATCACCGACAAAGCAGGGGTAACGAGAACGATCACCGTCAACGCCGACACGAAGCTGCGTGCACCGGACCGTGACGCGAGCGGCAGCGTGACGCTGGCCGACATTCTCGTTGGCGACAAGGTGAAGATCCAGCTGTTGAAGAGCGACCGGACCGTGGCACGGTCGGTCAAGGTCGAAGCGCTGAAGATCGCTGGCACAGTCGCTGCGGTTGGAGCAGACAGCGTGACGATCACGCTGGCCGACGCGACGCAGAAGACGGTAACCGTCAATGCGCAGACGAAGCTGGAAATCCCGGACACCGACGCGAGCGGCAGCGTGACGCTGGACGACCTGAAGGTTGGCGACGCGATCCGCGCCAAGGCGATCGCGGCCACTGGCGGCACGCTACTGGCGCTGCGCATCAGCGCCGGCGAGTACGCCACCGGAGACGACGCCGCTGACGGCCCCCGCCACGACGGCCCACGCGGCGATCGTGGTGGACGCGGTGATCGTGGTGGACGCGGTGGACGCGGCCGCTAGAGCGCAGCGAAACGGCCGCGCAGGCGGCCCAGCGAAGTGACTTTGAGCGGCGCCCCAGCGGGCGCCGCTCTTCGTTGCGCCGCAGTACGCCGGGCGCCGACTTTCGTCAAACTCGACGCTGCCGCCCGCAGTGCAGGACGTCATTATGACGGTCTTCGTCCACGCGCTGCAGCCGGTCTTCCTCGTCGGTGCCTGCTTCGCGGTCGTGCCGGAAGAGCTGTTTGCGGCGCGCGCCAGCGGCAACGCGAGCTGAGGCTCAGCGCGCTGTGCGCTGATGCAGCCCAAGCAGCTCCGAAACCGTCACCGGTTGCAGGTGGCGGCGCTTCAGCTCGCGCAGGATTGGCGTCAACGCGTGGAGTGTTGCTTGGTGTGACCCCTCGCCGTCGTGCATCAGGATGATCGATCCGGGACGAGCGAGATTGACGACGCGGCTGTAAACGGTCGAGGTGCTGACGTTGTCGTAAAGGCTGTCCCACGAATCAACATCCCAGCCGATCGTCAGCATCCCCAGCCGCCGAGCGCGGCCGAGCAGCGCGCTGTCGATCGACCCATACGGGGCGCGGAAGAGGCACGGCGTGTAACCGGTTGCCTGGTGAATCAGCCGCGTCGTGCGGCGCAGATCATCGGTGGGCGGAAAGTGAGGGTGACTGAACGAATGGTTGGCCAGCTCATGGCCTTGGGCGATCTCCTCGCGCAGCATCGCCGTGCGGCCGTGGATGAACTGACCGCGGATAAAGAAAGTCGCGTGAACCTTCGCGGCGCGCAGCTTGGCGAGAATCTGACGCGTGTACTGCGCGGTCGGGCCGCCGTCGAAGGTCAGTGCAACGGTGCGGCGCCCGCGCCAACCGTTCTCGCGGTAACGCTTGCCTTTCGGCGTGCAGCCAACGACCCTTGGCGCCGGCGTGGCGGTGGCCGCAGCGGCGTTCGGCGGCGCTGCGCCGTGACCAAACGCGATTGCCAACACGATGATCGCGGCGACAGCGGTAACTATCTGCGCCAAGTTTTTGAGGTATCCGGACACTGCGTAGTGATGCTAACTGGCACCCCGCCCGGCTGCGCCGGGCGCCGACTTTCGTCAAACTCGACGGTTGTGACCTCCACCGCGTCGAACAAACCTGCCTAGTCGGAGCTGTTCTACGACCTCGTGCTGATCGGCGCCTTCCTCAGCTTTGGCGTTGACTTTGGCCACGAGCCGACGGTCGAGGCAGCGATCGTTCTGATGCTGAAGCTAACACTGATCATCTGGGCCTGGCAGCAGACAGCACTCTTCTTCAACCGCTTTGGTGACCCGTTCACAAAGCGCGGCGATGGCGCGTAGATAGTTACCGCGCTGCGCTTTGCCTTGCTGCTGCAGATCGTCGGGCTCGTCAGTATCTCGCTGGTCGAAAGCGTTGGGATGACGCTTAACTCGCTGCACGGCGAGCTGGGCTTCGCAGCAGGGATCGTCGTCTATTCACTGGTTCTGATCTCTTGGGTATCGATCTAAGCGGAGTTGTCTGACCCGGCGGCTCGTGGGCGGCGGCGAGTTCGAGAACGCGGTAGAACACGAGACCGCGGCTACGGGAGCGCCGACGGTTGAAACGGTATGTGCAGATCACGCCGGTCACCGCAGTGGGGGATCCCCCGTAGATACCGCGGGACTTGAACTTGTAGTTGGGCAGCGCGCCTTGGGCCCAGGCTTCGCTAAAGAAGTCTAACTTCGCTAAACGAGTCTAAAGCGCGGTGGTCTGGTTGGTCATTCGACTTCACGCTGCCCTACCTGCGTGAATACCTACGCGACCACGCCGCCGGCGGCGTCTGAGACCACAACGAGGAGCGCGGCGGCATCCAGAGAGCCGCCCGCTGCGCGCCTACTTGACGCGCAACGTTGCCGTGACGCCCATGTGGTCCGACGACCAGCGCGGCGCTACTGTGCGGAACGGCTTCGTGCCGACAACCTTGTGGCTACGGACCGAGAAGTTCTTGCTCGAGCGGTAGAGAATGTGGTCGATCCATACGTCTGTTGGTGATGGCAGGCCGTTAGTCAGCATTTCGTTCTGGCCGAATGTCTGAGCGCGCTTCGTACCAAACGAGTTGATCATGCCGCCCGTTTTCAGCACTTGATAGGCGTCGCCCTGCTCGCCCGGCGCGGATGGGTCGCTGTTCAGGTCGCCGACTAGGATCGCCGGCTTCTTCTTACTGGCGAGCGGGCCGCCGGCGGCGAGCAGTTCACCGGCCTGAGCGGCGCGAACCGCGTCGCCGTAGGCCTCAAGGTGCGTGTTGACAAACTTGAACGGACGGCCGCCGATCGTTGCGTCAACCGAGGTCCAGCCGCGGTAGACGGTCGCCAAGCCTGCCGGTGTAGGGATCTTTGCGATCTCCTTGTAGTGCGCGCCGGCCGACTTGCCGGTCTTAACCTTCGTACCTTTGCGCTTGAGGATCACGTCACGCATCGTCAGGCGGACGTCCTGAGTCGTAGTCGGCGCCTCAAAGTCAAACTCCTGTTGGCTGACGACAACGGTGTAGGTCATCCCCTGCTTCTTCAGCGCCGCAAGTAGCAACTTCGTGAAGTCGTAATCAACCTTTGTTGCCGGCGCAGCGCTGCCGGCCGGGCCGGTACGCCAGAGCGCTGATTCCTGCAGCCCGATCAGATCGGGCTTGGCAGCTTTGATCTCAGCGGCAAGGCCGACGGCGCGGACCGGAAAGTTTGTCTGCTTAACCTTTACGTACATCGCCGCCGCATTGACCTTGAAAGCATCGAGGTTGGGGGCGAGTGCGAGGGTGACGATGTCGGCGCCGAGATAGATGTTGCGGCTCATCACCTTGACGTCGCCGCCAGCGGCGAAAGCCGAGGATGACGGGACGACCGCGGCAGCGGCGGCAATAACGAGAACAAGCGAAAGGCGACGAACCATTTTTGGACTCCCAAACGTAGTAGAGCGGACGCCGATCACCGACATCAAAAGCTACGTTACACCGAAGTGAACGGCGCTGCGTCGGTTCATTGTCAAAGCGCTAGCTGGCGCGCGACCTACCGGCCAGCGGCAGGATTCGGCAGCGCGATGTGGTACTAATGGCTCATGAATACTTCCTTCAGTAGCTACACCGCCCCCGCCCCAAGCAGCGGCCGCCGCCACAGCGCTTGGATCCTCGCCGGAATCGCAACGCTTGCCGTGGCGCTCGCGCTGCTAGTCGCTGGCTGCGGCGAGAAGACCGCCAAGGTCCCGAACACCGTCAACCAGAGCCTGACCGTCGCTCAGCAGCTGCTAAGCGACCAAGGCTTCAAGGCGGACGTCAAACGCGTTACGTCAAAGCGCCTCAACAACGAGGTACTCAGCCAGGACCCTGTTGGTGGTACCGAGGAGAAGACCAGCGACCCGGTCACTCTGACCGTCTCCAACGGTCCAGGCGACGGGATTGTCCCTCACGTGGCCGGCGCAGCAGCCGACCGGGCTGAGCAGGAACTGACGGCCGCCAGCTTCAAGCCAGTGGTTGTTGAAGTGTTCAGCTCGGTCCACGAGGCCGGATACGCGGTCAGCACCAACCCGGCCGCCGGCACCGAGGTACTGAAGGACACGAAGATCACGCTTAACGTTTCCAAGGGTCCGCAGCAGGTGACGGTTCCGAACGTGATCGGTCTCTCTGAAAACAACGCTAATTCAACGCTGGCCAAGTTCGGCTTCCGCGTTCACCACGCCTTCCAGACGGCCAACAAGACGCCGGGCTCGGTCCTTTCGCAGAATCCGCTGGGCGAAACGCGAGCCGGACTTGGCTCGAGCGTTCAGATTGTGATCGATCGCGCGCCGAAGAAGGTCAGCGTGCCGAACGCGGTCGGAATGACCCAGTCGCAGGGTGCCAGGACGCTGGCAAATGCCAGGCTTAACGCCGTTTACGCGACCAGAACCGTAAGCAGCGCCTCGCAGAACGGGATCGTGCTTGCGGAGAACCCGCGCTCGGGCAACACGGTTGTTGAGGGCACGAATGTTGTCCTGACGATTGGTAAGTACAACCCACCGGTACCGCCCGTACCACCGGTACCACCGGTACCGCCGGGACCTTCGTCGATCGTCAAGCAGTTCAACCTGGCGAGCGACTCGAACCGGACCTACACGGTCAACTGGGCCGCAGGCAGCTGCACCGGCGGTCAGGGGAACGCCGTGCTGAAAGGCGATGGTGGCGGCAGTGCAATGAGCGGCGCACAGATCACCGCTCAGGGCGCAGCCGGCAGCCGCTCCTATTACGCAACGATCCAGACGTCGGACCTCACCAGCCCGGTCAAGCTAGTGATCACGATCACCTGCGCAGTGCAGTAGCAGGCAGTTAGCGCAGCAGCAATCGGGCGTCACGCCCGGCCAGCGGCAAGCAGCCAGCTGG
This sequence comes from Solirubrobacteraceae bacterium, assembly GCA_039744075.1. GTDB lineage: Bacteria > Actinomycetota > Thermoleophilia > Solirubrobacterales > Solirubrobacteraceae > F1-60-MAGs163. The sequence goes on from JBCJUC010000005.1 coordinate 54,360, forward strand.
TCGGCGTGCGACGACCCGCTCAGCCGCCGTTGGCTGCCGGCAGGTAGCTGCGGCTTGGCTGACCGCGCAGCGCCGTGGCGGCCGGCAGCGGCGTTCGCTTGGCCGTCGCCCCGGCGATCACCGGCAGCAGCAGCTTCGAGGCCTTAGCGCCGCCCAGCGCGATCGTGTTCAGCGTTGATCCCGTATCGAGCGTCGTGAACTTCCAGATTGCCCGGTCGCCGCCGACTGCCTGCACCGTCACGCGGATCTTCGAACCAGCGCGGAAGGCGTGCGTCACAGGGAAGATCGGCACGCGCACAAGCGTAAACTTGCCGGCCGGCAGCGCCGCCGCGTCGCCCTTCAGGTGGGTCGGCCACGGATCAAGCGCGGTTGAGCGCTTGGCGTCAAGCTTGCGATGCGAGGCGCGCAGCCAACCGTTCTGAATGTAGGTCTCCTTACCGTCGGGACGGACCTCGCTCAGCGTGACCTGCAGATCGGTGTCCGGCGCGCTGCTCTTGAGGTACAGATCAAGGCTCGATGTGCCCGCAATAACGGTGTCGGCGCGGAGCGCCGCAGTGACGTAGCCAAGCCCCTTGCCGGCCACCAGTGGCGCCCAGTCGTAGTTGGGCTGGGCCTTCCAGTCGTCGCCTGCGCCGTGACCGGCGTAAAGCGTCTGCGCCGGACGGGCCGACGGGTCGGCGGTGTACTGCGCCGAGGATCCCCCGGCCCGCTTTGCGGCCGTCAGTCGACCGTCAGCGCCGAGGTAGTAGGTGGCGGCCTTCACTTCGCGGATCGGCCAAGCGTTGTAACCAAGCTCCCAAGTTGCTCCGATCGAGCCGAGCCCCTGCGGGCCGGCGCCGTTGTCCATCAGCAGCCGCACGCGCGGGTCGCGCTTGAAGGTCGCCTTCGCGGCGGCAACATTCCTCTGCCCGGCAAAGCGCGACTGCAGCACCGGCGCGGCCGGCGCCTGGGCCAGCAGGTTGTAGAGCTGATTGCTCAGCGCCAGCACGGTGGGCGGAACCGCCGGGATCCGGTCGGCGACGAACAGGTTTAGGAACTCGATCCAGCGGGTCAACGTTGACGGCCCGAGCGAATCGGCGTGAACGCCGTTCTGCATCGTGATCCAGACGTTCGGGTTCTTCGCCAGCGCGCCGAGGCTCTCGGCAAAGTGACCGCCGGTCTGCTCATCCTGATACTGGCCGATCAAGAAGGTCGGCACCTTGATCTTGCCAACCCAGGCGCCCGGCGCGCGGTGATCAAACTCAGCGGGGGTGCGAAACGGGTTGGCGTCGATCAGCTTGACGGCGTCGCGCGTTTGCAAGCGCAGCTTCTGGTTGGCGATGCAGTGCGCGTCGCCGGCGGCAACCAACGCCTTGGCCCACGGCTGGCCGCCTTCCGGCGCGGGAACGGCGTCGGCCATCCGTTCCTTAACCCATGACAGAGCAAAGCCAGAGTTGTTGATGCCGCCGGGGTAGCCGGTCGCCGTGTAGGTGTCATCGGTTACAGACATCGGCGAGATAGCGGCAAGATGCGGCGGCTGCGTGCCGGCTGTGAACAGCTGCGTAATGCCGGAGAATGAGATCCCCACCATGCCGACCTTGCGGCCCTTTACCCAGGACTGAGCGGCGACCGTCTCAACAGCGTCGTAGCCGTCATAGGTTGTCGGCAGACCAAAGAGGTCAAACGCGCCGCCGGAGCAACCCGATCCGCGCATCTGCACGCTGACGACAGCGAAGTTGAGCAGCGGCGCGATCAGCGCACCAACAGCGGTCGATGTGGCAGGCGCCAACGGGTCATTACTACCGAGCGAGCCAAGCAGGTCGTGCGGCGCTGCGGTCTGGTAACCGGAGTACTCGATCAAGGTCGGGAACGGGCCGTCGGCCAGCGTCTTGCCGGCCGGCAGGCGGACCGTCATCGCGATCTCAACCCCGTCGCGAACCTTGACGTAGTTGAGGCCCTGCTTCAGCTTGATGCCACGGAAGAAGGCGGCCGGCGGGTTGGACTTGGTGCTTAAGACCTTGAACGCTTTGCTGGTCGCTGCGCCGCGCACCTTGTAACCGCGACCGGCGGCAACGTTCTGGAAGATGAAGCTGCCAAACCGGTCGGCAGTCCCCTTCGCAACTTTGCGGCCGCGGGCGTTGATCAAAGTCAGCGACTTACCTTTGCCGGCGCCCAACACGTAGGCCTGGCCGATACTGCCGGAGGCCGTCATTGCGGCGGCAGCGCCGGCCGGCGCTGCGCCGATAACGGCAAGCAGCGCGGCGACTACAGGTCCAACAACTGCCAAGCGAACTTTCAGCACCGACTCCTCCAAGGGCCAGCGGCGCAAGGTCAGCGCCGCCGGGGAAGCCTAACGCGCCCGATACCGGCGGTGCGCCAGCAGAGCGCCGCGGCCACCGCAGCGCGTCGTCGCCTCCGGCCGATCGCCGGTTAGTCTTGCCAGCGTGGGCCAATCATTAATCCTCGCGCTCGGCGCTGCCGTCAGCCCAATCCCGCTGACGGTCTCGATCCTGCTGCTCAGCCAGCCCGGTCGCGGCCGCGCAAAGGCGTTGGCGTTTGCTGGCGGCCAAGTACTGGCGCTGTCAATCATCACCGTTGCGCTGCTGCTGCTGCTGAACAAGACGGTCGGTACGCAGCACCACGACGCTAAAGGTGAATCAACGATCGACATTGTGATCGGCGCAATCCTGCTGCTGGCGGCGGCGAAGACGTTCTTCACGAAGCCCAAGCCGAAGCAGCCAAAGCCCGAAAAGCAACGCTCGCTGTTCTACGAGTTCAGCTTCGGAGCCGGGCTGATGGCCGCAAATATTGAGACGCTCGCGCTGGTCGCCGCCTCGGTCAAGGCACTTGTCGTCAGCAAGAGTGGCGTCGCGGTCGACGGCCTAGGGTTGGCGCTGATCGTGCTGATCGTGACGGTCAGCGCAACAGTGCCGCCGCTGATCACGTTTGCCGCGCCGAAGCAGTCGGACCGTGCACTGAAGTGGCTGAACGAGCAGACGAAGAAGCATCAGCGCGTGATCAGCGGCGGATTCCTGCTGTTCTTCGGCGCCTACCTGCTGTTCAAAGGGATCAGCGGCTAGGCCGCGGCGGATCTTCAGAAGCCGCTGCGACTGTGCGACAATCGCCGACATGATCGACTCATTCAGTGACGATCAGGTCGCCGACTTCAACGCGAACGGCTTCCTAATCATCGAAGAGGGATTCATCCCTAAGCAGAGCGTGATGCTGCTGCGCGAGCGCTTTGACGCACTCTTCGCCGGCCAGTATGCGACCGGGATCGCCCCCGATGAGGTGAACTGGGTGAAGGGCCGCGACGCGGAGACAAAGACGCGTCAGATCTGCAACGGCTGGAAGGCCGACGAACTGATCGCGGCGCAGGTACTGAGCGAGCAGAGCGGTCGGCTTGCCGCGCAGTTGGCCGGCTGGGACGGAACCCGCATCGTGCATGACAACTGCCTTTGGAAGCCGCCCGGCGCGCGCACGCTTGGGATGCACCAGGACGGCTCATACGCCGGCTACATAAACCCGGCCGAGATGATCACCGTCTGGGTGGCGCTCGACCAAACGTTTGCTCAGGGCGGCACGATCGAGTACGTCGCTGGATCGCATAAATGGCCGAAGATGCCGCCCTCGCGCGGCGACTTCCATGACCCCGACGACTGGCTGGCACCGGCGATTGCGGCGGCGCCGCAGGGCGCCTCGACCGAGCGCACGCCGGTCGTCGTCAAGCCGGGAGGCGCGTCGATTCACCATTCGCTGGTATTCCACGGCTCCGGCGTCAACGAAGCTGAAATAGATCGCCGTGCGCTGGTCACGCACATGGTTCGCTCCGACGCGCAGTTTGATCCGGTCGGCGCCGACCCGGTCCACTCGCGTTACCGCCGCCGCGGCGACATGACGATGGATCAGAGCTACTTCCCAATCCTCTGGGACAAGGACGGCAACCGCACCCAATGGCTCAGTGAGCTGCCGACGCTCCCCCCAAAAGACCGGCCAGCTGAAACCGGCGCGCGTGACTAAGGTGCCGATTGTACGAATTTGACTGATGACGTTCAAGTGCGCCATGATCGCGCTCGATCGTTTGCCGGATAGACATTTCAACAGGGGAGAGGGATACGAGCTATGGCTGAAGTAAACGGAGTGAAGATGGGTGGAGGAGTCAGCGATGTGCTGGCAACGCCGCGTTCAACCGCGACGCCCGCAACGCTTGAAGAGGCTCGTAACGCCCCAGGGCGGCGTGAGAAGATCGAAGAGCTGACGAAGAAGATTGAGGCTGAAGGAATCGAGTACATCTACTTCCAGCAGGTCTCGGTCACCGGCCGCGTACTGGGCAAGGGCGTCGTCGCCTCATTCTTCCCGCAGGTCGCCGAACGCGGCTACCAGCTGGTCTACGGCGCAACCGCCAACCTGTTCACCGACCGCCACGGCGAGTACATCGGCTTCAAGCCGAACGACTCCGAGCTGGCCGCGATCGCCGACCTCGACACCTTCTGTGTGCTGCCGTGGGATGAACGAGTAGCCCGCGTCTACTGCGACTGTTACGACACTGAGACCGGCGAGCGAATGGACGCCGATCCGCGGCAGAACCTGAAGCAGGTCGTTGAGCGCTTCGAGAAGGAGCTTGGTCTGCACTTCCTGATCGGCATTGAGCCGGAGATGATGTGGCTCAACAAGCCGCAGCCGGGCCAAATCCCGACCGGCGTCACGGAGCCTTACTGCTACCACATCCACCAGTTCGAGGAACTGCGTCCGGTGCTGCTCGACGTCGTAAATTACGGCCAGAGGATGGGCCTCGACATGAGCTACGGCGACCATGAGGACGCCCCCGGCCAGCTGGAGCTGAACTTCCGTTTCGACCGCCCGGTCAAGACGGCCGACAACATCACCACCTACAGACAGATCTGCGCGGCGGTCGGCCGCAAGCATGACCTGCTGCCGACCTTCATGCCGAAGCCGTTCACCGGCGTCTCGGCCAACGGCCACCATCACCACTTCACACTGGTCGACGATGACGGCAACAACGTCTTCCACGACCCGGACGGGCCAGCATCGCTCTCCGACACAGGCCGCCACTTCCTCGGCGGGCTGCTGGAACACTTCCACGCGTTGATGTGCGTCGGTAACCCGACCGTCAACTCATACGTGCGGATGTGGGACACCGGCTTCTGGGCCCCGATTTACAAGAACTGGGGCTGGCAGAACCGCACCTGCACGGTGCGCGTAGCGAGCGGCGGCCGCTTTGAGTACCGCGGCGTCGATTCGTCCTGCAACCCTTACCTGACGGTCGCGACGCTGCTCAACGCCGGTCTTGACGGCCTGCGCAACAAGATCGACCCAGGACCGCCGCAGGTTGGCAACACCTACGAGCTGCTGGCGGCCGGCGCGGAGCTTGAGAAGGTGCCGGACAACCTGGGGCAGGCGCTCGACGAGCTGGAGAAGGACGAGATCGTCAAGAGCGCGATGCCTGGTCGTCTGTACGAGGTGTTCCGCCACTACAAGCGCGATGAGTGGGAGCGCCACCTGGCCTCGGTCACCGACTGGGAGCGCGACGAATACCTCGAGTACCTCCCCTAACCGCTCAACCAACTTCAACAGGAGACTTAGAAAATGTGCGGAATCGCAGGAATCATCTACCGCGACGGCCCCCATGCCGTCGGCCAAGACATGACGAAGATGCTGCAGTCGATGAAGCATCGCGGCCCCGACTCGACCGGCTACGCGCTGTACGGCACGCCGCAAGAGTCGTTCAAGATGCGGATCACGCTGGCTGACACCAACGACACGCGCGACTTTGACTTCGCCGCGCGACTGCTGGCGCGTCGCACAGAGGTCGAAGGCAAGCTGCGCGCGGTCGGTGCCAGCGTCACTGAGATCGACGAGACAACCGACTACACGTCAACCTTCACGTTCGATTACGACGGCGACCTGAAGTCGCTGGCCGATCAAGTTGAGTCGGTCCGCGCCACGCAGGTGCTGTCGCTCGGCCACTCGCTCGAGATCATCAAGGACATCGGCGACGCCGAGACCGTCACCGCTAAGTACAAGCTCGACAAGATCGAGGGAACGCATGCGATCGGCCACGTACGGATGGCGACCGAATCTGACGTTGATATCGCCGGCGCTCACCCCTACTGGGCCTACCCGTTCTCCGACATAGCGGTCGTCCACAACGGTCAGCTGACGAACTACTTCTACTGGCGGCGGCGGCTCGAGCGCAGCGGTCACCGCTTCCAGTCGGCCTGCGACTCCGAGATCATCGCCGTCTACTTGGCAGAGCGGATGGCGGACGGCGCATCGCTGGAGGACGCGATGAACCAGTCGATGGAGGAGCTGGACGGCGTCTTCACATACCTCTGCGTGACTGCAGACTCGCTCGGGATGGCGAAGGACGAGCTGGCAGCGAAGCCGCTCGTGCTCTACGAAAGCGACGACATCATCGCCGTCGCTTCGGAGGAGATCGCAATCCGCGCGGCAGTTGACGGCGAAATCGAAACCTATGACCCATTCGAAGGAGAGGTGATGGTGTGGACGCGGTAACAGGCGAGAGCCAGATCACGTATGACGCCCGCGGACTGGTCGAGGTTGACGACACCGTGCTTGGCGTTGCCGTAGTTAAAGACGGTAAGGCGACAATCGACGCCGCCGAGCTGACGACACGCAAGATCAACCTTGAGCTTCGCTCGCTCGTCTATGAGCAAGGGATCGAAGAGGTCACAATCCTCAACCCCGGCGGCAAGCACTCGCTCGGCGTTGGCATCCTGACGCGCTGCAAGATCACCTTCGAAGGCAGCCTCGGCTACTTCGCCTGCGGCGTGATCGACGGCCCGGAAGTGACGATCAACGGCCGCGTCGGCTGGTCGGCCTGCGAGAACATGATGGCCGGCGTTGTTGTGATCAACGGCAACGCAGGATCGCTGACAGGCGCAGCAATCCGCGGCGGTGACCTTGTAATCAAGGGCCGTGTTGGGGCCCGTACAGGGATCGACCAGAAGGGTGGCACGATCATCATCACCGGCGATGCAGGGTCGAGCACCGGCTTCATGATGCAGCGTGGCCGCCAGCTGCTGCTTGGCAACGTCGGGCCGCATCTTGGCGACTCGATGTACGAGGGAACCCTGTACGTGGCAGGCAAGGTGAAGTCACTTGGCGCCGACTGCGTACCGGGCGAAATGACCGACGAGGACATTGAGTTCGTGACCCGCAAGATGGGTCTTTACGAGCTCGGCTCGCCGCCGGAACTGCAGAAGTTTGTCTGCGGCAAGAAGCTCTACAACTACGACAACCTCGAGCCCTCTGAGCGCAAGCTCATCCTCTGATTCGGTATTAGGAGAAACCATGGCTGACGAAAACGCCCCCTCCAAGCACACACGGCTCGGCAAGAGCCTGATCTTCACCCCTGAGGTGATTGACGACATCCACATGAAGGCCGAGCTCGGCCGTTACCGGATGCGCGGCTTCTCGATCTTCAAGAAGATCCCGCACTGGGACGAGCTGATGTTCATGCCCGGCACGCTGACGCGCTTCGTGATTGAGGGATACCGCGAGAAGTGCACGACGAAGACGGTTCTCGGCGCGCGCTTTGCAAAGAACCCGATCGAGCTCGACATTCCGGTCTACATCACCGGAATGAGCTTCGGTGCACTGTCGCTGGAAGCGAAGATGGCGCTCGCCAAGGGGGCCTCGATGGCCGGCACGGCGACCTGCTCGGGCGAAGGCGGAATGATCCCGCCGGAGCGCGATCTGTCGACCAAGTGGTACTACCAAGTGATCCAAAGCCGCTACGGCTTCAACCCGCATCACATGATGCTGGCTGACGCGATCGAGTTCTTCATCGGCCAGGGCGCGAAAGTCGGCCTTGGTGGCCACCTGATGGGCCAGAAGGTGACCGAGCAGGTTGCTGAAATGCGCTCACTGCCGGTCGGTATTGACCAGCGCTCACCGGCGCGTCACCCCGACTGGCTTGGTCCGGACGACCTCTCGCTGAAGATTCAGGAGGTGCGCGAGGCAACCAACTACGAGGTGCCGATCCAGCTGAAGATCGGCGCGGCGCGCGTCTACGACGATGTGCGGATGGCAGCCAAGTGCGGGCCCGACATCATCTACCTCGACGGCGCCGAGGGTGGCACCGCCGCAGGGCCGCACCTAGCGACCGAAGAGACCGGCATTCCGCTGATGGCGGCAATCCCGGAGGCTCGCCGCGCGCTTGAAGATGTTGGCCTCGCCGACGAGATCGACCTCGTCGTTGCCGGCGGCATCCGCAACGGCGGCGATGTCGCGAAGTGCCTGTCGCTTGGCGCCAAGGCCGTCGCGATGGGTTACGGCCCGCTGATCGCGCTGAACTGCAACAAGGAGATCGAGGGCGTCACCGACTACATGGGTGCGCACGGCGTCGAAGCAGGCGAGTGTTACCACTGCCACACAGGTCGCTGCCCGGTCGGCATCGCCACTCAGGACCCCGAGCTGCGCAAACGGCTCGATGTTGATGAGGGGGCGGAGAGGGTCTACAACTACCTCCACACGTTGACGCTGGAAGTCCAGATGCTGGCACGTGCCTGCGGCAAAACCAACATTCACAACCTTGAGCCGGAGGACCTCTGCGCGCTGACTGTTGAAGCGGCAGCGATGGCGAAGGTGCCGTTGGCTGGGACCGAGTACATCCCGGGCGTCACCGAGGACCGCACGCTGCAAGAGATGAAGCGGATGCTCGAAAGCCACCTCGAAGGCCAGGCTCAGACAGTTGTTGGACAGCCCGGCCACGTAGTCGCCTCACAGGACTGAACAGGAGACTGAAGATGAGTAACGATCACAGCGTTTCCAACCCCCGCAAGGACCCTGAGAAGATCTTCTCGATCGACTCTGAGTACCTGACCGGCAAGCGGTTCGCCTACCAGGAAGATATCTCAGTGATCGACGACATCGATCTTGATCAGGCAACGCCGGGCGGCGACATCAACTGGCTTGAGGACATCACGATGCTGGAGGAGGACGGGACTCCGGCCGTGTTCGACCGCTACTCCAACTCGTTCCTGAAGATCTACTACGAGATCCCGGCCGGCCGCGAGGATGAGATTGCCCGCAAGGTGCTGATCAAGCACCTGCAGTCCGGCAACTCGTACGGCACTGTGCTGAAGGAACGCTACGCAAAGTTTGCGCAGCCCGAGCTGGGACCGTGGGTCAAGGGCTCAAAGACGGTCGGCGCCAACTACGTGCCGCCGGTGCTTGAGGGCTGGGAAGCGCCGGAGGGCCACTGAGCCTTCGCGGCGCCACGTGGCGCCGGCGCGCCGGCGCGCCACCGCACTAGCGGGGCGCGGCGCCGAGCGCAGCGACAACCTGATCGGCAGCGAGCCGCAGCGCCGGAACTAGCTCAGCGCGGCGCGCCTGATTCAGCCGCGAGGCCGGGGCCTGCAGGCCGAGGATCGCAATCAGCCGCTTGCCGGCGCCGATGATCGGCACGGCCAGAGCGACAAGATCAACTTCGCGCTCAGAGACCGCTTCGCCGTAGCCGGCGGCCTTCGCCCGTTTGACCTCTGCCGCGAGCTGCTTACGGTCGGTGATCGTCTGAGCGGTGTAGGGCTCCAGCTCACCGCCTGGCAGCGGCAGATCACCGAATGCCAACATCACCTTCCCGGTCGCCGTCGCGTGGGCGACGCTGGGGCGGCCGAGCTGGGCGACGCTGACGACGCTGCCGGCGCCGGGGACAACCTCGACCGTCACCGACTCGCCGCCAGACGAGACTGAAAGCGTGACGGTCTCCCCCGTTTCAGCCGCAAGCAGCCGCATCGCGGGTCGTGCCAGCTCGCGCACATCGAGCGCCGCGAGCGCACGGTCGGCGAGCGCGACGAGGTGCAGACCAAGCCGCCAGCGGCCGTCGCTGGCGGCCCGATCAACCAACCCGGCGGCCTGCAGCGTGCCGAGCAGGCGTGACGCATTACTCGGATTTACGCTGATTTGACGGGCGATTTCATTGGTTCCAAGGCCGTCCGGGGCTGCGGCCAGGCGATCGAGCAGCATTGCCGCACGGGCAACACCGGCAACCGGGCGCAGCGCCGTTGCTTTCTCGTCCGAGTTGCTTGTAGAGTCGGTAGACACAATAGGCAATGGTATTGCCTCTACGGCAACAACACAAGGAGACCGTTCAATGTCCGCCAGTCTGCCCGCCTCAGTCGACTACCTAGTTATCGGCGCTGGAGTCCACGGCCTGTCAACCGCACGCTCGCTGGCCGAACGCGGCGAAGAGGTACTCGTGATCGACAAGAGCAGCGTCGGCTCAGGTGCCTCCGGGATCGCCTGCGGCGTCGTGCGCAACAACTACTACCAGCCGGCGATGTCCGAACTGATGGCCGCCTGCGTTGAGATGTGGGAGGCCGACGCTGACGCCTTGAACTACCACAGCTCCGGCTACATCGCACTCGGACCGGAGTCGCAGCGCGGCGACCTGGAAGAGGTCTTCGAACGTCAACAGCGGATCGGCTACAAATCCGAGCTGCACACCGGTGAGGCCGACGTTATGGCCCACATGAAGACGCTCTACCCCGACTGGCGCGCCGCCGGGCTGACGGTCTGCCTGCACGAGCATGTTGGCGGCTTCGCCTTCAACATGGAGTCGATGCTCGGCCTGGCCAAGCTTGGCCGCGCCGCCGGCGCGACGATCATTGAGGGCGTCGAAGTGACCGGCTTCGAGCGCGACGGATCGGGCGCCGTGACAAGTGTCACCACCAGCGCGGGCGATATTGCGATCGGCAAGGAGGTCGTCGTTGCGGTTGGTCCGTGGATCGCCGGACTGTGGGAGATGCTTGAGCTGCCCGCCCGGCTCGACGTCCGTCAGCCCGACGGGTCGCTAGCCGAGGACCTGCCGATGTGGACCTACTGGTACCTGCAGGAAGGTGAGCTGGGCGTGCCGCCCGACACGCTCAACACGGCCGACGGGAAGCTCTCGCCGGTCCTGCACGTTGACAGCGACGCGCCGCTGCACGACGACGACGGCATCCTGATCACCGACGAGCCGTGGGGCGTCTACTTCAAGCCCGACCGAACGAGTGTTCAGGGCGGCGCAGCGCCGCTCCAGCTGGGCAACGAGTTTGACGTTGACCCCTACCCGACCGGCACAGTAGACGACGACTTTGGCCACATGTGGTCGGCCTCGCTGTCGCACTGCATGGAGCGCTTTGAGGGCACCAGCTCAAAGTTCATCGACACCCGCTCCGGCGGCGTTGGCGCTTTTACGGTTGACAACTTCCCGGTCTTTGACCGGATGGCGCCGAACGTCTTCGTCGCCGCCGACTCCAACCACGGTTACAAGATGCTGGCCGTTGGCCACGAGATCGCCAGCGTGCTGAGCGGTGAGCATTCAACGCTGCTGGCACCGTTCAGCTACGAGCGATTCGCAACCGGCGAGCTGCACCCGGTATCAAACAGCCCCTACCCCTGGAGCTGAGTCAGGCGCTGCTGCCAGGCCGGTGCGCGGCTCGACGCGCCGGCCGTTGGCCCGCCGTCAGCCCAGGCGCTGACGGCGCGAATGCCGTGCAGCGCACTGACTAGCCAGGTCTCCTTGCCGGCCAGCGACGCGAGCGACGGCCGCTTGTAGTCAACGCTGACGGCGTTCTGCTCAGCCAAGTCGAGCAGCAGACGGCGCGTGATGCCGGGCAATACCGGTGACTCATCCGGTACGGCGCAGAGCCTCTCGCCCTCCCACCACAGCAAGCTTGAATAGGCGCCTTCCAGCAGCAGCCCGTCGGCGTCGGCAAGCAGCGCCTCACCGGCGCCATGGGCCGCTGCCTCGTCGCGCAGCTCGCCGAGCATCTGTAGCTCCGGCCCTTTGCGGCGCGGCAGGCGGCGCCGGTCGGGCGTCGGGCACAGCCATGCGACGACGCTCGCCTGTGCTGCTGGCGCCGGGCGCAGCGTCAGCGTCAGCGCGCCGCTGCCAAGCATGTTGATCCGCGGAAACCAGCGACCGTCAGCGGGCAGCAGCGCTGGCAGCTGACGCCACGCTTGCCGGAGCTGCGCGGCGTCGGCGCCCAGCTCCAGCGCGCTCTGCGTGAAGCGGTCGCGGTGCAGGTCGAGCCGGCGCACGCGGCCGTCGGCGACCAGCCACGAGTCGGCCACGACAACCGGGGCGCCGTCGGCGGCCAAGTCCGGCTCGGCGGCAGCCGGGGCGCCGTCGGCGGCCAAGTCCGGAGCGTCGGCGGCGGCCGCCAGCGGCACCCAGCTGGCCTGCGCGCTGTCCCAGCCGAGCAGTTCAGTCACGGCGCCGGCGCCAGCGACGGGCTCGGCTTGATCGTGCCACCGACCGCCTCTATCAGCGGCCGCGCCTTCAACAACATCTCCTCGTACTCGCCATCAGGGTCGGAGGCGGCGACGATCGCGCCGCCGGCGCCGACCGACATCCCGGTCGGCGTTACAACCAATGTGCGGATCACGACGCTGAGGTCGGCGCTGCCATTGACCGATAGGTAGCCAAGCACGCCGGAATAGACGCCGCGCGGGCGATCCTCAAGCCGGTCAATGATCTCCAGCGTGCGCAGCTTCGGCGCGCCGGTCATCGAACCAGCCGGAAAACAGGCGCGTACCGCGTCGATCGCGCTGGCGTCGCTGCGCAGCTGCCCGCGGATGATCGACACCAGCTGGTGGACGGTCGCAAAGCGCTCAACCACCATCAGCGCAGCAACATGAACGCTGCCAAGCGCGCAAACACGGCCGAGGTCGTTACGCACAAGGTCGGCGATCATCAGGTTTTCGGCGCGTGACTTTTCGTCAGCCTGCAGCGCAGTGGCACGGCGCGCATCCTCAGCCGGATCGTCACTACGCGCGGCAGTTCCCTTGATCGGCTTTGACTCGACCACGCGATCGCCGTTGACGCTGAGAAACCGCTCCGGCGACGAGCTCAGCACCGACAGCTCACCGAAGCGCAGCAGCGCCGCGTAGGGCGCTGGGTTACCGGCCCGCAGCCGACGGTAGGTGGCCAATGGGTCAACCGTCTGCGGGCTTGTCAGCTCGGTTGTCAGGCAGACCTCGTAGCTCTCGCCTTCGTGGATCAGCCGGCGGCACTCGGCAATCCGCTCAAGGTAGGCGGCGCGCTCCTCGCGCACCGTGAAGAGCGGCTGCTCAGAGGGCGCGGTCGGCGGCTCGGGCTTCTTGCTCACAAGGTCGCGCAGCGCCGCCGTTGTCGTCTTCAGCCACAGCTCGGCTGCCTCACTACCGGCGGCGTCAGCCAACGCCAGCAGGTGGACGCGGCGCTCATGGTGATCGAAGGCGATCACACGATCGCAGAACAGCAGGCCGCCGTCAGGCAGCGGCGAAGAGTGAACCGCGCCGCTGCCGCACTCGCCGCCAAGCTCGTAGCCGAGATAACCGGCGAAGCCACCGATGAACTCGAACGGCAGCTTCGGCCCTTCAGCGCTGAGCCGCGCCAGCTCGGCTGCGCAGTAGTCGAAAATGCTCTGCGAATGCTCGTCAACTGTGCCGTCGGCGTGCTCCACTCGAAGCGTCTGCGCTGCGCTGTCGGCGCTAACGATTTGGCCGAGCGGCCCGTCCGGCGCGGCAATGAATGAGAAGCGCGCCAACCCCGGCTCGGCCCGCGCGCTGTCCAGCCAGATCGCGTGCTGGCGGTCGCTGTAGCGCTGCTCGAAGACGACCTGCGGCTCGCACCAGTCGCGCAGCCGCAGGTGGTGTACCTCAATCTGCGAGTCGGCGGGCGGGACGACGGGCGGGACGACGGCGCCCTCAGTGCTCGCCGGGCGCGCCGGGCGCGCCGGCCGCTGCGGCGCGCCGATCCGCTCGAGTGAAAGGTCACGGAAGTTCTCAATCAGTCTGCGCCCGTCCTCCGTGCAGACCGACTCAGGATGGAACTGAACGCCCCAGAGCGGCCGCTCACGATGCTCGATCGCCATCACGACGCCGCCACGGCTGCGCGCAGTAACACGCAGCGTCGGCGGAATTTCACTGATCACGAGCGAGTGGTAACGGACCGCCATGAACGGCTGCGGCAGCCGCGCAAAGAGGCCATCCTGTTCGTGCTGAACGGCGCTCAGTCGCCCGTGGAATAGCTCGCGCGCATAGTCGATTGTGCCGCCGCAGACATGCGCCAGAGCCTGGTGGCCAAGGCAAACGCCCAGCACCGGAATCCCGTCCTGGTCGAGCGCCGCCAGCGAGATGCCAACATCACGCGCCCGCTCCGGCCGGCCGGGGCCGGGCGAGATCACAACGTTGTCGAACTGCTCGCTGGCGATCAGGTCGCCCCAGCTGCACTGGTCGTTGCGCACGACCAGCGGCTCAGTCCCATTCACCTCGCCCAGCAGGTGGTAAAGGTTGTAGGTGTAGGAGTCGTAATTGTCGATCAGCAGAGTACGCATCTGAAACAACCGCTAGCTGCTGCGCAGCGCCTTCGCGACCTCGGTCGCGACGCGCTCGCCTGAGCGCACTGCGCCGTCCATGTAGCCAAACCAGTAGTCGGATGTCTCGGTGCCGGCAAAGTGGACGCGGCCGTGGGCGGTACGCAGGTACTTGCCGTACTTCGACAGCACTCCGGGCCGCGTGTGCGAAACCGGACAGCCGCCCGACCACTCCTGATCGTCGTCCCAGTCCTGCTCGAAATAGCTTGTCGGCGTCAGCGCCCGTGGGCCAAACAAGGCGGCGAAGCTGTTCAGAACCGCGCTCTTACGATCCGCGGCATTCAACTTCCGCCAGTTCTTCTCAATGCTGCCACCAACGAAAGCAAAAAGCATCCCGAGGCTGGCATCGGGCGGCGAATTGTCGAACGTGACGGTCGCAATGTCGAGATCGCTGACCGACTGGCCGCTGAGCCCGTCCTCGCGCCAGAACGGCGTTTCGTAGACGGCCTCAGCCTTCGTCAGGTTGCCCGGCGTCATCCCCTGCAGCAGCGAGCTCTTGCCTGCCGGAAGCTTTGGTGAGAAGGCGATCTTCGCCGCCAACGCCGGCGGCGTTGTGACGATCACCTGCTTGGCCTCGACCGTGACCCCATCGGCGACAACAGTCACACCGCTAGAACGCTGAATGATCTTGCGTACCGGGGCGCTACCGATCACGCGAACGTCGCGGCCAGCGGCGCCCTTCTTCGACCAGCCCAGCTCGTCGGCAAGGCTCTCGCTGATCAGCTGCGCGCCGCCGACGAAGCGATCCTGCTGCGCACCATCCTGAACGCTGATCAGACGGCCGAAGCTTCCGGCGTGCTTCTCGTCGCCGGACGAGGCGATGTAGAAGAGCACGTACAGCATCGAAAGCTGGTCGGCGTCGACACCCCAGATCGAGTTGATTGTGGCCTGAAAGACGCGGCGCGCACCGGTCTGCGGGATGTTCTTGTTAACCCAGTCGCCCAGCGTTTGGCGGTCGAGGGCGGCGGCGTTGGGCGCACTCCAAGGCGCGCTGACCGGCACCTTCTCCGCCTCGACATCGAGGCCCAGCGCCTTGACGATGCCGGCAGCAATCTCGGGCTTCTCCGGCAGGCCGGGTACGGCCGGGTAGAGCGAGCGCTCGCCGCTGGCGATCAGCACGTTGGAGCCGAGGTTGTAGGCCGGGAAGGTCTTCACGCCGACCTCTTTGGCGAGCGCCACGATCCGGTCCTGGGTCGGGCCGACGTACTCGCCGCCGCGCTCGCTGATCGCCAAGCTGTTGATCGGCTCGTTCAGCGTGCGGCCGCCGACACGGTCGCGGGCCTCGAGCACGATCACGCTATGGCCCGCTGCGTGCAGCCGCCGCGCAGCGGTCAGTCCGGCCAAGCCGGCGCCAACGATCACAACGTCGGCCTTGCGCGTAACGCCTGCCGCAGCGGCGCCGAGGAAGGTTCGCAGGTCAACCGTTGAAGAAGTGCGCGAAATGCCCATCAGGCAAGAGTAACTACAGCGTCAGCAAGGTGCGCTGGAGTGACGCTAATCAACTGCCGCGCGGCGCTGCGGGCCAGCCGCGCGCGATGCTGACCGGCGTCCCGGCCTTCGCAAAGCGCGCCACCAGCCGCAGCGCGTTGTTACTGAGCCTGATGCAACCGTGTGAGGCGGCGCTGCCGAGCGGATCGTTCAGCAGTGCACCTGCGCGGCCGTGGATTGCCACTTGGCCGCGGCCGCCTTGATAGTTAAATAGCACTTCGGAGAAGGCCGTCAACGCCAACGCGAACGGGCCGATCGTCGCGCCGCGCAGTGAATCGGCCCGCTCCGAGACCGCGAAGTTGCCGCGCGGCGTGGGTGTGGAGCGCTTACCGACAACTACCCGTGTGCGAAAGATCACTTTGCCGGCGCTGCGCAGCCGCAGCGCCCGCGCGTTGAGCGACACCTCCACCCGAACCTTCGTCAGGCCGAGCTGGGCGTGGCTGGCAAGGATCCAGCCTGAGCTGCTGTTTGGCCGTGATGGCAAGCGCACTTTCAGCCAAAGTCGTCTTGTCTGGTCGCGCTTTGAGCCGAGCACCAGTAGTACTTCCCGGTTGCCGCTGAACCAGGCGCCAGCCTCAAGTGTGCCCGTCGCTTTCGCTTTGACGGCGCCCGGCTTGGCGTAGACCGGCGTGTCGTCGATTAGCGCAGCGGTTGAGGCGAGGCTGAGGCTCGGCGCTACCGGGTCGGGCACAGTGACCGCCGCCGACGCCGTTGACGACGAGCCAAGGACGATCAGCACGGCCGCGCAGAATGGCGCGAGCCGAAGCGTCATCGGGCCAATGTGGATCGGGGTACCATCAATACAGCATCGCTCACGACCCTCACATTAGCGCCGGTTGCCCCAGACGCAGGTGATCCCGCCACAGATGCCGGCGACCGCCACAGATGCCGGCGACGCCGCGCTGAGCCCAACGGCTGGACGCCAGCTTGCAGGGCTAGGCACAATTAGCGATCTAGGCGTATCGTTCGTCCGTAGAGGGTGTAGTCAACTCGCGGTGAATAAGAGATTTGTCAGATCTTCAGGATCTCTTTACCACCATAGTGATACTTAGTTCTCGGGCGTAATCGAAGGGCAGTGCAAGACGAGGTTGCACGCGCAACGAATTTACGCTAGAATTCCCACCACAGGAATCGGATATGGAATCAACAATTAACATCTCATCTTCACTGCCCGACGAGGTTCGCGAGCCGACCACGGTTGCCGACCCCGTTGATCAGCTGCTGCGGCGTGCGTCGCAGTACCGCCTGCTGCGCCCAAGCGAGGAGCTTGCGCTGGCAAAACGGATCGAGCGCGGTGACCTGCGCGCGAAGGAGCTGATGATCAACTCCAACCTGCGGCTGGTCGTTTCGATCGCCCGCCGCTACCAGGGGCTTGGCCTCGGCATGTCGGATCTTGTGCAGGAAGGAATGATCGGGCTGATCCGCGCAGCGGAGAAGTTCGACTACCGCAAGGGCTTCCGCTTCTCAACCTACGCAACGCTGTGGATCCGTCAGGCGATCCAGCGCGGCCTTGATAACACGGCCCGGACCGTCCGGCTGCCCGCCAATGTCGCTCAGCAGACGCGCAAGGTTGAGCGCGTCGCCGCCGATCTGGCAGCAAAGCTGGAGCGCGACCCGACGGCCGAAGAGATCGCCGCCGAAACCGGTTTTGAGCCGGAAGAGGTGGAGCGCCTGCGCAAGCTCGACACGAAGCCTGCCAGCCTCGACGCCCGCGTTGGCGAGGACGACTCCGCAAGCCTTGGTGAGCTGCTCGACAGCGACGCACCGACGCCTGAACAGCAGGTTGGCGACGACGATGTCTCCGAGCAGATCGACCGTGCGCTTGAGGAGCTTCCCGCTGCCGAGCGCCAGATGATTGAGCTTCGCTTCGGTCGCCGTGGTGAGTCACCGCACACGACGGCGCAGGCTGGCCGTCGTCTGGGTGTCAGCACGGCCGAGGCGCAGCGGCTTGAGAAGCGTGCCCTCTCGCGTCTGGCGACGCTGGAGCGGATCAACGCTCTGCACGACGCTGCCTAGCCAACTGCCTAACCACGAACTCTGACGGCGACGCTGCCGCTGTGCCCTTCGGCAAAGGGATGGTCGGGGCGCGGCGCGATGCGGACGCGAAAGCGATAGGTGACAGTGCGACCGAACGTTGCCGTGAAGCGGTAGGCGGCGCGCCAACGACCGCGCCGGTCGCAGCGCAGCCCTTCGGTGCGAATCGGCTGCCAGCGGCGACGCAGCGGGTTGTAGCCCTGCAGCTCGATCTCTCGGCCCTTCGCTGGCAGGTAGCCACCATAGAGTCGGCCTGAGAAGTGCGCCACCTGGCCATTGCGCAGCGAGCGACGGGCGACCTTAATCGTCGCCTTTGCCGGCACGTCGACCTGCAGAACGGCGCTGCGCGCGCCGGTGCTGGTGATGCTCTGCTCAGCCGCCAGCTGCAGCGCGCGGCTCGGTCCGGCGGGCAACGTGAATCTGACGCGGCCATCGCTGCCGGTTGTTCGCGCGGCGCGCGGCCGCCAGCTGCCAGCGCCGATCCGCTGCCGCAGCTCAACGTCGATCGACGCCATCGGCAAGCCGTCGGCGTCGGTCAGCCGCGCTGTGATCGTCACCGGCCTGCCGTACTTCACGGTCAGTCGTTGATGGGCCTTCTGGTCGCCGCCGACGAGTCCGGCGCTAAGCGCCGGCGCCATCCGCAACGGCAACGTGATCAGGCCGGCTGAGCCGTCGGCGAACTTGCGGATCATTCCCTCGTTGCCGGCACAATCGGTTACTCGCATCCGCGCTTGATACGTGCCGGCCGGCAGCCGGTCATCGGGAACTAGGGCCGATACCTCGCGCGATCCGACATGGCCCTCGATGTACTCCCAGCTGTGCTGGCCGCTGCGGCGCAGCTCCAGCACGGCTGAGGCGATGCAGCCCTCATCAACGCTTGCCGCTAGGCGGCGCGGGTCGGCGCTGACCGGGCGCAGCAGCGCACCGCTCGGGCGGTGGCGGTCGATTCGGTAGCTAACGGTTCGCGCCGCGCTGACGTTGCCAGCAACGTCAACGGCGCGCGCCGTGACCGAGTGGATGCCGTCCTCGCTTATCCAAATCGGCGCGCTGGCGCCGCGCACCAGCTGCGGCTCGCGATCGTCGATGCGGTACTCGACGTAACCGCCGCTGGTGACCGGCTGGTCGGCCGGCGCCGCGTCAAGACCGGAGAGCGTTGCCTGATCGGTCGCCGCGGCGAGCAGCTCGATCGGGCGTGGGAACCACTCCTCGCGCGCCGGTTGCGAGCCATCGGCTAGCGCCAGCGTCAGCGTCGGCGCAGTGCGGTCGATCCCAACCGCAAGGCGACCGACATCCAAGCCGGCAACGCCAGCGCCGCTAATCGCCCGCGCAGCAACGCTCGTCACACCCTCCGGCAGCCCGTTCAGCGAGACGACAGGGTGTTGCCCACTGGCACTGATCGCAGCCTCCGGCTCGCTGCCATCGCTGCTGACGGCGTAGCCGGCAATCCCGGACGGCCCGGGCGCCGCGGTCGGGGCCAGCGTGACGGCAACCGGGCTGCGTCCGTCGCTCCAGCGCGCAGCGCTGTCGAGCCGCGCTGCGCCAGGCACCGCCGGGTCGTAGCGCAGCGGCGCCGACCAGTCACTGATCGGGCCTTCACGCAGGGCGTCGCTGGCGGCGACGCGCAGCTGCCACTCGCCAGGCGCTGGCAGCGGCGGCTTCAGTGCGGCGGCGTCGGGCGCGATACCACTGCGGCAATCGCTGCGATCGACGCGGCAGAGCTCCCAGCGCAGCGACTGCACGCCGGAGCCACCGGTGCCGTCACGCGCAGCGACGCCGACGGTCGGCGCCGGGTCGGCGCTCCAGCCTGACCCGGCGGCTGGGTCGGGACGGTCAACGAGCGGCGCATTGTTGTCGACCTTCAGCAGCTTTTGCTGCTCACTTACGTTGCCGGCGGCGTCGACCGCGCGCGCCGTCAGCGTGTGCTGGCCGTCGCCAAGGCGGCTGGTGTCAACGGCGCCGTCCACGCCGCCATTTGGGCAAGGCGCCATTGCGTACTGATCGCACTGATGCTCAGCCGCGGCGACCGCCGCGCCGTCAACGACCAGCGCGGCGCGGCGAATGCCGGCGCTGTCCGAGGCCTCAAAAGAGCCGGCGGCGCGCCCGGCAACCCAGCCGCTGGCGGCGAGTGCGCCGCCGATGGGGCCGACCCGCGGCGCGCTGTCATCGCGCAGCTCAAGAATCACGTCGCGTAGCGTCGTTGTCGCATGCATGGCGTTGCGCGGGCAGCCGCTGCCAAGTGCGCAGATCACCAGCAGTCGCAGCTTTGTTGTTGCCAGCCCAGTCAGCGACATTGAGACGCCCGGAGCGCCGCTCCAAGCGCAGGACATCGGCATCCCGCACCAGCGGTAACCACTGTCATCAGCAATCCCGGCCCGCCAACCCTCGATGTTGGCGGCGGCCTTCAGGTCGTAGGCGGTGGCCTGAGCACGGATTGAGGTGATCACGTTGCCGGCCGGCGCGCTCGCCTCCAGCGCGCCCCAGCTGAACGCGGCGGCGCTGCCAGCGCCAAGACTGTTGCGCACCCGCATCCCAAGGAACGGCATTGCGCTGCACGAAGCGTCGGCGGCAACCATTGCCGTTCCGCTGGCAACAAAAGCGCGGTTAACCATCCGCTCATCGCAGGCGCGGACCTCGTAGCTGCCGGCCTGGGCACCGGCCGCGAACAGCAGGGTTCCCAGCAGCGTCAGCAGCGCGGCGGCCGAAATCCAGACAGATCGAAGCGGGGTCACATGCCGATTAGCCGCCAGCGCCTAATCTTCACCCCCACCCCACCGGTTCAGTCCCGACCGGAGACAGCGAAGGACGACGAATGCTGCGTGGGGTAGTGGGCGGGCGCCCGCCCCGGGGCCTCTAGCCGGTGTAGGGCGGTGGACGCTGGCTTTTGAGCGTCACGGTTTGCGTTTTGCTTGCGGGCAGGCCGCCGGTTGGCGTGAATGTTGTTTTCACGCTGACGCGTAGTGATCGTTTGCGAAGCGCCTTGCGCGTTGCAGCGCTGAGTTTGCAGGTCAGTTTCACCCACCCTGCCTTTGTGGCTTTCCCGTTCGTTTTGCAGACGGTCAGCACGGCGGCAAGGTTTGACCTGCGTGTAACGCGCTGGGTGATTGTGCCACGCCCGGGGACGCGCACACTTGAGCTCAACGCGGATCCGCCAGCCTTCACCTTCGGTGTCGGGAAAACATTCGATGGCTTTGGCGGGGGCGGTGGCGGTGGCGGCGCAGCAGTAAACTCTGCGTTCACGGCGCGCGCTTCGCTCATTGTCACCGTGCATGTTGATGTGCCCGAGCAGCCAGACCCACTCCAGCCAGTAAACGATGAACCGGTTGTTGGTGTTGCGGTCAGTGTGACCGATGTTCCAGACGCGAAGGTCGTTGAACAAGTTGCTCCGCAGTCGATGCCCGCTGGCGATGAGGCAACCGTCCCGGCGCCGCTACCGGACTTCGTGACAGAGAGCTGAATGTCTGTCGCTAGCGGCCCGGGCCATGGGCCGAGCAGCGTGCCGTTAGTTCCAACTGCCGCTGAACGGAAGCGGGCGGCGCCACTAACGGTGGTGAAGCGTCCGCCAAGGTAGACGGTGCTACCTGACACCCCAATCGCGAGCACGCCCCTGTTCAAGCCAGGGTTCCAGAAGGTTAGGTTGCCGTCAGTGCCTACCGCCGCCGCATTGTTGCGGGAGGTGGTACCCTCGCCGACGCCGACGGTGTCGAACCAGCCGCCAAGGTAGACGGTTGATCCCAGCACCGCAATCGCCCTCACGCTGACATCCTCCTCATCGTCGGAGCTCAGGTTAGGGTCCCAGTCGGTGAGCGTGCCGTCCGTGTCAACCGCCGCCGCATAGTTACGGGGAGTGCCACCGGCGGAGGTGAACCATCCGCCAAGGTAGACGGTGCTACCTGACACCCCAATCGCCTGCACGCTGTTGTCTAGGTTCGGGTTCCAGAAGCTGACGGCGCCGTCAGTGCCTACCGCCGCCGCAAAGTTACGGGCGATGCCACCAACGGTGCTGAAGTTTCCGCCAAGGTAGACGTTGCTACCTGACGGTGCCAACGCGAACACGGTGCTGTTCAGGTCAGGGTTCCAGGAGCTGAGCGTGCCGTCAGTTCCTACCGCCGCCGAGTAGTTACGGGCGATTCCACCAACGGTGCTGAACTGTCCGCCAAGGTAGACGTTGCTACCTGACACCCCAATCGCGTACACGTAGCCGTTCAGGTCAGGGTTCCAGGAGGTGCTGAGCGTGCCGTCAGTTCCTACCGCCGCCGCATAGTTACGGGTGGTGCCACCGACGCTAGTGAACCATCCGCCAAGGTAGACGTTGCTACCTGAGACCGCAATCGCGCGCACGTAGCTGTTCAGGTCAGGGTTCCAGGAGGTGAGGTTGCCGTCCGCGTCAACTGCCGCCGCATAGTTACGGGGAGTGCCACCGGCGGAGGTGAACTCTCCGCCAAGGTAGACGTTGCTACCTGACACCGCAATCGCGCGCACACCCTCGTCCAGGTTGGGGTTCCAGGAGGTGAGGGTGCCGTCAGTGCCTACCGCCGCCGCATAGTTACGGGCGATGACGCCAACGGTGGTGAAGGCTCCGCCAAGGTAGACGTTGCTACCTGACACCTCAATCGCGTTCACGGTGTTGTCCAGGTTCGGGTTCCAGGAGGGGTCGAGCGTGCCGTTAGTTCCTACCGCCGCCGCCTTGCTGCGGAGAGTGCCACCAACGTTTGTGAACTGGCCGCCAAGGTAGACGGTACTACCTGACAGCGCAATCGCGTTCACACTGTCGTTCGGGTTAGGGTCCCATTCGATGACAGCCCCGTTGGTGTTGTTGACTGCCGCCGCATTGTTGCGGTCGATGCCACCAACGGTGCTGAAGTAGCCGCCAAGGTAGACGGTGCTACCTGAGACCGCAATCGCGAGCACGTCGTTATTCAGATTAGGGTTCCAGGAGGTGATGGTGCCGGCCGTGGTTACTGCCGCCGCCTTGCTGCGGGGAGTGTCACCTCCGTTAGCGGTGGTAAACCAACCGCCAAGGTAGACGGTGCCATCTGACACCGCAATCGCTGTTACGTAACTGTTCAGATTAGGGTTCCAGTCGGGGTCGAGGATGCCGTTCGTCCCAACCGCCGCCACATATTCAGCCGCAATGCCACCAACGGTGGTGAAGTATCCGCCAAGGTAGACGGTGCTACCTGACAGCGCAATCGCGAGCACGGCGTTGTTCAGGTTAGGGTTCCAGTCGGGGTCGACTGAGCCGTTAGAGTTGATGTGCGCCGCATTGTTGCGGACAACATCATCGCTCCCGTCGCAGAGGCCGCTGGTGTTCGGGCCGATGCAAGTAAAGAAGCCGCCGATGTAGAAACCACCCAAGCCGTCGGCTGCTGTTGCACGGATGCTGCCGTTGACTTTCGGGAATGAGGGATCCACTGCGCCGCTCGTATTGCTCGTTAGCGCCCCGCTGCCGGTGGCCCATGGCTGGAACGCGCTGAAGTTTCCGCCGAGGTAGCGGGTGCCGTTGCTGTCCGGCTCACTGATTGCGTTGACGGGCCCGTTGAAGCCAGGGACCACAGAGATCCGCTCGATCGCCTGCGCGGCCGACGCGAACGACAACAACGCGACAATCGAGGCAACGACGACGGTGGCGAAACGACGCTCAAACCTGCGGCTGCGGATCATCGTGGAAAGCTACCAGAACCCTGTGAGTGCCGGGCCAGATCGCAATAACTTGCAAAACGCCTGTAGGCCTGAGCTGCTTAGCGCGGAGCTTCAGGCCAGTGATGGGCACGGCTGGTTTCGCCTCCAGCAGTCGTTTTGAACGGGCCTCTAGCCGGTGTAGGGCGGCGGGCGCTGGCTTTTGAGCGTCACGACCTGCGTTTTGCTTGCTGGCCGGCCGCCGGTCGGCGTGAACGTGGTTTTCACGCTGACACGCAGTGATCGTTTACGAAGCGCTGCGCGCGTTGCCTTGCTCAGCTTGCAGGTCAGTTTCACCCACCCTGCCTTTGTGGCCTTCCCGCTTGTTTTGCAGACCGTCAGAACGGCGGCGAGGTTTGAACTGCGCGTAACGCGCTGAGTGATCGTGCCACGCCCAGGGACGCGCACACTTGAGCTCAACGCGGATCCGCCAGCCTTCACCTTCGGTGTCGGGAAAACATTCGATGGCTTTGGTGGGGGCGCGTTGGCGGTGAACTGTGCAGTGACAGCGCGCGCTTCGCTCATTACCACCGTGCACGTTGAACTCCCCGAACATCCAGACCCGCTCCAAGCAGTGAACGACGAACCGGTAGCAGGTGTTGCGGTCAGCGTTACCGATGTTCCGTCCACCAAGGTTTCTGAGCAGTCTGAACCACAATCAATTCCAGCCGGTGAAGAAGTAACCGTTCCCGCGCCAGTGCCGGACTTCGAGACCGCCAAATTAAAGCTTCCTGGCGGCACAACAGCAAACTCCGCGTTCACGGCGCGCGCTTCGCTCATTACCACCGTGCATGTTGAAGTGCCCGAGCATCCAGATCCACTCCAGCCAGTAAACGATGAACCGGTGGCGGGAGTTGCGGTCAACGTGACCGATGTTCCATCCAGCAAGCTTTCTGAGCAGTCTGAGCCACAATCAATTCCAGCTGGTGACGAGGCAACCGTCCCCGTGCCGCTACCGGACTTCGTGACAGAGAGCAGCATGGGGGGCAGCAGAGTGGGCCATTCGCCGAGCAGCATGCCGTTAGTCCCAACCGCCGCCGCATAGCTACGGGCGATGCCACCAACGGTGCTGAAGGCTCCGCCAAGGTAAACGTTGCTACCTGACACCCCAATCGCGTACACGCCGTTGTTCAGGTTCGGGTTCCAAGAGGTGAGCGTGCCGTCAGTACCTACCGCCGCCGCAAAGTTACGGGCGATGCCCCCAACGGTGCTGAAGTAGCCGCCAAGGTAAACGTTGCTACCTGACACCGCAATCGCGCTCACGCTGCTGTTCAGGTCAGGGTTCCAGGAGCTGAGCGTGCCGTCAGTACCTACCGCCGCCGCACGGTTACGGGCGATGCCACCAGCGGTGCTGAACTCGCCGCCAAGGTAGACGCTGCTACCTGACACCCCAATCGCGAACACGCCGCCGTCCATGTCAGGGTTCCAAGAGGTGAGGACGCCGTCAGTACCTACCGCCGCCGCAAAGTTACGGGCGATGCCACCAACGGTGGTGAAGTCGCCGCCAAGGTAAACGTTGCTACCTGACACCCCAATCGCGATCACGTAGCTGCCCAGGTTCGGGTTCCAGGAGGTGCTGAGGGTGCCGTCAGTGCCAACCGCCGCCGCAAAGTTACGCTCTTCGCCACCAACACTGCTGAAGTCGCCGCCAATGTAGACGGTGCTACCTGACACCGCAATCGCGTTCACGCCGTCGTCCGGGTTCGGGTTCCAGGCGGTGAGGACGCCGTCAGTACCTACCGCCGCCGCATAGTTACGGGCGATGCCACCAACGGTGGTGAAGGTGCCGCCAAGGTAAACGTTGCTACCTGACACCCCAATCGCGTACACGGTGCTGCTCAGGTTCGGGTTCCAGGAGGGGTCGAGCGTGCCGTTAGTTCCTACCGCCGCCGCACGGTTACGGGCGATGCCACCAACGGTGCTGAAGAAGCCGCCAAGGTAAACGTTGCTACCTGACACCCCAATCGCCTGCACGGCGTTGTCCGGGTTCGGGTTCCAGGAGCTGAGGGCGCCGTCAGTGCCTACCGCCGCCGCACGGTTACGGGCGATGCCACCAACGGTGCTGAAGGCGCCG
>JBCJUC010000006.1:0-61956 GCA_039744075.1 Solirubrobacteraceae bacterium
GCGCTCCGTGCTCACCGAAGGCAAAGTTCAGCCGACATCAGCATGCCCTTCCTCGGCTTACTCTGGCTCGGCGGCGCCGCCTGGCTCGCCTATGGGATTGCGCTCCGCAATCCGGCGATGATGATTGCTAACACGGTTGGTGTAATCGCCTGCACGACAGCGATCGCTGTCAGCCACTACTGGCGGGATCGCGAGCCTGCGACCGGCGGCTGACGTGGACCAGCGAGCGATGCGACGGCATCGATCTCAATCAGCATCTCGGGAAAGACCGGCGTTCCAAGCAGCAGCGTTGACGCCGGGTAGGGAGCGTCAAACAGCTCCTCGCGCAGCTGCTTGTACTTGCCGTAATCATCGCCGTCAACGAGGTAGACGGTGAGCTTGACGGCGCTCTGCAGGTTGGCGCCGAAGACGGCCAGCGCGGCCTCAACGTTGGCTAGCGCCTGACGAGCCTGCGACTCAAAGTCGCCGTCAAGCGAGCCGTCGGCCTTAAAGCCGCCCTGACCGGCGGCGAAAACCAGGTTCCCGGCGCGCACGGCCTGGCTGTAGCTCAGCCCTTCGGTCCAAGGGAGGTTGGGGCTGGCGGCGATCGGTCCGTTGTCAGGCATCGCTCAATCCTAGCCGTTAGCTGCTGACGGCGTCGCCAACTGAGATCAGCCCGCCGTCAAGGATCTGTGCGCGCAGGCCGCCGCGCCCGACCATCGCCTTCAACACGCCGGGTAGCGTGCGCCCTTGGATGTAATTGCAGGGCTCGGCCAGTTCGCTACCGAGGCAGCGGACATTGCCGACCGTGAACTCGCGGCCGACCAGCGCGCTGAGCTGTATCCCGCTCGTTAGAAGGTTGCGTCGCAGTGCGTTGGTCGGCAGCTCAAGATCAATCGACGCGAGATGGTCGTAAGCTTCCTGCTCGATCAGCGTCAGGTTCGCGAAGCTCTTCTCGCCCGGCTTGGCGATGCAGTAGCGGTCGCCCTCCAGGCCGCAGCCGGTGATTGCCTTGACCGACCGGCATTCGATCATCGGCGCCTGCGAGGCGGCGGTGATGAAGATCGCTTCAACGCGCCCCGCTGCGCCGTCTTGCTGCTTATTGGCCATCGCCGGGATCTAACGTCGCCGCGTCATCACGCACAAGCCGCAGGCCGAGGTTGCCGGCAGCGCTTTCGGGCGTGTTGTGGCTGCGCGCGTCGACGCGGTAGCGCTTGCAGTAGGAGGCGTGACAGAGGTACGAGCCGCCGCGCTGGACGCGCGGCGCGTCGGGAGGAAGCGCCGGCCCAGTCGGGTCAAGCGTCGGACTGGCCGCGTAATACTCAGCGTGGTAAGAGTCCGAGCACATCTCCCAGATATTTCCGGTCATCTCGTAAAGCCCGTATTCGTTCGCTGGGAACGACCCGACCGGGCAGGTTCCCGCGAATCCGTCGGCGCAGCTGTTCTCGGCCGGGAATTCCCCCTGGAAGACGTTCATCCGGTGGATACCGCCGGGTTCCAGCTCGTTGCCCCACGGGAATGCCATTCCATCGAGGCCACCGCGCGCCGCGAACTCCCACTCAGCCTCGGTTGGCAGCCGCGCGCCGGCCCAGCGGCAGTAGGCGGCAGCGTCGTTCCAGCTGACTTGGACGACGGGGTGATCACTGCGCTCAGCGATGTCGCTCTGCGGTCCTTCCGGGTGCGCCCAGCCAAACTGCTCGGCGTCGGTGCAGTAGCCGGTCTGCTGGACAAAATCGGCGAACTGGGAATTAGTGACGGGATACGGCGCTATTGCAAAAGCGCTCAGCGTTACTTCGTGAACCGGTGTTTCGCCATCCTGTGGGTAACCATCGCCGCGCGGGTTGCCCATCAGGAAGCTGCCACCGTCGAGCTCGCTCCAACTCTGCGTTGTGGTCAAGCGGCGCTCGCCTGCTCGGCCCAGGCGCTGTAAAGGTCGGAGTAGGCGCCGTTCAGCGCCAGCAGCGAGTCATGGTCGCCTTGTTCGACGACGCGTCCGTCGGAAAGGACGAGGATCCGGCTGGCCTGCCGGATCGTCGAAAGGCGGTGAGCGATCACGATCGCTGTTCGTCCCGCCAGCAGCCGGCGCAGCGCCTGCTCGATCGCCAGTTCGGAGTGAATGTCAACGTTTGCGGTCGCTTCATCAAGGATCAGAATTCTAGGGTCTGCGACCAGTGCGCGCGCAAAGGCGAGCAGCTGCCGCTGCCCGGCTGACAGCATTGCGCCGCGCTCGCCGATCTGTGTGTCGAGGCCGTCCTCCAGCAATTCGATGAACGGCCAGGCACCAACCGCCTTGGCGGCGTCTTCGAGCTGCTCGCGCGAGGCCTGGGGACGGGCGAAAGCGAGGTTGTCGGCGATCGTGCCGCTGAACAGGTAGCCCTCCTGCGGCACGATCCCCATCTGGCTGCGCAGCGAGTGCATTGTCACGCTCCGCAGATCGTGGCCGTCGACACTGACGGCGCCGCTGGTCGGGTCGTAGAAGCGGGCGACGAGCTTGGCAAAGGTTGACTTGCCGGCGCCGGTGGCGCCGACCAGTGCGACCGTCTCGCCCGCTGCGATCGTGACGCTGACGTTGTCGAGCGCCGTTCTCACCGCATCGGCGTCGCCGCTGGCGCCGACACGTGGCTGGTAGGCGAAGCTGACGTCGTCAAAGCGGATCTCGCCCTTAATCTGCGGCAGTTCGATTGCGTCGGGCGCGTCGACAAGGTCGGATTCGGTGTCGAGCAGTTCGAAGATCTTGTCGAGCGCCGCCATTCCGGATTGGTACGTCGTGTAGACCTGCGAAAGCTGCGTGATCGGATCAAAGAAGCCGTTCAGCGCAGCGATGAAGCCGACCAGAACACCAATCTCTACCTTCCCGTCGATCGCCTGGAGTCCGCCGAACAGGATCACGATTACGACCGCCAGCGCGGCGACCAGCTCGACCGCCGGGAAGTAAACGGCGTTCAGGTTGACGGTCGTCATGTTGGCCGAGCGGTTGCTTTCGTTGAGAACGCTGAACCGCTTGCGGTGGGCCGGCTCCTGCGCGAATGCGCGCACGACACGCACGCCGGACAGCGTCTCCTGCAGGTAGCCGGTCAGCGATCCGATCGTCTCGCGCGTGCGTTTATAGGCGTCGGCGCTGGCGATCCTGAACAGCAGTGAGGCGACCGCCATCACTGGGAAGATAAGGAAGACAAGAAGCGCCAGCTGCCAGTCCAGCAGCAGCAAGATCACGATCGAGCCGATCAACGTCAGCGAGGCTTGGAAGAGCGTCACGATCGTGTCGGTGACAAGCGAGTTGAGTGCGTCAACGTCATTTGTCATCCGGCTGATCAGCACACCGGCTGAGCGACGTTCATAGAAGCCGACCGGCATCTGCTGCAGGTGAGCGAAGATTCGCCGCCGCAGGTCGGCCAGCGCCCGTTGTCCAACCCAACCGACGAGGAAGGTTTGCGCGTAGGAGCAGCCCCAGACCAGCAGCACACTGATCAGGTAGACAACGACAACGAGGTTTAGGACCGTCAGGTTGCCGGGAATGATGCCGCCGTCAATCGCCTTGGCGGCCAATGGGGCCGGCGCCAGCGATGCTGCGACGCCGATCACGAGCGCGGTCGACATCAGGATCACGCGTCTGCGGTAGGGACGCATCAGGCCAGCCAGACCGCGCAGCTTGCGGCCGCGGCCGCTGGTCCCTTCGAGCCGACGACGCACGTCCTCGCGCCGCGTCAGCCCCATCTCTTGGCGCTGGCTCTTGCTCATAGCCCCGGGACCTCGCTCTCAACTGGCTTGCGCGTCAGGAAGACCTGGTCTGGCAGCCCCTTCTCGACGATCTGGCGGTAAAGGTCACTCTCCGCCAGTAGGTGCGCGTGGTCGCCGTGGGCAACCAGCCGGCCGTCCTCGAGCAGCACGATCTCCTCCGCCAACGCGATCGTTGAAAGGCGGTGGGCGATCACGAAAGTTGTCCGCCCAGCCATCACTTCGCGCAGCGCCGCTTTGATCTGCTGTTCGGTTGAGGCGTCGACACTTGACGTCGCATCGTCAAGGATCAGGATCCGGGGGTCGGCAAGCAGCGCGCGGGCGATCGCCAAACGCTGGCGCTGGCCGCCGGACAGGGTCAGGCCTCGCTCGCCAACGATTGTGTTGAAGCCATCGGGCAGCCGTTCAATGAACGATGCCGCTTGCGCTCGCGTTGCCGCTTCCACCACCTCGGCGTCGCTGGCGTCGGGGCGGGCGTAGGCGATGTTGTCGCGGACGCTGGTCGAAAACAGGAAGGGGTCGTCGTTGACAACGGCGATCTGGCTGCGCAGTAGCGCCGGGTCAACGTCGCGAACGTCGACGCCGTCGACCAGCACGGCGCCTGACGTTGTGTCATAGAGGCGTGGGATTAGCTGAACGAGCGAGCTCTTGCCTGACCCGGTGCCACCGACCAAGGCAACTGTCAATCCGGCCCGCACATTCAGCTCAATCTCATGCAGAGCGTCACGCGAGGCGCCCGGATAGCGCAGCGTCGCCGACTTGAATTGGACCCGGCCGCCGCCCTCGGGCAAGGCGCCGGCGCCAGGGCGCCCCGTAACCTCGGGCTGACGGTCGAGGATCTGAAAGATCCGCCCGCCCGAGGCGGTGGCCCGCTGCGACAGCCCGAGCATCATGCCGAAGGTGCGCATCGGTGCGATCAGCATCAACAGGTAGGTATAGAAAGCGGAAAAGCCGCCGATTGAGAGGTTGCCGTTGATTACCTGGCGGCCACCGAAGAACAGCACCGCGGCAAGTCCGACCTGTGGCAGGAAGCCGATGAATGGGCCATAGAAGGCGGTCAGTCTGGTCGAGACCATCGACTGGTCGAAGACGCGGCCAACGCGGTAGTCGAAGCTCAGGCGCTGGCGCTTTTCGGCCGCGAAGGCCTTAACGACGCGCACGCCAGCGATGTTCTCCTCAACTTCGGCCGTCAGCTCGGCAACACGCTGCTGCACCTCCTGTAGCGCCGGCCGTGATCGGCGTCCGTAGCGGAAGGCGATGATGATCACGAACGGCACCGGCGCCAGTGACAGAGCTGCCAGCAAGGGGTCGGTCAGGAACATTGCGACCGCCGCCAGTGTGATCGTCAGCAGTGCCTGAATCAGGAAGACAAGGCCGTAGCCAAGGAAAAACCTGACTGCCTGAAGGTCGACCGTCGCGCGGCTCATCAACTGGCCGGTCTGCTGCTGGTCGAAAAAGGCCAACTCGAGTGATTGGAAGTGAGCGTAGATCCGCGCTCGCAGGTCAAACTCAACGCCGAGCGATACGCGGCCAGCGACGAGTCGGCGGATTACTGTCAGCAGCCCGCGCAGGATGCCGGCCAGCAGCACAGCGCCGGCCAGCAGCTCCAGGTTGGCCCTGTCGCCCTGATAAATCTTGTTGATCGCCTGACCGGTCAGCCAGGGGATTGAGACGGTCATCACCATCGCCAGCAGCGCGAAGCTGAGCGAGGCGAGCACGCTGCGCCGGTAGGGGCGCAGGAAGCCAAGCAACCTGATGAAGGTTGTCATGCCCGAGCCGGGCGGGGCGAGCTGTTCAGAGTTCGGGTTCATTAGTGACGTTGCGCCGCCGGGCGGCGTCCTTCCTAGGGTATGGCCGTGATACTTACAATCCGATGAGCGGATCCCACTTTGGTCTTTGCGGTGGCTGCACCTTCCAGCGGATCGTGCCCAATACGCGCGGCTCAACCTTCTCGCTCTGCGAGCGGTCAGCCACCAATCCGCGTTATCCGCGTTATCCGCGCCTGCCGGTCGTCGCCTGCGATGGCTTTACGCCGCGGCCGGATCCGCCGTTCGACGAAGCCCCGCAGCCGCAGAGCTGACGGCGCTGGTCTGGCGCGCTAGCGCCCGATGCTCGCTAGGTTCCATTGATGGTCGTCCGGCGACATAGGCTCGCCGTCGTTGCCTTCGCAGCGGTCTCGCTAGCAGCGGTCAGCCTGGTTCCACGGGCCGAGGCGCTGAGCTTCGGCCGCTGCAACGACAGCGTCGAGTTTCGCTGCGCGACGCTAACGCTGCCGCTCGACCGTTCCGGCGCTAATCCCGGCAGCGTCAAGCTGCGGCTCGCTGCGCAGAGCCACTACCGGCGCGGCGCCGGGTTGCTGATCGCGCTGGCCGGAGGCCCCGGCCAAGGAGCGGTGCAGTTTGCCGATGACTTTGCGCAGACGCTCTCGCCGATGCTGCGCCGCTATCGGCTGGTCGTGATCGATCAGCGCGGCACCGGCGCTTCGGGCGCTCTCAGCTGCCCGAAGCTACAAAAAGCCAGCGAGGCAGCGGTGCTGACACCGGCCGATGTTCGTGATTGCGCTGAGCTGATCGGGCCGCGCCGGCGCTTCTACTCAACGCTCGACAGCGTCGCCGACCTTGATGCGGTGCGTCGCGCCTTCGGCGCGCCGAAGCTGGCGCTGATCGGCGTTAGTTACGGCACCTGGGTGGCCGCGCAGTACGCCCGCATCCATCCGGCAACGACCGACTCTTTAATCCTCGATTCGGTTGTCGGCCCGGCCCCGCCGAATGGCTTCTACCTCGACAGTCTCGCCGCCGTGCCGCGCGTTACCGCTGAGCGGTGTGCAGGGACGCGCTGCGATGGAATCACGAAAGATCCGGTCGGCGACCTGACGAGCGTCGTAAACCGGGCCGCGCAGAAACCGCTGCAGGGGACCGTTTTTGACCTAAACGGGCGTGCAGTTAAGGCTCACTATTACGGTGAGGACGAGATTCGAGCGATCGTTGAAAACGCCGACGTTAACCCAGAGCTACAGGCGCAGCTGCCGGCGGCGTTTGCGGCCGCGCACAGTGGCGACTACGCGCAGATCCTGCGCCTTTGGCCGGCTGTCGTGGGCCCTCCGGTGAAGACGACCGACCTAAGCGTTGGCCTCAACCTGATGACCAGCTGCCTCGACTACGCGCTGCCCTATCCGCTTAGCAGCGAGACCGGCCAACGCACTGCGCTCAGCGCTGCCGCGCTGAGCGCAGTGCCGGCCGGCGATTACCGGCCGTTCTCTAGCAGCAGCGTTGCTTCAACAAGCACCAGCAACGACTGTCTGCTGTTCCCGCCGCAGGCGGACGGCGCAGCAACAGTCGGGCCTTTGCCGAAGGTGCCGACGCTGATCCTTGCCGGCCAGCTCGATCTGCGCACGCCGGTTGAGAATGCCCGGGCAACAGCGGCGCTGATTCCTGGCTCCAGTTTGGTCGAACTGCGCGGTGCCGGCCACGACATGCTCAACGGTGATGGCACCGGTTGTGTGCAGCTCGCACTCAGAAGGTTCGCTGCTCGCCGCGCCGTTGGTTCGCCTTGCGCCAACCGTAATAACGCCGATCGGCCGGTCGAGACTGCCCCTCGCTCACTCGCCGCCGTGAGCCCGTTGCCAGGCGTCAACGGCGCCGCTGGCCGCGCTCTCGCGGCAGCATTGGCGGCGGTTGATGACGCCATCGCGAACGGGTATCTGCGTTACTACGCGGGTATTGCTGCTCGCGGCGGCGGGCTACGCGGCGGTAGCTATGACCTGCGGCAAGGTCCTTTCAGCCGCCTAGTGCTGCGGCGATACAGCTACGTCGACGGGCTGGCCGTCAGCGGCACGCTGGAGTTAACGTCGGCGGGCCCGAAGGGGAAGCTTAAGGTCAGCGGCGCCGCTTCGGGAAGCTTGACGCTGCGTTCATGGCGCTCGGTCCGCGGAGTGCTCGATGGCCGCGTTATTAACTGGAGCGGCTCAGCCTCGGCTGCGAAGGCGCCCGCTCGCAGCAGCGGCCCGCCGCGGCGTCTGCTGCGCTGAACTGGCCCTTCGCTGAACTAGTCCCTACTTCTTCGGCTTTGTGCAGATGAGAGATGAGTTCGAGCTGCAGAGCGCATACTCAAAGCCGCCCTGCATCGCCGAGCGTTTGTTGATCGCTGTCGGTACGCCCTGCAGCGTTGGGTTAATCGTCGTGACGATGTAGTGCGTGTCGCTATCCCAGCCGGTTAGGCCGCCGAGCGCGGCGCTCGCGCCGTCGGCCGTCCCTTTGACCTCGCCTTGCTTCAGGCCGGCCGAGTTTCCGGCCTTGTAGCCAACCTGCTTGCCGTAGCGGACGCCGCGCTTCTTGCCGTAGGCGTCGCCCGATTTCTTGCCGGCGGTGTTGCCGGCAACGGTGCCTTCGTCAAGACCAGCCTTATAGATCTGCTGGTAGCCGGCCGATCCCTCTTCGTAATTATTGGCCTCGCGGTTTGTGCCAAGGAAGTAGCCGCCGACAGCGAGAATGATCGCGGCCGCGGCGGCGCCTGCCCACCACAGCCCCGATGGCTTGCCGGCGGTTGGGCCAGCGGGGCCGGGCGCTCCGGCCGATCCTCGCGGAGGAAGGCCGGGGTTACCTGGTGTCTGCGGTGGTACTGGTGGGCCGCCGGCTTCCATCATCTGTGCCTCCGTCGTGAGTGTGGCTGACGGTCAACAAGCTAAATGGCGTGGCGGACGGGCCGTGATGATCGCGTTAACGCTGCGGCGACAGTTCGTTGCGAACCGCTGGCAGCATCGCCGAGCGCGGCACCGTAACCGCGGCGGAACTTGGCGCGTTGCGCCGTGCAAGAGCGACCGTCACCCGACCGAGCAGCTCCCAGGTTGACGGGCCGATAGCGCCGTCCGCCGTCAGCTTGCTCTTCAGCTGGAATGCCTTCACAGCGTTGACGGTGGCCGAGTCAAATACGCCGCTCGCGCGCAACTTGACGGCGCCAGCCATTGTCAGCAGCTGCTGCGCCCTAACGACCGAGTCGCCCTTCGCGCCGCGCCGCAGCAGCGGCCAGCCCGGGTCGGCCGGTCGCGGCGCCGACGGCAGAGCCTGCCCCAGCGCCTTCCAAAGTCGGGTCGAGGTCGTTGACCACTCCCACCAGCTGTAGCCGGGCGCCTTGTAGCCGACGGCAAGCTGACGGAAGCGAATGACCTCGCTGGCCGGGGGGCCCGCGTAAGTTTGGCCGATCGGGTGGATCGGGCGGCCGTAAATCCGGTTCTCGCGCCAGGTGTGCTTCATTGCCGTTGCGACTGAATCACCGATGTCGCGCCAGTAGACCTGCGGCATGTTGACTTCAGCGCCGTTGGCGCCGAGGAAGACCGAGTAGGGCAGCGCGGGGTGGTAATCGACGTAGGGAAAGCTGGTGAAGCCGAGCGCGAACTTCGCCCCGACCAAGCGTCGCAGCTCCTTCATGTAGGTGCGAGCCGACCTGTAGCGGCCCTCATAGGCCGTTTCGGCATCGATGATCAGACAGTCGGCGCCAGCCGTCTTCGCAGCTGCCGCGGCGCGCGCCTCGCCGAGTGGCTTTGCGCCGTAGACAAACTGCCAGCCGCAGACCCGCAGGCCGGCAGCCTTCAGCGACGCGACCAGCGGCTTACTGAACTGCTTCCAAGCGCCGGAACCGTCGGCCGACTTGATGTAAACGGAACGAACGCGGGCCGCCTTGGCGCGGGCAACAATCTTTGCAACGTTGCCGCGTTCGGCGCTCGGCACATTCCAGATCCAGATCGACTGCCCGGTGAAGGCTGGGTTGATCTGCGCGGCGTCGGCGCGGCCAGCGCCGACGGCGGTCAGCGCCAACGCAGCGAGCGTGAGAAGGAAGGCACTGCGCAGCGCGCGTCGCGCCCTTAAGGTCAGCTTCACCGGCCCCACGGTAGGGGAGTCGATTGCGTTGAAGATCATCTGCACTGCTTCAACCAACCCGCCGCAGCTCCTTTTGTTGCGTTGCGAGCGCAATTAGCGCAGTACCGCCGCTTACGTGGAATACTTCCTGCCAGAAGGTGAGCATTCGGTTCACCGGGGCAGAGAGAACTGAATGCTCGGCCGTTTCGTTATTGGCGTATCACTCGCCCGTCCGACCCCCCCGTTCGTCCGGTGGAGGTGCCCGCCGTTGGGCGCCGATGAGCGTCCGCGCTAGCGTTGGTGCCATGCCCGCCGTCGCCCTGTTCGCCCCGGATGACCCTCAGGCCCTCGTCGCCGCCTCGATCGCCTGCCCGCAGTGCCTCGATGCGGCGTCGGAGGCCCGGCTGGCGGGCGACGCCACCGACGGCCACGTCGACTGCCGTTGCTCGGCGTGCGACCACCAGCACCGCGTCGAGGCCACGCCACTCCAGTACCTGCGCCTGACCCTCTCGGGGGCCTGCCCGTCGTGAGCGCAGTTGGTGAGCCTGGGGCGCACATCGCGGCCCTCGATGCGTTCGTGGAGGTGCTGTCCACCGTGCCGGACGGGCACGCGCCCGACGACGCGGACGGCAGCCTGTTCTACAGCCAGCTGTGCCGCGTGATCTGTGACCTGACGAGCGCGGAGCGCGCCGTGATTTTCCGCTACGACGCGGCGCTCCGCCAGGTCCGGGCGGCCGGCGCGCACGGTGTCGACGCGGAGATTTTCGACGGCGGTTTCTTCACGGTGGAATCGCTAGAGGCGGCCCGTACGGCACTCGAGGAGGACCGCGTGGTGGAGACCGAGACGGGGGCCATCGTGCCGCCCGACTACGTCGGCCTCGTCGCCGACGTCGGCCTCATCGTCACCCCGGTGGCCGCGGGCGGCCAGTGGGTCGGCGTGATCATCTCCGACCGGCCGGCCGGCAGCCCCGGCCTGTCGGAGCCCGAGCGCCACACGCTCTGGACGTTGGGCAAGACCGCGGCCCTTGCGGCCACCGCCCGCTCGGCGACGGCGCAATCCCAGCGCGCAAGGGAACTGGAGGAGCGCATCGACATGGCGCGCGAGCTCCACGACGGGGTGGTGCAGCGCCTGTTCGGCGTCTCGCTCGCGCTGTCGGGGGAGGGGCCGCTGGACGCGGAGTCCCGCGTACGCGCCGCTGACGAGTTGCAGCAGGCGATGCACGACCTGCGCGAGGCCCTCTCCAAGCCGCTGGGACGGGCTCCGCGGCCCACGCAGGTAACGCTCGCCGACGAGCTGACGCGCCTGGCCGCCGGGCACGCCGACCTAGGCGTCGTGCTGGAGGAAGGCGACCCCACCTCTGTGCCGAGGAAGCTGGAACCGCTGGTGCAGTCGGTGCTGGCCGAGGCTGTGCGCAACGCCCACAAACACGCCGAGCCGACCGCTGTCCGGGTGCGCATCCGCGATGAGCAGGAGGCGTTCGTCCTAGAGGTGCGCAATGACGGCGCCCGGGCCGGGCGGGGCGCCTCGGGGGTCGGGCTGCGGCTCGCCGCGGTCGAAGCCCTGCACCAGGGCGGGCTGCTGGAGTTCGGCTCCCCGGCGCCCGGCGAATGGCAGGTGCGTCTGGTGATCCCCCGCGATGCCTGACGAGGTGGAGGGCAATCCGGACCGGCGGCTGCGCGTGCTGGTCGTGGACGACCACGACGTCGTGCATTGGGGCTTCCGGCTGATGCTGGGCCAGCAGCCGTGGGTGGAGCGGACGCTGAGCGCACGCAACGGCGACCAGGCGGTGGCCCTCGCGACCCGCTACGAACCCCACGTCGCCCTCGTCGACCTGTTCATCGGGCCCGAGTCGGGTGCCGAGCTGACCGAACGCTTGCGTGGGCTGCTGATCCCGCCGCGCGTCCTGCTCATCTCGGGCGCCGGCCGCATCGCACCGGCCGCCGCGCGTGCCGCCGGGGCGGCCGGGTTCGTCCTGAAGGACTGGCCGGCCGCCGACGTTGCCGCCGCAGTACGCATGGTGGGGATGGGTAAGACGGTGTTCCCGCCGGCCGAGGAGCCCCGTGGCCCCGAACTGACGGCCCGTGAGCGCGAGGTTCTGGAACACATCGGCACCGGCGCCACCAACCGCGAGATCGCCGAGGCGCTGCACCTCTCCCCGCATACGGTCAAGGAGCACACGAGCCTGCTGTACCGCAAGCTCGACGTGCGCAACCGCGCCGAAGCGGTGCGTCGAGCACAACAGATCGGTCTGCTGCACTGAGGCTGAGACCGTCGCCCCCCCGATCGGCGGGTGGGACCCCCCGACCGGACGGTTCTGGACGCCGCCGCCCGAGTGCGGGTATCCACTGGTGGTTTATGGTGGTTGCGTGGCCACAACCGCCTACCTCTTCCCGGGCCAGGGGACCCAGGACCCCGAGGCTCTCGCCCTCGTCCGGGTACAGGCCCCCGACCTGCTCGAGCTGTGCATCGACCTGCTCGGTGAGGAGCCGTTCACGCGGTGCGGTGAAAGCACCCGCTTCGCCCAACCGGCGATCCTGCTCGCCGGACTCGCCGCGTGGCGCGGCACCACGCCGGCCGAGGACCGCGCCTACGCCGGGCATTCGCTGGGGGAGCTGACGGCGCTGGCCGCGGCGGGCGCTCTGTCCGAGCACGACGCCGTGCGTCTCGCGGTCGTCCGCGGCGACGCCATGGCCCGCGCCGCCGAGCGCGACCCGGGGCAGGGGATGCTCGCCGTGCTGAAGGGCTCCGTCGCTGAGACACAGTCGCTGGCAGACGACCACGGGCTCGTGCTGGCCAACGACAACGCGCCCGGGGAGGTGGTCCTGTCGGGACCCCGCGACGCACTGCAGAGCGCACGCGGCGACGCCCGCGATCGCGGGCTGCTCGCGATCGAGCTGAACGTCACCGGCGCCTTCCACTGCGCCGCGATGGCACCGGCGCGAACCGCGTTTTCGCAGGCCGCCGCATCGGTCGACTGGCGGGAACCCGACGGGCTGGTATTCAGCGGGATGACGGCGCAGCCGTTCACCGGCCCGGTTGGCGAGCTATCGGCCGCGATCACCGCCCCGGTGCGCTGGCGTCAGGTCATGGCGGCGTTGTATCGTCACGGCTGCCAGAATTTCATCGATTTGGGGCCGGGCGACGTCCTAGCCAAGCTGGTCGATCGCAACCCACCGCAGCTGGAGCTTGCCCATGATCCCGTCTGAACGCACGGCTGTTCCCGTCGCCGACCCTGCCTTCCGCGCCACTACCGGCGCCGTCATCCTCGGCTTGGGCACGGCCCTACCGGCCGAGGTGGTGACCAACGAGAAGATCGCCGCGATCACCGGTGTCGATCCCGCGTGGATCATCAAGCGCACCGGTATCCGCGAGCGTCGCCGCTCAGCACCCGGCGATCATCTGCACGACCTGGCGGCCGTCGCCGCCCGTGAGGCTCTCGCCGACGCGGGCGTCGACGCCGCCGACCTTGACCTGATCCTCGTCGCCACGTGCTCATCAGACGAGATCATCCCTCACACCGCGCCACTGCTGGCCAACGAGTTGGGCGCCGTGAAAGCAGGAGCACTCGACGTTGGCGCCGCCTGCAGCGGCTGGGTCTCGGCCCTCGCGCTGGCGGCCGCGATGCTCGAATCGGGCCGTGCCGAACGTGTGCTCGTCGTGGGCGCCGAGATGCTCGCCCGCCACATCGACTACTCCGACCGCAAGACGGCGGCGATCTTCGGCGACGGCGCGGGCGCGGTACTCGTCGGCGCCCGCAGCGGTGCCGCCACCGGTGTGGGTCCGACGTTGCTTGGCGCCGATGGCAGCCTCGGCCCACTCCTGTACGCCGAACGCGGCGACGGCCTGATCCGGATGGACGGCCCCGAGGTGTTCCGCCACGCCGTCGCACGAATGAGCGAAGCCGCGCTCGGTGCGTGCGCGCAGGCCGGGGTCGACATCCACGACCTTGACCTCCTCGTCTTCCATCAGGCCAACGCCCGGATACTGCAGTCGCTCATCGAGCGGCTCGACCTGTCGCCCGAGCGGGTCATGGCCACGATCGACGAGCACGGCAACACGTCGGCCGCGTCGATCCCGCTGGCGCTGGGCACGGCCCGTGATCGCGGCCTGCTCGCGCCCGGCCACCGCGTCCTGCTGGCCGCGTTCGGCGCCGGGTTTACCTGGGCCGCGACCGTCGTCACCTGGGGTGATACGGATGCGTCCTGATGGCGCCGTTGCCCTCGTCACCGGCGCCTCCGGAGGGATCGGCGCCGCGAGCGCTCGAGCCCTCGCCGCTGACGGCTGGGCTGTCGCGGTGACCTACCGTTCCGACCCCGAGGGCGCCGCCCGAACGGTCGACGCCATCCAAGGCGGCGGCGGTCGCGCCCACGCGCTAGACCTCGATGTGACCGACGCGGCAGCCACCGCCGCGGTGTTCACCCGCGCCCAGGAGGCGCTCGACGGACCGGTGCTCGGACTGGTCAACAACGCGGGTGTGCGCGCCGACGACCTGGCCATGTCGCTCAGCGACGAGGCCTGGGATCTGGTCCTCGCTACCAACCTCACGGCGGCGTTCCGTCTTACGCGCGGTGCCCTGAAAGGCATGGTCCGTGCCCGCTACGGCCGCGTGATCAACATCGCCTCGGTCGTCGGGCCGCGCGCCAACGCCGGTCAGGCCAACTACGCGGCGTCCAAGGCCGGCCTCGTCGGCTTCACGCGCACGGCTGGCGTCGAGGTCGCGCGCCGCGGCGTCACCGTCAACGCGGTCGCTCCCGGCTTCATCGCGACCGACATGACTACCGATGTGATCGATCAGGAAATGTTGAAGGCGATCCCCGCACGACGCGCCGGCAGCCCGGACGACGTCGCCGCGGGCGTCGCTTTCCTCGCCTCCGACGCGGCGGCCTACGTGACCGCCACCACTCTGTTCATCGACGGCGGCCTGACCGCCTAAACCAACCAAAGGAGCACACATGGGCACCACTGACAACACGAAGATCGAAGACGTCGTCACGAAGGCGCTGACGGATTTCGGCGCCGAGCCGGGCGACATCAGCCGGGACGCCTCGTTCGAGGCGCTGGACATCGATTCGCTCGACCTGGCTGAGCTGGCCCAGATTGTCGAGGAGGAGTTCGGAGTCGAGCTGAAGAGCGACGACATCCGGGGGATCGGAACCGTCGGCGAGGCGATCGACCTGATTGCGCAGCGCGCCTGACGCCATGCTCGCCGATGTCGTCGTTACCGGAGTCGGAGCGATCACCCCGCTGGGGGTTGGCGCCCGCACGCTGCACGAGCGCTGGACGTCGGGCGTCTGCGCGATTGTGGACGGCGAGGCCTCATGCGCGGACTTCGACCCGCTCGACACAATGTCGCGCAAGGAGGCCCGGCGCGCGGACCGCTTCACCCAGCTGGCCATCGCCGCCAGTGAGGAAGCGCTGATCGATGCCGGCTGGGGCGACGGTCCGCCGGTGGATCCCACGCGGATCGGCTGCGTGATCGGGACGGGGATAGGGGGCCTGGCCACGTTGGAGGCCGGGCAGACCGACCTGCTGGCGCGCGGCGCCAGCGGCGTCTCACCGCTCTCGGTTCCGTTGATGATGGGCAACGCCGCGGCCGCCGTGTTGGCGATGCGCCATGGCCTGCAGGGCCCCTGCTACGGCGTGGTCTCGGCCTGCGCGGCGGGCGCCCACGCGATCGGCCACGCCGCCCGGATGATCGCCTGCGGCGACGCCGACGCCGTGGTCACCGGCGGCGCCGAAGCAGCGCTGACCCCGTTGTCGCGGGCCTGCTTCGGTGCCCTTGACGCCACGTCATCGAGCGGCATCTCCCGCCCGTTCGACGCGCGACGGGACGGCTTCGTGATGGGTGAGGGGGCGGGCGTGCTCGTCTTGGAGGACGGCGCGGCGGCGCGGGCCCGCGGCGCACGAATCCTCGGGACCGTCCGTGGCTACGGCGCCACCTGCGACGCACACCATCTGACCGCCCCTGACCCCGACGGCGCGGGCGCCGCCCGCGCGATCACCGCCGCGCTCCGCGACGCCGGGCTGACCGCCGCGGCGATCGACTACGTGAACGCCCACGGGACGAGCACGCCGCTGAACGATCGCGCCGAGACGATGGCGCTGAAGACGGCGCTGGGGGCGGACGCCCACCGCATCCCGACGTCGTCTCTGAAGTCATCGATCGGGCACCTGCTCGGTGCGGCCGGCGCGGTCGAGGCGATCGCCACGCTGTTGGCGCTAGGCGACCGTGTCGCTCCGCCCACGCTCGGCTACGAGCAGCCCGACGAGGGCCTGGACTTGGATTACGTCCCGGGCCGGGCGCGACCGCTCGCCGCCCGCGATGACGATCTCCCCGCCGTCGCGTTGTCCAGTTCCTTCGGCTTCGGCGGGCACAACGCCGTACTGGTACTGGAAGGCGTATGAGCCTCGCTCTGGTCCCCCGCTCCGATGAGCGCCTGTCGCCGCTCGAGCGCCTGGAGGTCCTCTGCGACCCGGGGTCCCTTAAACTGCTGCGCACCGGTGTCCGTTCCTCGCGGATGGGCGAGAAGGCCCGTGACGGCGACGGCGTTCTCGCCGCCACCGGCACAGTCGACGACCGCGCCGTGGCCTGCTTCGCGCAGGACGCGAGCTTCGCCGGCGGGTCGCTGGGCGAGGCCCACGCCGACACCGTGGTGCGACTGCTGGAGCTCGCGGGGCGCGGTCGCATGCCCGTCGTGGGCTTCATCGAGTCGGCCGGAGCGCGCATGCAGGAAGGCACCGGCGCGCTGTCGGGTTATGGCCGCATCTTCCGCGCCCACACGATGCTGTCGGGCCAGGTGCCGCAGATCAGCGTCGTCTGTGGCGCCAGCGCCGGTGGGGGCTCGTACGCACCGGCGCTCACCGACTTGGTGATCATGACGCGTTCGGCCAGCATGTTCCTCACCGGGCCGGGCATCGTGGAGGAGGTGACCGGCGAGCAGGTCACCGGCGACGAGCTCGGTGGTCCGCGGGTCCATCAGCGCAACGGCGTCTGCCACGCCGTCGTGGAGTCCGAGGTCGACGGGGCACTGCTGGCGCGCGACATCCTCGACCATCTGCCCCAGCACACCGGGGCCACGGCGCAGCGCTGGCCGACCGTCCCGCCGCCCGCGGGCTCGGCGAGCGCCGTCGTCCCCGACGAGCATCGCCGCGTGTACGACGTGCGCCACCTGATACGCCTGCTCGTCGACGGTGGCCGGACGATCGAGATCGGCGAAAAGTGGGCGCGCAACATGGTCTGCGGCTTCGCGCGCCTCGACGGCCGCGCGGTCGGGATCGTGGCCAACCAGCCGCGCTACCTCGGCGGAGTGCTCGACGCCGAGTCGGCATCCAAGGCGGCCCGCTTCGTGCGCACCTGCGACTCGTTCGGACTGCCGCTAGTCGTCCTCGTCGACACTCCCGGATTCCTGCCCGGCAGCGCTCAGGAGAAGGCGGGTGTGATCCGCCACGGCGCCAAGCTCGTGCACGCCTTCGCCGCCGCCACGGTGCCGAAGATCACCGTCGTCACGCGCAAGGCCTTCGGCGGCGCGTTCATCGCGATGAACAGCAAGGGCTTGGGCGCCGATCTCGTGTTCGCCTGGCCGCAGGCCCAGATCGGCGTGATGGGCGCACCGCAGGCGGTCGGCATCGTCAACCACCGCGAGATTGCTGCCGATCCCGATCCCGACCGTGCCCGCGACCGGCTGGCGGGGCGCTACGCGGCCGAGCACCTGGACGTGAAGGCCGTCGCGGCGCTCGGCCACATCGACGAGATCGTCACGCCAGACGAGACGCGCAACCGAATCGCCTCCTCGTTGCAGACGCTCGCCGACGTGCACCGCCCACCCCAGCCGACAAGGAACATCCCACTGTGAACTGGTCTGACCCCTTCGAGACGCTCGAAACCGGCACGTGCTTCACCAGCCGCGGGCGCACAGTGACCGAGGCCGACGTCGTGGGCTTCGCCGCGCTGACCGGCGACTGGCACCCGCAGCACGCCGACGCCGAATGGTCGGCGGCCGGGCCGTTCGGTGAGCGCATCGCCCACGGCATGCTGGTGCTGTCGTTCGCCGTCGGCCTCGTACCGTTCGACCCTGAGCGCGTGATGGCGCTGCGTCGCGTGCGCGATGTGACGTTCAAACGTCCCGTGCGGCTGGGCGACACGATCCACGTGGACGGGCGCATCCGCGAGGTCAAGCCCGTGAGCGACGAGGCGGGTCTCGTTACCCTGGCGATTGACGTCGTGCGCCAGGACGGGCTGAAGGCTTGCACGGCGCGGGTCGAAGTGTTGTGGCGCACCGGCAAGGTCGGGGGACCGTCCGAGTCGGCAGCCGCGCCCTCGAACGGCGCCAGCGTGCCCTACGGCGAAAATGTCTGGGACCTAACATGAGTGTCGAGGGTCGGCGACTGCTTCTGACCGGCGTGGTTACGAAGGATTCGATTGCCTGGCACGTCGCCCGCCGTGCGCAGGAGGAGGGCGCCGAGGTTGTCCTCACCGGCTTCGGCCGCGGCCGCCGGCTGACCGAGCGCGCCGCCCGCAAACTGCCGGAGCCGTGCGACGTTCTCGAACTCGACGTCAACCGCCCCGAGGATCTCGACGCCCTTGCGGTCGAGCTGCACTCCCGCTGGGGCGCCGTCGACGGCGTACTGCACGCGATCGCGTTCGCGCCGGCCGACGCGCTTGGCGGTGCGTTTCTCGACACGCCGGCCGAAAGCGCGCAGACCGCGTTCACGACGAGCGCGTTCAGCTTCAAGGCGCTGGCCCGCGCGCTGCATCCGCTGCTCGCCGCCGGCGAGGCTCCCAGCGTCGTCGGGCTCGACTTCGACGCCACGGTGGCCTGGCCGGTCTACGATTGGATGGGAGTGGCCAAGGCGGCGCTGGAATCGGTGTCGCGGTATCTGGCCCGTGACCTCGGCCCCGACGGTATCCGCGTGAACCTCGTCAGCGCCGGGCCGCTGGCCACGATCGCCGCAAGCGGGATCCCTGGCTTCGACCGCCTGGCCGACATCTGGCAGGAGCAGGCGCCGCTGGGCTGGGATACTGCCGACGCCGAACCGGTCGCGGACGCCGTGTGCTGGCTGCTGTCGGACCGTGCGCGGGCGATCAGCGGCGAGATCCTGCACGTCGACGGCGGTTTCCACGCGATCGGCGCGCCCGGCCGATGATCCTGCTCACCGGTGCCACCGGGTACCTCGGGACGCTCGTGCTCGCTCGGCTTCTCGCCGACCCCGAGGGCGAGCCGATCCTCTGCCCCGTCCGGGCCGACGACGATATCGCCGCGGCGGCGCGGATGGACACGGTCCTCGACCGGTTGTGGGCCGTCCCCGGCCCTGCCCGGCGGGCACGTATCCGCGCCTGCGCGGCCGACCTCACGCAGGACCCGCAGATCCCGGGGTTGGGCGAGGTTACGCTTGTGTTGCACTGCGCCGCCGCGGTGGCCTTCGACCTTCCCTTGGACACCGCGCGGGCGATCAACGTCGGCGGCACACG
Organism: Solirubrobacteraceae bacterium; assembly: GCA_039744075.1. Taxonomy (GTDB): domain Bacteria; phylum Actinomycetota; class Thermoleophilia; order Solirubrobacterales; family Solirubrobacteraceae; genus F1-60-MAGs163. The sequence goes on from JBCJUC010000006.1 coordinate 19,037, forward strand.
GTTTCTTGCCAACCTCCTCGCCGAGGATGCGCCGCGCCTCGAGCGGTTCGTGCACGTCAGCACCGCCTACGTGTCGGGCCGCCACGACGGCACCTTCACCGAGAGCGATCTCGACTTGGGCCAGGCGTTCCGCAACACCTACGAGCAGACGAAGCGCGAGACCGAGATCATGCTCGGCGAGCGCGACGATCTTCCGCTCGTCGTCGCGCGGCCCAGCATCGTGGTCGGGGAAGCGCCGACCGGCTGGACGTGCAGTTTCAACGTCCTCTACCCACCGATGCGCGCCTACTCCCGCGGCCTACTGACGAGCGCCCCCGCCGATCCGGACGGCCTGCTCGACATCGTCACGGGCGACTACGTGGCCGATGCGCTACTGCATCTGCTGACCGCGCCCGGCGCGACCGGCACCTACAACCTCACGGCAGGGGCCCACACCTTCCCTGTGCATGATTTGGTAAGGCTCGCGGCCGCAAGCTTCGACCGGGCGCCGATCGAGCTGCGGCCTGACGCGGAGACCGAAGGCGTCTTCGCCCCCTACTTCGACGTGCGTACCCGTTTTGACCGCAGCAGGGCCGCCGCCGTCCTCGGCCCGGCCGGGATCGAACCCGCCGACGTGCGCGCCTGCTTCCCCCAGCTGATGGCGTTCGCCCAGTCCGACCAGTGGGGCAAGCGGACGACGGTCCGCGACTCGCTCGCCGCGTAACGCCGCAATCCTAGACCGACCCGAGCCGAAGGACGTGCCGACGACGGCGCGCTACTGAGCGGTCCAGCCGCCGTCGACCGGCATCGTGATGCCCGTGACGAAGGAGGCCTTGTCGGAGAGCAGCCAGGCGACGGCCTCGCCGATCTCCGAGCTCTGGCCGGACACCGCGTGCTTCGTCGGCACGCCCCTAGTGGGCCTTGCCCTGTCGCTGCCGGGAGGCGGGCTGATCGGGTTCGCGGCGGTCGCCGCGTTCTGGGTTGTCGTCGACCTATTCCTCCCTGGCCAAGACCTTCTCGAGCCAGCGACCGAACGCACTTGAAGCGAGGGGGTATTGCGCGTCGCTACCGATCGGGACCCCTTGCCTGTCGGTCCTAGGTTTTGTATGGCGTATGTTACGTTCCTCCGCCGAGGTTTGGATCAGCCCGATTCAATTACGCCCGGACAAAATAAGGAGTGCCCACTTGACTATCGATACGAGTCCGCCCGCCGGCTTTGCCACCCTCTCAGAGGTCTTGGCCGACTCTAAGCATCCGGCCCTGCTCGACGGGCCGTGCTACCTCCGCTCACTGCAGGACGGCCGCCGAATCGTCTCTTCCTCCGGCGAGGAGGTCGAGGACGTCGTGACCCACCCCGACACGGCCGCCACCGTCAAGACCGTCGCGTCGTTGATGGACATGCAAACGGACGCCGACCACCATGACGTGCTCACTTACGTGGACGCCGAGTCGGGCAACCGCCAGGCCATCGGCTGGCAGGTTCCGGTCACGAAGGCCGACCTCTACGCAAAGCTTGAGGCAAACCGGCTCATGACGACACGGACGCTCGGCATGTTCGGGCGTCCGCCGGACTACGGTCCGGCGATGGCCTTGGGCTTCCTCAGCGTCATCGACCGCGTCGAAGCGGAGAGCCCCGCCTTCGCGAGCCACATCCGGGAGTTCGTTCGGCACTGCAGCGCCCACAACGTTGTCAGCACCGACCTGATCGCCGACACCCAGTCCGATCGCAGCGTCCCGCGCGACGAGCGGCCGGGGACCCTGCGCGTCGTCGAGGACCGGCCAGACGGCATCGTTCTCCGCGGCGCCAAGGTCGCCGGGAGTCTGGGGAATATCGCGCACTTCTACACGCTGTCGACGGTTCTCGGCGATGGACTGGCTGAGGACGCCGCCCTGTGGGCGGCGATCCCGGTCAACTCACCCGGCCTGACGCTCATCATGCGTGAGCCGACGGTCGGCCACGACCTCGATCGACGCGACCACCCGATCGACAGCCGCGGTGAGGAGATGGACCAGATGATCTTCTTCGACGACGTCTTCATCCCGCACGAACTAGTATTCAGCCTGCGTAACCTCGAGCTGCTCAAGCTCTACTTCGAGAGCTGCAACTACGCGCTGTGGCACGTCATGAGCCGTCTGGGGTGCCGGGCGGAGCTCTTCGCCGGAACGGCTCAGGCAATCATCGACACGCTGGGCACCGGGGGCGTACAGACAGCCCGCCAGTCGGTTTCGCAGATCAGCATCTATGCCCAGACGCTCAAGGCCTACATGATCGCCTCGGTCGAGCAGTCGGTGGAGGAGTGCGGGGTCCGGGTGCCCTCCCCGAGCCTTGTCGCCGCGGGGCGACTGTACTCCCTGGAAAACTACCCGCGGATCATGTACCTGCTCCAGGATCTCTGCGGACAGGGCATGGTTTCGCGCTGGCCCGAGAAGGTCTGGGACCACCCGGAGTTCGGACCTAAGCTCGAAGCTTACCTTCCGGGTCACGGGGTCTCGGCGCGCGAGAAGAACCGGCTGTTCAACTTCGTCTGGGAGCTCACCAGCGGGGCGCACGCCGGTCGCGTTGCCCTCTTCGAGAACGTCAACGCGACCCCCCCCGGCGTTCGTCGCCGAGGTCGCCTTCAAACAGTGTGAGCCGGAGCGGCAGGCTGCAGCTCGGGTCATCCGCGAGTACATGAGTTGAGGCTGCCGTAGCACAGATGCCGAAAAGCCTACGATGAGTTCACCCACCGGCTGAGCAACCGCCAGCCGTTTTCCAACACCCAGAGGAGTCGACATGGCATGGTATGAGCTGGACGGGATGAACGTCGCCGTTACCGGAGGCAACCGGGGCTTGGGCGAGTCGATGGCGACAGCCCTCGCTGAGGCGGGTGCCAACGTGGTCATCACCGGCCGCGACACCGCCCGGCTACAGGAGACGGTGGCCTCCAACGACTCGCGGGGGACGATGACCGGCCGGGAGCTGGACGTGCGCGACTCAGCGGCTGTCGAGGCGTTCGCCGAGGATATCTGGGAGGGGGTCGGGCCGATCGACCTGCTCATCAACAATGCCGGGATCGCCAACACCGGTCCCGCAACCGAGGTCTCCGATGAGACGTGGAACTCGATCATCGAGACCAACCTCACAGGAACCTTCTGGTGTTGTCGCAGCTTCGGTAAGCGCATGCTCGAGCGCGGCAGCGGCCACATCATCAACCTGGCCTCGGACATCGGGATAACGGGAACCCCGGGATGGGCACCCTACGGCTCGAGTAAGGGCGCGCTAATCACGCTGACCAAGACGCTGGCGTGGGAGTGGGCGCCGACGGTGCGCGTCAATGCGATCGCGCCCGGCGCCTTCGTGACGGACATAAACGCCGGGATTCGGGAGTTGCCGGGGGTCTTCGAGATGGTCGAGGGGGAGATCCCCCTCGGACGGTGGGGTTCGCCGGAGGAGATCGGGCCGCTCGCGGTGTACATGGCGAGCAGCGCCAGCGCCTACATGACCGGCACCGTTGTGAGCCTGGACGGTGGGCTCAAGCGCTCGTGATGGGCGCGGCAGAGCGCCGATGCCCGGTTCTTGCTCATCAATGATCCCCAGCTGTTCGACATTTCCGGGAGGGTGCGGGCATGGCTGCCGCGCAACTCCAAGGCTATATTGCATGGTATGACCACGAAGAGAGTTGCGATAGAGAGTTGAGATAGCTACAAGCCGGAGCCTGAAAGTAGTGACCGAATACCTGATTGCGTTCTTGCGCCATCAGCGCCCGGGGTCAGGGGAATAGGGTCTCTGCAGTGGGCGCACAGCTGTCCGCGCAACTCGGCCACTCGGGCATTCACCGCAGTAACTTTAGCCGCCGCCGGCAAGCTGTCCGGTGCCAATCGCCGGACATCGATCTGGCAGAACAAAGGAGCCGCATGACAGATACGACCGGCCGGGACGCTGCATCGTGGAAGGTAGAGAACATCTCGTCGTCGGTGGTCGCTCCCGCCGCGCATTACACCATGGGCCGTAAGGTCGGGCCGTTCCTCTACCTCGCCGGCCAGGTGGCCTGCATCCCGGAGGAGCAGAAGATCATCAAGGGCTACCAGGACCTCCCACCCGACGTGGCTGACCGGCTGCGCACCGGCAGTATGAACGCGGACATGAAAGAGGGGCAGATCGTCGCCCAATCCTGGTTCATCTGGAACAACATCAAGCTGATGCTCGAGGAGCAAGGGTCGTCGCTCGACAACCTGCTGTTTGTCACCACCTACATCCTGAACATGGAGTGGTTCCCGAGCCTCGAGCGAGTCCGCAAGCAGTTCTTCCCCGGATCGACCTACCCGCCCGGGACGGTCCTCGAGACCCCCCAGCTCGGAATGTCCCCCGATGTGCTGATCGAGATCGAGCCAGTCGCCTTTATCCCGCCACAGGCGGGTAAGAGTTGACCGTTGACCTGCACTGCTCGGACGTCGGCGAGGGGCCGGTCGTCCTGTTCGTCCACGGCTGGGGGATGGCGCACGAGGTCTGGGACCGCCAGGTAACGGCGCTGTCGTCGCGGTGCCGCTGCGTGTCGGTTGACCTACGCGGGCACGGCGGCTCGCCGAAGCCCGCTGACGGGTACGCGTACGCCGACCACGTGGCGGATTTACAACTGCTCATTGCACGGCTGGGCATCGACGAGTGCGTCGTCGTCGGATGGTCGCTGGGCGGCGCGATCGGGATCGAGCTGGCCGCAGCAACCCCCGCGGTGACGGGGCTGGTCTTGGTCGGGGCACCGGTGCGCTTCGCTCTCGACGAGGATTTTCCCTACGGCCGGACGGAGGAGGCATGTCGCGAGCACCTTCGCCGGCTGCGCGACAACCGCGAAGAGCTGCTGCTCGACACGGTTGACGACACGCTGCACGCATCGCTGGGTGAGGCGACGCGCCAGTGGCTCTTCCAGCTCTCCACGAGGATGCCGACGCGGAGCGGGATTCAGTGCTTCGAGGCGGTCATTGAGGCCGACTTGCGCGACGCCGTCGAGGCGCTGACGATTCCCATCCTGCTGCTCTACGGCGTCCATGACCCGTTCATCGACATCGACGCTGGACGCTGGATCGCCTGCCATACCGAGGCGCCACTCGTCGAGTTCGAGCACTCCGCCCATGCCCCGTTCCTCGAGGAGCCGGAGAAGTTCAACGCCGCGTTGGCCGAGTTCATCGATCGCGCCGCCCTGCCACAGCCAGAAGATGCCCACGTCGTAGAGAATGGATTCCGATGAGCACCTATGAGAAGTCCGAAGCCAAGGCCTACGCCCGCCGTCACCTGCGCGGTGCGATCTCCGCGATCTGCATGCCCGAACGCGACGGCGAGATCGACGAGCCGGGGCTGCGCGCCGACATCCGCCACTGTCTTGACGTCATCGACGCCCAGGGGATCTATATCCACGGCTTCTATGGAAACTTCTGGTTGCTAACGAGCGCCGAGCGCCGCCGCGGGATCGAGGTCGCGGTCGACGAGGTCGGCGGCGTAGTGCCGGTGGTCTGCCGCTGCGCGCATGCGTCGCTGCGCGAGGCGATCGAGCTGGCCCAGCACGCCGAGGCCGCGGGAGCCGACCTGATCTCGCTGCTGGGCCCAGCCATGGGTCAGGGCTCCGAGGAGATGGTGCTGCGCTGGTTTACCGAGCTCGCAGCGGCGTCCAACCTCGGGCTGAGCGTGTTTAATACCACTCAGGCGGGCTACGTGATGAGTCCCGAGCTACTGGCGCGGATCAGCGAAATCGAGAACGTCGCGGCGCTCAAGAACCATCTGCCCCTCGCGCACACGAACGAGGTGCGGCGGCTGGTCGGCGACAGCATCGTGGTCATCGATCCAGACGAGGAGACGTTTCTCGACAGCATCCTCAACTACGGCCAGCAGGCAATCTACACCGGGACGAACTACATGTTCGACGGCCAGCACGGCACGCCGATGCGCGGCTACATCGAGGCGGCCCTAGCAGGCGACGCCGAGCTGGCCCGGCAGCTGTTCGACGCGCTGCAGCCGCTGCGCGACGTCCACCACCGCTGGGTCAGCACCCCGTGGGAGCAGCAGGGCATCTGCCCGGTCGCCACCGTGAAGTGGTGGAGCCAGATCCGCGGCATGACGGGAGGCTCCGTCCGCGCCCCACTCATCGACTTGGAGCCGAACGACCGCGCGGCGCTAGAGCAGGATGTCGAGGCGGCCACGCGGAAAGTCGTCGGGCTCGCGGTCTGATGGCCGGCATCGACTTCGAGCTTTCCGAGGAGCAGCTGCAGCTGCGTGACGTGGCTCGCGAGTTCGCCCAGCAAGAGATCATCCCGGCAGCGGCTCTGCTTGACCGTGAGGCCGACCCGCGCAAGGCGTTCCCCCGCGAGCTCATCAAACGCGCTTCGGCGCTTGGCCTTCGCACGCTGACGCTGCCGCGCGAGTATGGCGGCCACGACGCGGATTCGTTGACCCAGGCGATCGTGCTCGAAGAATTGTGCGCGGGGGATTGCAGCGTCGGGATGGCGCTCAACCATGCCTGGCGTGAGGGACTCGCGCTGGCCGTGCATACGACGGCTGAGCAGCGCGATCGCTTCCTGCCGGCCTTCGTCGAGGACGACGAGTATCTGACGTCGCTCGGCTTCAGCGAGCCCCACGCGGGAAGCGACCACTTCGTACGCTACGCGGCGACGCTCGACGCGGGGACCAGCACCACCGCGGTCCGCGACGGCGAGGAGTGGGTTCTCAACGGGCGCAAGAAGTGGCTGACCAACGGCAACGTCTCCCGACTGCTGATCCTTCAGGCGCGCACCGACTCGAGCGTGCCTTGGACTGAGGGCGTTTCGCTGTTCCTGGTGTCCATGGACACGCCCGGAGTGCGCGTGGGCCAGGTCGAGGAAAAGCTCGGTCTGCGGCTCAACCAGAACGCAGAGATCCTCTTCGAGGACTGCCGGATCCCGCACGAGAACCTGTTCGGCGAGGTCAACCAGGGGCTCGCGATGGTCCGACGTTTCGCCAAAGGCTCGCTGTTCAAGGAGGGCGTCAAGTCGCTCGGGATCGCCCGCGCAGCATTCGACGAGGGCCTGGCCTGGGCCCAGACGCGGGTACAGGGCGGTAGCAGAATCGTCGAGCACCAGGCGGTCCGCGCAGACCTGTTCAGGATGTCGACCGACATCGAGGCGGCGCGCGCGCTGATCTGGAGAGCGGCGTGGGCGGTCGACCACGACCCATCGAATGCGCCTCACCTCGAAGCGATGGCCAAGGTCTTCGCCGGCGAGGTTGCCACGCGAACCGCAGTGTCGGCGCTGGAGCTCCACGGCGGCTACGGCGTCCTGCGCGAGAACCGGATTGAGAAGCTCGTCCGCGATGCCGTGTCGATGCTCCACGCGTTCGGTGGCAACCATGCCGTCCGCGACCGCGTCGCGCGCGATCGCTGGGGGTCCTGAGCGCCTCGGGTAATCCGGTTCTGGTGTGAAGGCCGGCACCCGCGAATGAGATGCGCGACCTGGTCCGCGCCCGCGAGGACGTGCGCGGGGACCTGAGGCGGGCCCGCCACCGCGTCGCCAGGCCGACCCGAGCCGAAGGACGTGCCGACGACGGCGCGCTACTGAGCGGTCCAGCCGCCGTCGACCGGCATCGTGATGCCCGTGACGAAGGAGGCCTTGTCGGAGAGCAGCCAGGCGACGGCCTCGCCGATCTCCGAGCTCTGGCCGATGCGGCCGACCGGATGGTTCTCCGCGAAGGCGTCCGAGAGTGCCTGGACGTCGTCGGTCATCCCCTCGAAGAAGCGGTCGAGCAAGGGGGTGTCGATCGCGCCGGGGCAGACCGCGTTGACCCGGATGCCCTGTCGCGCATACTCCAGCGCAGTGGCCTTGGTCAGGCCGGACACCGCGTGCTTCGTTGCCACGTAGCCGGTGCAGCTCGGCACGCCGACGAGGCCGAAGGTGGAGGCCGTGTTGACGATGGCGCCGTGGCCCTGCTTGGCCATCACGGTGATCTCGGCCTTCAGCGAGAGCCACACGCCCTTGAGGTTCACGGCGACGATCTGGTCGAACGCCTCCTCGGGATAGTCGATGATCGGGACGGTCGCGCCCTCGATGCCCGCGTTGTTGTGGGCCAGGTCCAGCGAGCCGTACAGCTCCACCGTACGGGCGACGGCCGCGTTGATCGAGTCGGCCTTCGACACGTCGGTGGCGACGAACGTCGCCTCGCCGCCGGCCTCCTTGATCAGGCTGACCGTCTCGTTGCCGCCGGCCTCATCCCGGTCCGCGACGACCACGCGAGCGCCGTCGCGGGCGACGGCCAGCGCGCTGGCCCGCCCGATACCGGACCCCGACCCCGTGAGCAGTGCGACCTTCCCGTCCAGCGATGTGGCCATGATCTCTCTCCTTAGGAACGCTGCATGCAATACGGGACTACCTTATAGTCCGGCTCACGAGGGCGACGAGGGAGGGTCAGTAGTGGCACTGCGCAAGGTCGATGAGACAGAGCGGACCCAGGCGACGATCGACCGCAGCGTGTTCCGCGAGGCGTTCGGGCGCGTCCCGATGCCCGTCGCCGTGGTCACGGCCAACGACGGCGAGCACCCGGTCGGCACCACCGTAAGCTCGTTCTGCTCGCTCTCCGCCGACCCGCCGCTCGTGCTCGTGGCGCTCGACCTGGACTCCGACACGCTGCAGACGATCACCGAGACACGGCGTTTCGGGCTCAACGTCTTGGCTCGCGGCCACGAGGACCTCGCCGCTGCGTGCGCGCTCAAGGGCGACGCCAAGCGCGACGCCCTGGACCACCATCCGGACCGGCCCCCGCGGGTTGCCGAGGCCGCGGTGTGGATGGACTGCTCGGTCCGCGAGATCCTGCCCGGCGGGGACCACGTGATGGTCGTCGGCCTCGTCAACGAGTGCGAGGTGGCCGACGGCGACCCGCTGCTCTACCACCAGCGTGGCTTCACCGGAGTGCACCGCCCATGAGCGGCCAGCCCGCCCCGACGATCGACCCGGCCCGCCCGCCAGCCGTCCTAACTGCGGCGCTCACCGGCCCCATCGCCACCAAGGCCGACAACCCGGCGCTGCCCACCAGCCCCGAGGAGGTCGCCGAGGCGGCCCGGGGCGCCTGGGAGGCCGGCGCGGCCGTCGCCCACGTGCACCTGCGCGACGAGGAGGGTCGGCCCACCGCCGACCTCCAGGTCGCCCATCGGACGGTCGCCCTGATCGAGGAGGCGTGCCCGGTGCTGATCCAGCTCTCGACCGGCGTCGGGCTCGACGTCGCCTACGAGGACCGGCTGAAGCTCGTCGAAGCACGCCCGCGCATGGCGACGCTCAACGTCTGCAGCATGTCGTTCGGGGCGGGAGAGTTTCGCAACCCGCCGGACGGGGTGCGGCGCCTAGCCTCCCGCATGATGGAGCTCGGCGTCAAGGCCGAGCTGGAGATCTACGACGCCGGGCACCTCGACGTGGCGCTCAGCCTGTTGCGCGACGGCCTGCTCGTCGAGCCGCTGCAGTTCTCCATCGTCCTGGGCGTCAAGGGCGGCATGGCCGCCACGCCCGAGAACTTGGTTTACATGGTGGGCCGCATCCCGCCGACCGCCGCCTGGCAGGTCATCGCGATCGGCCGACCCAACCTGGAGATGACGGCGATCGGCCTGGCGATGGGCGGCAACGCCCGCACCGGGATGGAGGACACGCTGATGCTGCGGCGCGGCGTGCCCGTCACCAGTAACGCCGAGCTGATGGCCCGCCTAGCGGGCATCTGCGAGACGCTCGAGCGGGCCCACGCGACCACCGAGCAGGCCTTGGACCTGCTCCAGCTCCCGGTGACGGCGTGAGGCCCCGGCGCGCGGAAGGACGAACATGAGACCGATCGAGAAGCTCGTGTCCGACAACCGCCGGGCCCCGGAGGCCATCGCCGCCGTCTCGCTCGGCCATCCCGTGGTGGTTGTGGATGGCGGAGTGGGCATGGTCACGGTGCCCGTGCGCCACCTGCGCACCGCCACCTTCTCCTTCATGGCCAGGCGCTGCCGAGGCCCGGTCTCACTGGGCCTCACCGGAATGCAGTGCGAGCGCCTGGCTCTGGGCGAGGGGGAGCGCGGCCCGCGCGGGGAGGACGTGATGGGCACGGTCGAGAGCGCCCGGGTGGGCGGGGCGACTCTCACCACCACTCTGCCCCCGGATCGCGTGCGGACGGTGAACGTCGCGGCCGATCCTGCCAGCAGGCCGGCCCACGTCTCCCAGCCCGGCAACATGACCGTGTGGCGCGCGCGCGACGGCGGCCTGGTCGAGCGCCAGGGCCACGCCGAGGCGGCGGTCGACCTGGCCCGCGCCGCCGGCCTGCTGCCCGCTGGCATCCTCTGCCCGGTGTTGGACGAGGATCTGCGGCCCGCGGGTCCGCGGGCGCTGCGCCGCTTCTGCCTGCGCCACGGCCTGCCGGTCGTGTCGATCGACGAGCTGCTGGTCCACCGCTGTCAAAGCGAACTCCTGGTCGCCTACCAGCCGAGCATCGAGCAGCACGTCGACGGCGTGCGCGTGCTGCGGATCCCCGAGATGCAGACCGATCGCGTGCACCTCGCGGTGGTCAAGGGCACGGTGACCACCGCCGACCCGGTCGACGTGCGCCTGGCCACCGACCGGCCCCACGCCGACGAGCACCTCTGGCTGGTGGGCGCAGTGGGCCGGCTGGCCGGCCTGCCGGACGGCGTGGCCCTGTGGCTGGACGGGGGAGACCCTCAGGAGCCCGACAGCGCCATCCGCGTGCAGGCCGTGACCCAGCAGCTCGTGGAGCTGCTGGAGCGCATGACGCGCACGCGTGCGGTGAGCCGTCCGCTCGGGGCGGCCTCTGATGCCGTCGCCTGAGCGCCTCCGTGTCGCCTGAGCGCCTCCGGGCGCGCCAGCGCGAGCCCTCAGACGGACGTGGTCGCGTCCGCGACCGGGAACGGCGCCTCGGCCCGGCTGCCAGCGGCGGCCGCCGCCTTCTCGGGCGCGTGGTTCTCGAGCTGGCCGGTGACCTCGAGCATCCAGTCGTGCGCCTCGATGATGTGGGCGCGGGCGAGGATCTCGGCCCGCTCGCTGTCGTGCTTGCGGATCGCCTCGAGGATTCGCTTGTGGCCCTTGACGAAGGCCACGCGCTGGGCGTCGGCGTAGTAGAACGACCCTTGGTAGTAGCCGGGGAGCTGCATCAGGTTGCTGACGAACTCGACCAGGCGCGCGGTGTGCGCGGCGGTGGCGACGGCGACGTGGAAGGTGATGTTCTCCCGCCACACGTCGGTCGGGCTGTCGGTGCCCAAGCTCATCTCCTCGAGGCGCTTGACGCTCTCGGCCAGGGCCCGCAGGTCAGCCTCGGTCCGTCGCTCGGCGGCCCGGTGGGCGCTGTAGGACTCCAGCATGGCGCGCAGCTGGAACAGGTCCTCCAGCTCGGACGCTTCGTAGGAGCGCACGACGGCGCCGCGGCGGGCCTCGGTCTTCACTAGGCCCTCGGCCTGCAGCATTATGAGCGCCTCGCGGATCGGCGTGCGGCTGATGCCGAGCGACTCCGCCAGCCACCCTGCGCGCAGCCAACGGCCCGGTTGCAGTCGCCCGTCGATGATGGCATCGCGGATCAGCGCGGCCGCCTCTGCGCTGGCGTTGTGCCGCGTCATCTTCGTGAGCTTGTCGCCGTCCGTAAGCATTCCACTCCCTTTGGGCATCTGCGCGGCCAGTGTAGCGGCGGGACCCGGCCGAAGCGGAACCCTGCCGACAAGCCGTTCGGCCATGCTGTATACAATAAACCAAGAACCAAAAACTACGAGGAGAGAGTCATGCCAGAGGTAATCCTACAGGTCTATCCGACGCTCGGCGACACGGCGAAGATGAAGGAGCTGCGGCCGATCGGTCGCAACAACGAGGCCTACCAAAGCATGCTGGCCGACCTCAAGGACCTGGTGCAGGTCGCCGACGACCTGGGGTACTGGGGCATCACGCACGTGGAGCACCACATGCACACCGAGGGCTTGGAGATCTCTCCCGCCCCGCTGCTGCTCAACGTGCACATGGGCCAGTACACCAAGCGCCTTCGTCACGGGCAGCTCGGGCTCGTGCTTCCGGCTCATGATCCGATTCGCCTCGCGGAGGAGATCGCGATCGCCGACCACATGCTCCAGGGACGGTTCTTCGTGGGCATGGCCCGCGGCTATCAGGCCCGCTGGCAGAACATCCTGTGCCAGCGCTTCGGCGTCACCTCCACGGCCTCCGACGCCAGCGAGGCCGATCAGCGTAACCGCCTCCTGTTCTCCGAGAACTTCAAGATCATGAAGAAGGCGTGGAAGGATGATCTCCTCACGTACGACGGCCCGACCTACCAGGTGCCGTACCCGAAGGAGGGCATCCCCAACTGGCCGCCGGCCGTCACAACCACCGGCAAGTACGGCGTGCCCGGCGAGGTCGACGAGCACGGCACGATCAAGGGCGTCGGCGTCGTCCCCAAGCCGTACACGACCCCGCACCCGCAGCTCTTCCAGGCCTTCGGCGCGAGCCCGGGCACGCTGCAGTGGTGCGGCGAGGAGGACGTGACGCCGACGATCCTCAACGGTCCGGTCGAGAACCTCAGGAAGCTGATCGACATCTACATGGAGGGCGCGGCGTCCAAGGGTCGTCACCCGAAGTTCGGCGAGGGCATCGGCGTCTGCCGCACCTTCCACGTCGTCCCCAACGGCACCAGCCCCGAGGACACGCGGGCGCAGATCCTGCGCGCCGTCGAGCTCTACGAGGAGCCGGTGTGGAGTGGGTGGTTCGCGCCGTTCGGCTTCATGGAGGGCGCGCGCCTCGTCGGTGAGGAGGGCCCCGTCCCGAAGCCGGGCGAGCACCTGGCCGACCGCCTCATGGACAGCGGCCTGCTGATCGCTGGCACCGTCGACGACGTGCGCCGCCAGCTCGAGGAGTTCCTCGTCGAGATCCCGATCGACTACCTGGTGTGGCTGCTCCATTACGGGTTGATCCCCAAGGACGAGGGCCTGCGCAGCCTCGAGCTGATGGCGACCGAGGTGATGCCCGACTTCGGCATCAAGTCCTCGGACCTCTCGCCCGGCCCCGCCTAGATGCTCCTCGCGACCCTCGGTCCGGCCAGAGCATCCCTCTGGCCGGGCCGGGCTGTCGTGATCCGACACCGCGCCCCCGCAGCCACACGAGCCATGAGGAACATCCCCGCATGAGTGAGACGAGCGCATCGAACGCCACCTCGGCCACGCAGTTCACCTTTGACCGCCTGATCGACCTGAGCACCGGCATCGAGCATCAAGCTGTGCACGAGCCGTGGAAGCCGTCGATCACGCGGGTCATGAACCACGACGACGAAGCGGCGGTCGACTGGCTTAAGCACACCTTCGGCGCCGAGCCCAAGGACATGACGAACTCCGGCGGCAAGGGCCCCGCGTTCGAGGAGGTCACCGCCATCACCCACTGCGGCACGCACGTCGACGCGCCCTGGCACTACGGGCCGCTCTCAGAGGGCAAGAAGGCCAAGACGATCGAGGAGTGCCCGATCGAGTGGTTCTTCGGTGACGGCGTCCGGCTGGACCTGCGCCACAAGCAGCCCAACGACAAGATCACCGTCGCCGATCTCGAGCAGGCCCTGGAGGCGATCGACTACGAGCTGAAGCCGATGGACATCGTGATGATCTGGAACGGGCGCGACAAGCACCTCGGCACCGAGGAGTACTTCGAGCAGCCGGGCATGACGCGCGAGTCCACGCTGTGGCTGACCGAGCAGGGCATCAAGGTCATCGGCGTCGACATGTACGGTTTCGACCGCAAGTTCTCCGACATGGCCGACGAGTTCCAGGCCACGGGGGACGGCAGCGTCATCTGGGAGGCCCACTTCGCCGGTCTGGAGCGGGAGTACTGCCAGATCGAGAAGCTCGTCAACCTCGACAAGCTGCCGGCGGCCACCGGCTTCAAGGTGGCCTGCTTCCCGATCAAGATCGAGAACGGCAGCGCCGGCTGGTCCCGCGTCGTCGCGTTCGCCTAGGCCATGGACCCGGGAATGCGGCAGCCGACGTCGGGCACCTCATGAGGCTCGTCACCTACGAGATCGACACGCCCCTAGGCCCGGTGCGGCGCACCGGCGCGCTGGGTCCCGAGGACGAAGTCGTCGACCTGATGCACGCACGGGCGTGGGCGCTGGCCTCCGACGGCAACCCCGTCCCGCTGACGGTTGCCCCGCGTGAAGTTCCCACCGACATGCTCGAGCTCCTGCGGCTCGGGCCGGAGGCGATCGAGCGGGCGCGCGATGCGGTCGCCCGGGTCCTGGACGAGGGCGTCGAGGCGACGGGCGACCGCCCGCTGCGCTTCGACCGGAGCGCCGTCCGGCTGCTCGCCCCGTTGCCGCGCCCAAACTCGCTGCGCGACTTCATGGCCGCAGAGGCCCACGTGAAGAAGATGTTCAAGGAGGTGCCGGCTGAGTGGTTCAACCTCCCGGTCCACTGGCGCTGCAACGTCGACGCGGTGGTGGGGCCGGAGGTCGAGATCCCCTGGCCCTCCTTCACGGAGCAGCTCGACTACGAGCTGGAGGTCTGCGCCGTGCTCGGCACCGGGGGCCATCGCATCCCCGCCTCGCGCGCGGAGGAGCACATCGTGGGCTACACGATCTTCAACGACTGGTCCGCGCGCGACATCCAGTTCCGCGAGATGAGCGTGGGCATCGGCCCCGGGGTGGCCAAGGACTTCGCCTCGTCGCTGGGGCCGTGCATCGCTACCCCGGACGAGTTCGATCGCGCCGGCGCCCTACTCGAGGCGCGCATCGACGGCGAGGTGTGGTCCTCGGGCCACCTGGGCGCGATGCGCTTCTCGTTCGAGGACATGATCGAGTGGCTCACGCTCGAGCAGACCCTGCACCCCGGGGATCTCCTGGGCAGCGGCACGGTCGGCGGCGGGTGCGGCTACGAGCTGGACCGGCGGATCGCGCCGGGGTGCACGGTGGAGCTGTCGGCCGAGGGCATCGGCGTGCTGCGCAACACCGTGAGCGAGCGGCCCGCCGGGCCGATCGCGGTACCGGGCCGCTCAGTCCGGCCCCAGGCCTGACACGGTTCAGTACAGGGAGGACTCGGCGGCGTCGAGGGTCGGCACCGCATCCTCTGTCACGACGATCTCCGCGTTGGGGTCGCCGGGGCGGTCGCGGGGCAGCAGCCAGCTGATCCCCATGCCCAGCACGCCGCCGCCCGCGGTGAGGAGCAGCGCGGTCTGCAGGCCGACGGCGTCGGCGACGGTGCCCAGGGCCAGTGCGGCCAGCCCGCCCAGGCCGATCGAGAAGCCCATCGACAGGCCGGAGGCCATCGCCACCTTGTTGGGCAGGTAGCGCTGGCTCATCGAGGTGGAGACGCCGAGCGTGCCGAGGGCGCACACGGTGGCGAGGATCACGGCCGGGCTGGCCACGAGCTCGGTGTCGGCGAGCGCGTAGATCACCATCAGCGGCCCCGCGACGGCCATCGTCAGGAAGAGCACGAGCCGGCCGCCGATGCGGTCGGCCAGCGGCCCGAAGCAGACCGTCCCGATCGCGCCCGCGGTGATGGCGATGGCCAGCAGGAACGTCGCCCATCCGTCGCTGCCTCCGCGCTGCACCTCGTACAGGGGTAGGAAGGCGAGGATGCCGTAGAGGACCACGCTGCGCAGGCCCACGACGGTGAGCAGCAGTGACATGGCTCCCGGGCGCGCGCGTTCCGCGATCGCCTTGGCCTTGGTACCGGCTGTCTCCAGCGTCCGCAGCATCGGGAGGTGGATCGCCAGGATCACCGCGACGACCACGCAGGGGACGGCCAGGAGCGGTCCGCCGGCGAGGCCGAAGGTGACGATCAGCGCGCTGGTTGCCAGCGGGCCGAGGGCTAGGCCGATGTTGCCGCCGAGCGAGAAGATGCTGAGCACGCTGGCCAGGCGGGCCTGGCTCGCGTACCCGGCCTGCTTGGCGCCCTCCGGGTGGAAGGCGCCGACGCCTATCGCCGCCACGAACACGCAGGCGAGCACCAGGCCGTAGCTGGGCATCAGGGTGGCGGCGGCCAGGCCGCCGCCCGACAGGGCCACTCCGGTGGGCAGCAGCCACAGTGCCTTGCGCCGATCCGACCACAGCCCGAACAGCGGCTGGGTGAGCGACGAGCTGAAGGTGGCGGCGAGCACGACGGCGGCCGCGGCCGCGTAGCTGAGGTCGAACTTTGGCGCCCACAAGACGAGCAGCGCGGCGATCGCGCCCTGGACGAAGTCCACCGCCATGTGCCCGAGGAAGAGGACCGTGATGACCCGCTTGGCCGTCGTCTCCTGCTCGGCAGAGACGGGCTGCGTGCCCGTCGGGGATGGGGCGAGCTTGACAACGATGCCGGTAGCATATTGTATGCAGCGTGCTTCGCGGAAGCAGCAGAGGAGGAACTGTTCTCATGTGGGGGACGGGCGTTCTGGTGTCGTTCATCACTTGGCAAGGGAGTTCACATGGCGGATCTGAACGGAAAGACGGCGGTCATCAGCGGCGCCGGAGGCGGCATGGGCCAAGTGGCCTGTGAGCAGTTCTGCGAGGACGGCGCGCGCGTCATCGGCGTCGACATCGATGCGGCCACGGGCACGGCTCTGCAGGACCGGCTGACGGCTGCCGGCCACGACTTCGTCTTCTTCCACGGCTCCGTCTTCGACCAGGGCGACATCGACGCGCTCGTCGCGGTCGTCACCGAGAAGTTCGGCCACTTGGACGTCCTCTACAACAACGCCGGCGTGGTCCTGGGCAAGCCGATGCTCGAGACGACGGAGGAGGAGTGGGACCTAGTCCACAACGTGGCCCTCAAGGGCACGTTCCTCATGACCAAGGGCCTCGTCCCGCTGATGGGCCCCGGCGGGTCGATCATCAACATCTCGTCGACCGGCGGCCTCGTCGGCTTCGAGTTCATGAGCGCGTACTGCGCGGCCAAGGGCGGCGTCGTCCTCTTCACCAAGTCCTGCGCGATGGACCTGGCCCCGGACATCCGGGTCAACGCGATCTGCCCCGGTGTGATCGACACGCCGATGCCCCGAGCCTTCATCAGCGAGCTCTCCGAGGAGGAGGGCAAGGCCGTCTGGAGCAACTTCGAGCAGGGCCACCTGCTTAAGCGCGTCGGCCGCCCCGAGGAGGTCGTCGCTATGGCCCGGATGCTGGCCAGTGACGAGGCCAGCTTCATCACCGGAGCAGCGCTGCCGGTCGACGGCGGTTGGACCGCCGGAAAGTAATGCTGTCGCAAACGAGCACCGCTTGTAGTGCCGCTCGGGGCGAAAAGCGCACTGCTGCGCGAAATCGGCCGCTTTTCTCCCACGCTCGTGGTGCTTCGTGTAGTGTAACTTTTGGAAATCAAAATGGTGTGGCACGACCGCACCAGGAGGAGGGGTAGGAGAACATGGGACAAGGACAAAACAGCAGGAGCAAGCTCCGACTGCCGCTGTTGAGCGTCGGCGTGGCGTTCGCGCTCGCCGGCTTCGTCGCGGCATGCGGCGGTAGCGACAAGGCCAGCACCACGCCCGCCATCGTCGACGGTGCTAAGGGCAAGAAGGTAGTGCTCGTGGCCTGTGGCGACATCAATCCGTGGTGCAAGATCTACAACAAGACGATCGTCGACGGGCTGACCAAGGCCGGTGCGACCGTCCAGTACTTGCAGGATCCATTCGATCCGGTGTTGCAGGTGCAGAACTTGAACCAGGCCATCGCCCAGAAGCCGGACGCGATCCTCGTGGTCGCCTCCAGCGACGACGCGATCGTGCCATCGCTCAACAAGGCCAAGAAAGCCGGCGTGCCGGTCTTCAACCTCAACGGCCGTGCGGTCGATGCGTCGCTTCCGTTGCTGACGGCGTCGATCCTCGCCGACCAGAAAGCGCTCGGGGCCAACGCGGCTGAGAACTGCGTCAAGGGTCTGGAGGAGCAGGGCCGCACTAGCGGCAACATCATGGCCATCACCGGCACCGCGGCGACCAACACCGCCAAGGACCGCATGGAGGCGTTCAACGGGGTGCTGGCCAAGTACCCCCAGTACAAGCTGGTTGAGACGCAGGACGGCAACTGGGACCAGGTCCTGACCGCAAAGCTGGCGCAGCAGATCTTCGCCAAGTACGCGGATAAGGGCGGGATCGCGTGTGCCTACGGCATGGCCGACTACATGGCCGCCGGCATCCTGCAGGCCGCTGACCAGGCCGGTATTCCGGTCGGCGTCGGCAAGAAGGACGGCCTGATCGTGACCGGGAGCAACTGCTTCAAGGTCGGCATCGACGCGATCAAGGCCGGTACGCAGTACGGCACGTCGACGCAGGCGCCCGGACCCGAGGGAGCCTTCGTGGTCGAGACCATGGAGAAGTACTTCAACACCGGCAAGATCCCGGCGACGAACACGAAAGAGGAAGCGCGGATCACTTCCGAAAACGTGGACGAGTTCGCAGCGGAGTGCTCGCAGGCATAGAGCAGCACGGAGTAGGGGACCGGACCGCACGGGTTCGGTCCCCGCCTCCATCCGGTCAACGACCCGAGGCACGACCATGAACCTTCACGTGACAGACGTCTCGAAGCAGTACGGCCCCGTGCACGCGTTGCGCGGCGTGTCGGTCGAGATCGCCCACGGCGAGATCCACGCGCTCTGCGGCCACAACGGCGCCGGCAAAAGCACGCTGGTCAAGATCCTTTCCGGTGTTGTCCGCCCCGACGAGGGAACGCTGTCGATCGATGGCGAGACCGTGGACTTCAAGACGCCTCTCGACGCTCAGGTCGCCGGCATCGCACTGGTCGACCAGGAGCTGAACCTCGTGCCCCAGCTCACAGTGTCCGAGAACATCCTTCTGGGTGAGGCCAGCGGCGGGTTCCTCATCCGCCCGCGCCGCGCCCGTCCCCGCGTCCGGGCCCTGCTCGACCGCGTGGGCCTCAAGCACGTCTCCACCGCGGCGATGCTCGAGGACCTGTCGATCGGCGAGCGCCAGCTGGTGGAGATCGCCCGAGCGCTGGGCCGCGACGCCAGCCTAGTCATCCTTGACGAGCCGACGGCGACGCTCAGCGACGCGGAGATCGACTACGTCTTCGCCGCCGTGCGCGACCTCGCCGCGGAGGGGTCGAGCATCGTGTTCGTCTCCCACCGCCTGAGCGAGATCCTCACGCTGTGCAACACCGCGACGGTGCTGCGCGACGGTCGGCTGGTCGCCTCCCGCCCCGTCAGCGAGCTGGACCGCGGCTCGCTTATCCACATGATGATCGGCGAGGTGGTGGAGGAGACCGTCGCGCGCGACACCGACTTCCGCGAGGCCGACGCCTGCCTGCGCGTCTCCGGGCTCGGACTGGAGCCCCGGGTGGAGGACTTCACGCTCGACGTCGCCGCCGGCGAGATCGTCGGCATCGCCGGCCAGGTCGGCTGCGGGGCCAGCGAGGTCCTGCGGGCCATCGCCGGCCTGGAGCCGAAGGCCGCCGGCGCGGTCGAGGTCTCCGGCAAGACCGTCAAGCTCGGCTCGCCGATCCGCTCCAGTCGCGGCGGCATCGTCTACATCTCCAGCGACCGCAAGGGCGAGGGCCTGTTTCTGGACCGCTCGGTCGGGGAGAACCTCGTGGCCACCCGCCTGAAGGGCCTCAGCGAGGGCGGCGTCGTCCGTCGGCGCACCGCCCAAAAGGCGTCGGCGCACCTGGCCGAGGTTGCCGGGGTGCCTGGGGATCGCCTGGACTCCGCCGTCGGCGACCTCAGCGGCGGCAACCAGCAGAAGGTCTTCCTCGGCCGGTGCCTGGAGCGCAAGGGCACCGACATCCTGCTGCTCGACGAGCCCACTCGCGGCGTGGACGTCGGCGGCCGGGCGGACATCCACACGCTGATCCGCCACGCGGCCGCCTCGGGCAACGCCGTCGTCTTCTACTCCACGGAGCTCGACGAGATCCTCGGCCTCTCCGACGTGGTGGTGACGATGTTCGCCGGCAAGATGGTGTCCGTCCACCGAGCATCGGAGGTCACTGCGGCCTCCGTCGTCGCCGAGATGACCCACCGCGACGTACCGAACGGGACGGTGGCGGCGTGAGCGCGAAAAGCCCCGCCCAAGGGGCCTGCGTTCCGTTGGCTTGGTCGATAATCCGAAAAGTTGACCTATGAGTTCCTTCCCCGCCAACCTCTCCAACCCGATCAGCGGGCTGAAGGAGGCTTCCGCCACCGAGCTCGCGGTCAAGATCATCGCGATCGTCGTGGGGCTCGTGCTCCTCGTCGGCGCGCTCACCACCCAGGGCTTCCTCACGGTCGAGAACGGCAAGGCGATCCTCGCCGCGACCGGCTTCGTGGGCATCGTCGCGCTCGGCATAACGGCGATCATGCTCAGCGGCAACCTGTTCTCGCTGTCCCTGGGCACCACGGTGGCCATCGGCGCGATGTTCTTCCTGTGGGCGCTGAAGTTCGGCGTGGTACCCAGCATCTTGCTCACCGTGGTGCTCTGCATGGTGGTGGTGGGGCTCCAGGGCTTCATCGTCGGCACGATCGGCGCCAACCCGATCATCGTCACGATCGGCGCCGGCGCACTGCAGTCGGGTGCGGCTGTGTGGCTGTCCGACGGCTCGAGCATCTTCCCGCGCGCGGGCAAGGAGTCGTTCTCCTTCCTGAGCGACCCGATCGGCGGCATCGCCGTCCCGGTGTTCGTCCTCGTCGCCCTAGTCATCCTCGGCGAGGTGATGCTGCGGCGAACGCGGTTCGGCAAGGAGATATTCCTCGTCGGAGAGAACCGGGCCGCCGCCACCGCGGCCGCGATCCGCGTCCCGACCATCATCACCGGGGCGTTCGCCATCGCCGGGCTGTGCGCCGGGGTCACCGGCATCCTGCTCGGCGCGTTTAACCAGAACGCCACGCTCCTCGTCCAGGGCACCTACACCTACGACGCGATCGCCGCCGCACTGGTAGGCGGCAGTGCCGTCACCGGCGGTCGCGGCTCGTTCCTACGCACGCTCGGCGGCGCCCTGATCATCGCCGCAATCTCCGACATGCTGCTGCTCCGGGGCTACACCACGGGCGTGCAGATCATGGTCAAGGGCATCGTCGTCATCATCGTCGTCGTCCTCGTCCAGGTCACCGCCCAGAAGGATCGGCAATGACCAAGCCCAGCTTCCTAGCCCATCGCAGCACCCGGGCCATCGTCCTGGGAGTGCTGCCGTTCTTCCTGCTCGCGGTGATGCTGATCGCGTTATTCGTGCTCCCGGGCTTCTCTGACAAGGAGGTCACCGACTTCAACCTCTACAACGCCCTGCAGTACTTCGCCGGCGCGGGCCTGCTCGCGCTCGCCCTGGGGATCACGATGATCGCCGGCGAGTTCGACCTCTCGACGCTCGGCGTCTACGGCCTCGCCGCGATGATCGCCGTGCAGACCGGACAGGACAACCCGATGCTCGGCATCGCGCTCGCACTTGCTGCGGCGGCGGCGATCGGCCTCATGCAGGGCACGATCATCGCCAAGTTGCGGATTAACTCGATGACCGTCACGCTCGGCGGCTACCTCGCGGTGCTCGGCCTCACGTCGGTGCTCAGCGACTCCAAGACCGTCTCGTACGCCAATCTCGACGTCGGCACGCTGCTGGACAACGCGGTCGGGACGATCTTCTCGCTGCGCAGCATCATCGCCCTAGCCGTGTTCGCGATCGCCGCGCTGATCATGCGCTACACCGTGGTGGGCCGGAACGTGCGAGCCATCGGCGGTGAGCGCCGGGCCAGCCGCACGGTCGGCGTGCGCGTCGACCCGATCCTCATCGGCGTGTTCGTCGCCTCGGCCATGCTGTCCGCGCTGGGCGGCTCGCTGCTCGGTTACAGCCTGGCCACGGCGGTGCCCGACGTTGGGCTGAACCCGCTGATCTTCGCCATCACGGCCACGTTGCTCGGCGGCGTGACCCTGGCCGGCGGCAAGGGCGGGCCGATCGGCATCGCCGCGGGAGCGTTGACACTCGCCCTGCTCCAGGAGCTGTTCGGGGTGCTCGCCGCCCCGCAATACGCCTCCAACCTGATCACCGGCGGGCTGCTGCTGCTGGTCACAGTCCTGTCGGCGCCGGACATCCTGAGCTGGTGGCGCCGGACCGTACCGGCGCGACAGCCGGCCGCGGCCGATCCTCCGCGAGTGCTCGCCGGACGCGAGCACGTCGAGTAATAGGGCCATCTCGGGTCGCCGCCGACGGCACCGCCAACAGGTACATCGCGCCGCCGGTAGGTGTGTCTGCGGCGACCGTCAAGACGTGGCGCGAGCGCTTTGAGCAAGGAAGGCCCGAAGGGCTTGGGCGGCGTCGCTGCCGCCATGATCCTCGACGGCGGGCGGTTGACCTGTGCGTTGCTCAACTATCCGCCCCTGCAGTGACCTTGCGCGCACCTCGTGTACAGCCGAGAGGACCCGGTATGCAGGACCTTTCAGGATGCCGGAGGAGGGACTCGAACCCCCGACACGCGGATTATGATTCCGCTGCTCTAACCAGCTGAGCTACTCCGGCAGGGCGCTGATCGTAGCGAACGGCTGGTGACCAACAGTGGGCGGCCGTTAGCTTTGGCCCTCGTGCTTGCCAACACTCCAGCCGTCCTGCGCCGCCTGCAGGCCGCATCGTTCCTTTCGAGCTTCGATCGATTTACGATCCCGCCGCTGCTCGTTCCGATCCATCAAGCGTTTGACATCCCGCTTGGCACGGCGGCGCTCGTTGCGAGCTTCTACTTCGTCGCCTACGGGTTGAGCCAGCCGTTCTGGGGTGCGGCGTCCGACCGCTTTGGCCGCGTTGCCGTGATTCGCCTGTCGGTCATCGCCGGCGGAGTCTGTTGCCTAGTTGCTGCGGCGGCGCCGAGCTTTGCTGTCCTGCTGGTGGCGCGCACGCTCGGCGGCGTGCTGTTCGCGGCGATCGTGCCGACCGCCGTCACCTACATCGGTGACACGGTTGAGGAGGGCAACCGTCAGCACGCGCTGACGTTGACGATCGCCGCGGCGTCGGCTGGCATTGCCGCGGCAACGATCGTTGGCGGTCTCTGCGCACAGCTGATCAGCTGGCGAGCCGCATTTGTCGTCTCCTCGCTGTTGGCGCTTGCCGTGTCGTTTGCGATCGCCCGGCTGCCGGAGCCGCGGCGGGCGCAGTCCGCGCAGAGTTTTGCGAGAACCGCCCGCACCGTGTTGCGCCAACGCTGGGTGCTGGTCGTGTTGGCAATCGCCTTCGTTGAGGGAGCGGTGATTCTGGGTTCGCTTACCTTCATCTCGGCGTCGCTCCAGCAGCAGGGGGTGGGCGCTGCGATTGCCGGATCAGCTGCGGCAGGCTTTGGCATCGCGAATGTTCTTTGCGTGCCGCTAGTCACAAGGGCGATCAGACGCTTTGCCTCGGCGACGCTGATCGCTGGCGGCTCGGCGCTCGCCGCGCTGGGGCTGCTGACGGCC
Source organism: Solirubrobacteraceae bacterium (assembly GCA_039744075.1). Classification (GTDB taxonomy): domain Bacteria; phylum Actinomycetota; class Thermoleophilia; order Solirubrobacterales; family Solirubrobacteraceae; genus F1-60-MAGs163. The sequence goes on from JBCJUC010000006.1 coordinate 42,311, forward strand.
GCCAGCGACATTGTCGTCCCGACAGCCGTCATCGCTTCCGTGGCGCTCGGTGCAGGCTTTGGCTTTCTTCACCCGACGATGCAGCTCTGGGCGACGCAGGTCAACCCTGGCGCCCGCGCCGTAACGGTCTCGTTTTTCGCAGCGTCGATCTTTGTCGGCGGCGCTGTCGCCAGCGCTGGCGCTGCTCCGTTGGCCGACGCCGGCCACTTCAGCGCAATCTTCTTTGCCGCCGCCGTCCTCTCACTGCTGCTGGCAACGGTCGCTGCCTGGCTGCGGTCGCGTTATCTGCGCCAAGTCCGCCCGGCTGCCGCGACGCAGAGCGGTGAAGCGCCGATCTTGTAGGTGCGCGCAGCGGCTAGGTCGGCGGCTCTGGTTGCGGCGCGTCGGCCGACCAGAGTGGCATCGGGATGGCGAAGGCACGGTTAATTATTAGGCCGGCAGCAGTAACAACGACCACTGCCGCTAGCAGCGCCAACCAGTCGGCGGGATGGCTGAGCAGCCCAAGCGCGACCAAAAGCGAACCGGCGATCGCGGGGATGTGCAGAAGTCGGAATGCTGTGAGCATCAACGCGGTCAGCGCCATCGCCAGTGTCGTCGCGCCGACTCGGTCGAGCCCGAGATGCGTGATGTCCGCAGGGACGTCAATCAAGCCGAAGACGGTCAAGCTAACGACGCCGCTAACAATTCCAACGAGGTAAGCGCAGATCACGTTGCGAGGTTTCGCTTCATCGGACAGAGGGAAGGCGAAGATGATGAAAAGCGTCGCGCCAACCGGCGGCACTACGAGCGGCGACCTGGTTAGCGTTGCCAATAGGCCAAGGGCAGCGATTCCGACCGTCACGAAAAATACGACGTAGAAGCGGCTTGAGCGGAACGAACTGGCGATATCGCCGATCTTCTGTACTTGTCTGCTGCGCACGGACGAGACGATAACGGCAGCGCCCTTCGGCGGCGGGTTTGGCCGGTAGGTGGCTAGGGTCAGGCGCGTGGCACAGTCAGAGACCAAGGCGGCGATCGTTGTCGAGCAGCTGGAACGCGTCTACCCCGGCGGGCTGAAGGCCGTTGACGGCGTTGACTTGGAAGTCGCGGCCGGCGAGATCTATGGATTTCTCGGGCCGAACGGGGCCGGCAAATCGACGACAGTTCGGATCCTGACGACGCTGCTGCGGCCGACCGGCGGCCGCGCAAGCGTTGCCGGCTATGACCTTGTGCGCGAGGCGCCGCAGGTGCGCCGCTCGATCGGTGTCGCCCTTCAGGAGGCGGCACTCGATCCGCTGATGACCGGCCGCGAGTTGCTGGCGCTGCAGGGCGCGCTGCACGGCCTTAAACGCGCCGAGGCGCGGTTGCGCGCGACCGAGTTGTTAGAGCGGGTCGACCTTGTCGCCGCCGCCGACCGCCTGCTGGGCACATATTCCGGCGGCATGCGCCGCCGGCTCGACCTGGCGATGGCGTTGGTTCACCGGCCAAGCGTGCTGTTCCTCGATGAGCCAACGACCGGGCTGGACCCGGTAAGTCGGGCCACTCTCTGGCAGGAGCTGAAGGCGCTCAACGATGACGGAACAACGATCTTTCTGACAACGCAGTATCTCGAGGAGGCCGAGCAGCTCGCTGACCGTGTTGGGATCATCGATCACGGCCGACTAGTCGCCGAGGGGACGCCGCAGGAGCTTGGCCGACTAGTTGGCGAACCTGGGATCTATGTGAAGCTGATCGACGAGTCGCAGACAGAGCTGGCACGCGGCCTGCTTGCTGTTCACGGCGCCGTCAGCGACCGCCGCGCCGGCGGGCTGACTATCCGCACGGCGCTCGGCGCACGCGCGATCGCGCCGATCGTTCGCACGCTCGACGAAGCTCGGATCGAGCTTGACGCGGTCGAGGTTGAGGAGCCAACGCTTGATGACGTCTTCCTCGCCGTGACCGGCCACCCAGCCGAAGAAGAACCGCAGGACTCAGCTCAGTGAGCGAGTTCGCGCTAGAACGCGACCTCGCGACGCAAGGGCGCGTAATCGTTGCGCTGGCGCAGCGAGCGCTGCGAGTGCAGATGCGCCGCGCCCAGTTTCTGCTGCCATCGTTTCTGCTGCCACTGCTGCTGCTCGCCGTCGTTGCCAGCGGCACCTCAGCGGCGCAGCAGCTGCCCGGGTTTCCGGCAACAGGGTCGTACGTTGGCTTCGTTGTCAGCGGCACGATCATGCAGGGAACACTGCTGGCTGGCTTGATGGCCGGAATTGCGATGGCCAGCGACATTGAGGGGGGCTTCTTTGATCGGTTGCTGTCGGCGCCAGTTCACCGTGCCAGTCTGGTCCTTGGCCGCGTAGTTGGGACCTCCTTAATCGGAGCCGTTCAGGCCGTTCTCTTCCTCTCTGTGGCCCTGCTGATGGGAGCGGACTTCAATGGCGGCATCGGCGGTGTGCTGATCGTGATCGTGCTCGCAGCGCTCAGCGCCTCGGCCGCGGCCGGGCTGGGGGCGACGATTGCGCTGCGCACCGGCTCGCTGTCGCTGATGCAGAACCTCTTCCCGTTCGTCTTCGTGCTGCTGTTCACAGCGCCGGCCTTCTTTCCGCGCGCGCTGCTGACCCCGGTGCTGAAGAGTATTGCCGACTGGAACCCGCTCAGCTACGTAGTTGAAGGGATGCGCGCGGCGTTGTTTGACAACCCGGCTCTGGGCAGTGTCTGGGGCGGGTTGCTGGCGGCCGCCGGCTCGGTTCTGCTGACCTGTGCGCTGGCCGTTTGGGCAATGCGTTCGCGGGTGAAGGGGTGAGCACCCGAGGCGCGCTCTACGCCGGCGGCGTCGGGATTGCGCTGTGGCGCCGTTCGCTGCTGGAGCTGGCGCGGGTTCGCGGCGGTCTGCTGCCGACGATCGTCGCGCCAATGATCTTCATGCTCGGCAACCTTGGCCAGTTCGGCAACCTTGATCAGCTGGCGGGCTTCCCGACGACCTCTTACATCGCCTGGCTGATTCCGCTCTCCTGCCTGCAAGGTGCGGGCTTCGCTGGCGGCGCAACGGGGGCCAACCTGGCACGCGACATCGAGGCCGGATGGTTTGACCGGCTGCTTAGTTCGCCGGCGCCGCGGCCGCTACTGATCCTTGGTCCGGTGCTGGCGGCGATGACGCGCTCGCTTGTTCCAATAACGGTAATTCTGACAGTTGGGCTGCTAATCGGGCCTGGCTTGACCGGCGGGCTGTACGGGCTGCTGATGCTCTTCATCGCCGCTGTTTCGTTCAGCGTTGTGGCCTCACTTTGGGGGATTACTTTGGCGCTGCGGGCCCGCAGCCAGCAGGTCGGGCCGTTGATTCAGAACGGCGTCTTCATTGCCGTCTTCCTCTCCACCGCCTACACGCCACTGCCGTACCTGAAAGGTTGGTTGGGGGCCGTTGCTCCTTATAACCCGGTCACGTACGTGCTTCAGATGGGTCGTCAGGCAACGGTTTCGGGGATCGAACCAGGCTGGGCCCACACTTGGCCGGGGCTGCTCGCCCTCGCCGGTATGGCGCTTCTCTTTGGGCTGCTGGCGCTGCGGCAGCTTCGCCGCTTCGACCGCTGAACGCGCGCCGGGCGACCGCGCCGCAACGCCGCCAAAGTAAGGTCGGCTCGTGCCTTTGGATCCAAAAACGCTGCTGATGGCTGTGCCGAACATTTCCGAGGCCGTTGACAGCATCACGCTGGAGGCGATTGGGGCGGCGTTCGAGACCGGGCAGACACGGCTGCTGGCCGATCCGCACAGCGACCCCGACCACGGCCGCTCGGTCTTCACGCTGGCCGGCCAGCCAGGGGAGCTTGCCGGATCGCTGCTGGCCGGTGCGCGTGTCGCACTCGAACGCGTCACGCTTGCCGGCCACAGCGGTGCCCACCCGCACGTTGGCGTCGTTGATGTCGTGCCTGTTGTCTTCCTTGATGACGAGCGGCGTGGGCCGGCGATGGCCGAAGCCTTGGTTGCGGCGGAGATGATTGGTAATCAATTAGGCGTTCCGGTCTTTCTTTACGGCCCGCTTGCCGAGGGGCGTACGCGGGCCGAGCTGCGCCGCGGCGGAGGTGCAGCATTGAGCGGTCGAATAGCCGCCGGCGAGCTCAGCCCCGACTTCGGCCCGGCGACCGCCGATGGCGCTAAGGGGTTCACCCTGGTGGCGGCGCGGCCACCGCTCGTCGCCTTCAATTTGGAGCTCGCAGCGCCCGCCACGCTTGCCGACGCCAAGCTGATCGCGGCGCAGCTGCGCGAGGGCGGCGAAGATGGGCTGCCGGGGCTGAAGGCGATCGGCCTCGAACTTCCAGGCCGCGGTGGCGTCGCACAGGTTTCGATGAATATCGAAGACCACCGCGCGCTAAGCCTCGCTGAGGTTGTCGCCGCCGTTAGTAGCCGCGCCGTGGTGGTTGAGGCGGAGCTGGTCGGGCTGGCACCGCGCGCCGCCTTTGACGGCTTCCCGGACGGGCTTCTCTGCCGCAACCGGGCGACGCTTGAGGACGCTCTAGGCTTCTAACCACAATGACTCAGCCAAAGAAGAAGCGCAGCTCCAAGCATCGAGGCAATGCTGCCGGCATCGTCGAGACGCGTGGCCGCACCGGCCGCAAACTGAGCGAGGGCGAACAGGCAAAGAACAAGAAGGCCGCCGGCGCAGGTAAATCTTCGTCGCGGGCGCTGCGCAAGCCCAGCTGGCGCGGCGCCCTCAACCGCTCCGTGGTCGCTGTTGTCATCTTCGCTGCCGTCCTCATATTGCTGCTCAAACAGCCGGTCAATACGACGCTTCCAGTCGGCGGCGTGATGCTGCTGTTCTACGTGCCGCTCAGCTACTACACCGACCGCTGGCTCTATGAGCGGCGACTGGCGAAGGACGCCGGCGGCAAGCAGGGGAAACGCTGAGGCGTGGAGATTCAGGTGTTGACGGTCGGGCCGGTGCAGGAGAACTGCTACCTGCTGCGTAGCGGGCCTGACGCCAAGAGCGCGCTGCTGATCGATCCGGGGGAGGAAGCCGAACGGATTCTTGAGGCGATTGAGGCGCTCGGCGTCGAGCTTGAGGCAATCTTGCTTACGCACACCCACTTCGACCACGTCGGCGCCGTTGCGCCGATCGCCCGCGTGACCGGCGCGCCGGTTTACTGCCCCGAACTTGAAGGTCACGTGCTGGCCGACATCATGACTTACGTTCCATGGGAGGGGATCGGGCCGTATGAGAACTGGCAGGCCGAGGAGTTCGTCGGCGGCGGCGAGCGACTTGACCTCGCTGGCTTTGAGATCGAGGTTTTCTTTACGCCTGGCCACAGCCCCGGCCACGTCACATACGCCTTCTGCGACCCTGATGATCCGAACGGCGGCTACGTGCTGGCCAGCGGCGACGTTCTTTTCCAAGGGTCGGTTGGACGGACCGACCTGCCAGGGGCCGATCACGGCGAGCTGATGAAGTCGTTGGCGATACTGGCCGAGACCTTTGCCGACGAGACGACGGTACTGCCGGGCCACATGGGGATCACGACGATCGGCCAAGAACGGGCAACAAACCCCTTCATGCAGGACCTTCCAAGCCCCTCATGAGCGAGCAGATTCAGTCGCCGCGTGGCACATTCGACATCCTCCCCCAGCAGGCGCCGCTGCGTCTGGCGGTTGAGAAGGTCGCCCGTTCGGTGCTCGAGAGCGCCGGTTACCAGAGGATTGAAACGCCGGCCTTTGAGTCGACCGAGCTGTTTACGCGCAGCGTTGGCGAAGCGACCGACATCGTCCAGAAGGAGATGTACACGTTCACCGACGGTGGCGGCCGTTCGTTGACGCTGAGGCCCGAGCTGACGGCGCCAATCGTCCGCGCCTACCTGCAGCACGGAATGCACAAGTTGCCCCAGCCGGTCAAGCTCTGGTACCTGTCGAGTTGCTTCAGGTACGAGCGCGCCCAGAAGGGCCGCTTCCGCCAGTTTTGGCAGGTTGGCGCTGAGGCAATCGGCTCCGACGACCCGGCCGTTGACGGTGAGTCGATTGCTCTTCTGGCAACCGTGCTTGAGCAGCTCGGTGTTGGCGGCTTGCAGCTACGGATCGGCAGTCTCGGCGGCGTGGCGGCGCGTGAGCGCTACCGCGAGCTGCTGAAAAGCTACCTGCGGGATAACGAGGATCGGCTGGCCGAAGATGTTCGCGCCCGGATTGAGCTAAACCCACTGCGCGCCTTTGACGCCGCTGACGAGGGCACACGGGCAGTGATGGCCGGCGCGCCGCTGCTGCTCGACCACCTTGATCAGGAGGACCTAGATCACTTCGCACAGGTCAGGGCACTGCTTGACGCTATTGATCTGCGTTACGTGGTCGACGCAACCTTGGTGCGTGGGCTCGATTACTACGCACGAACGGTCTTTGAGTTCAGCTCCGACGCGCTCGGCGCTCAGAGCGCCGTTGGCGGCGGCGGTCGCTACGACGGTCTGGCCGAGCAGATTGACGGACCGCCAACTCCAGCGGTCGGCTGGGCGGCAGGGATTGACCGAATCCTGCTGGTCGCTGAGCATCGCCCCGAGCCGCAGCCGCTGACGCTGCTGTTCGTTGCGCTCGGCGACGACAGCGCGGCAGCTCGGATCAGTGGCTTTGCCCTCAGCAACTCGGCCCGCCACGCCGGTATCCCTGCGCAGATCGAGCTGGCCGGCCGCTCACTGAAGGGTCAGCTCAAGCACGCCGACCGCCTTGACGCCCGCTACATCGCCGTCGTTGACGACAATCGGATTGAGCTGAAGGACCGTGAGAGCGGCGAGCAGACATCCTGCGACGGCGTTGATCAGGTAATCGCCGCAGTGCTGCGCGGCCGGGGGATCGCCTGATGCGCCGACCGTCCGCGAACGAGTACCGCGACAGCTGGTGTGGCGAGCTCGGCGAAGCTGAGGTTGGCCAGCAGGTCCGCGTCGCCGGCTGGATCCACCGGCGCCGTGATCACGGCGGCTTGATCTTCATCGACCTGCGGGACCGCTCCGGTCTGCTGCAGCTCGTCTTCCATCCGGACCGCGGCGCCGAGCTGTTTGCTCTGGCAGAGGCGCTGCGACCTGAGCACGTGGTCAGCGCCAGCGGCGCGCTGATCGAGCGCGGCGCTGCGAACGTCAACCCCGAGATGGCAACCGGCACGGTCGAGCTGGAAGTCACCGACGCTGAGGCGCTGGCGCACAGTAAAACGCCGCCGTTTGCGATCGACGATGACGGCCCGGTCGAGGAGACGACGCGGCTGCGTTACCGCTGGCTTGATCTGCGCCGCGAAGCGATGCAGCAGTCAATGATCACGCGCGCGCTGATCACGCAGACGTTGCGCGATCAACTTATAGAGCGTGATTTTCTTGAGATTGAGACACCGATCCTTACAAAGTCGACGCCGGAGGGGGCACGCGACTTTCTCGTGCCAAGCCGGATGAACCCTGGCGACTGGTACGCGCTGCCGCAGTCGCCGCAGCTCTTCAAGCAGTTGCTGATGATGGCTGGCTATGAGCGCTACTTTCAGATTGCCCGGTGCTTCCGCGATGAGGACCTGCGCGCCGACCGTCAACCAGAGTTCACGCAGCTTGATATTGAGATGGCGTTCGTCACTGAAGACGACGTAATCGAGTTAAGTGAGGCGGCGATTTCGGCTGCCTTTGAAGCGACTGGCTTTACGCTGTCGCCGGCACCGTGGCCGCGGCTGCCTTACGACGAAGCAATGCTGCGGTTCGGCAATGACCGCCCCGACCTGCGCTTCGGACTGGAGATCAGCGACGTCAGTGAGCAGCTGCGCGGTTCTGAGTTCAAGGTCTTCGAGTCGGTGCTATCCGGCGGCGGCGTTGTGCGGGCACTGAACGCTGGTCAGCGCGAGTTGTCGCGCTCTGAACTTGACGGCCTAAATGAGATTGTTCAGGTTCACGGCGCCAAGGCGGTCGCTCCGATCGTCGCCGGTGACGGTGGCTGGCGCGGCAACCTGGCGAAGTTCTTTAGCGCCGAGCAGATCAACGCAGTCAATGCCCAGCTTGGCGCCGCTGACGGCGACCTACTCTGCTTCGTCGCCGACAGCGAACCGGTCGCGGCAGCGGCGACCGGCGCGCTGCGGCTCGACCTCGGCCAGCGTTTTGGGCTGATCAACGAGGCTGAACACGCCGTCTGCTGGGTTGTCGACTTTCCAATGTTTGAAGTCGACGCCCAGAGCGGCGGACTGACGGCGCTCCATCATCCGTTTACGGCGCCGCAGGGCGACCTTGATGATCCGGCGTCGCTGCGCTCACGCGCCTACGACCTGGTCGTCGACGGGGTTGAGCTTGGCGGCGGCTCGATCCGTATCAACACGCCGGAGCTTCAGTCCCGAGTGTTCGATGCGATTGGGCTCGATCCGGCTGAGGCGCAGGCGCGCTTTGGCTTCCTGCTCGACGCGCTGCAGTACGGCGCACCGCCGCACGGCGGCATCGCCTTTGGGATCGACCGGATCGTTGCCTTGATCTGCGGCCGCGATTCGATCCGTGATGTGATCGCCTTTCCGAAGACGGCCAGCGGCTCAGACCCGCTTACCGGTGCGCCTGCTCCGGCCGACGAAGGGCAGCTGCGCGAGCTCGCAATCAAGTCGCTGGCACCACCGCCAGCCGTTGACTAGCGGCTGCGGGTCCTAGACTGCTGGTCGATGCCTGATGAGCGTTTCGAAGATCACCTGAACCACCCGCGTGGGCTGGGCGACGTGCCTGAGGGCGCGCACTGCGGCGCCGCCGGCGGCGCCGCCTGCGGTGACCTCGTGCGGATCGCGGTTCGGGTCGAAGACGATCGCGTAGCTGAGGTGACGTTTGCCGCGTCGGGCTGCGGCGCCGCCAGCGCTGCTGCCAGCGCGGCGGTCGAGCTGGTTGCCGGCAGCCTTGTTCTTGACGCGGCGCGCGTCGGCACGCGCGACGTCGCAAACCAGCTGGGCGGCCTGAGCGCCGGTAAATTCCACGCCGCTGAGTTGGCAGCTGACGCGCTGGCGGGCGCGCTCGGCGCCGCCGTCGCAGCCGACGCCAAGTTGGCGGCGGTGCCCGGCCGCGTTCTCGTTGCGATGAGTGGGGGCGTTGACAGCGCCGTTGCCGCGCAGCTCTGCTCCGAACGGTCGGGAGTGCCCCCGGTCGCCGTTACGTTGGAGCTTTGGCGCGACGAGCAGAATGACGCTGAAGACAGCTGCTGCTCAGCCAGCGCTGTCAAGCGGGCCCGATCGTTGGCGCATGGGCTTGGACTCGCTCATCTGACACTCGATCTCCGCGACTCGTTCCGGGCCGGTGTTGTCGATCCTTGGATCGCCGGTCACGCCGCCGGTGTGACGCCGAACCCATGCGTGCGCTGCAACGGCGAAGTACGGCTCGACGCGATGCTCGCGCTGGCGACGCGGCTCGGCGCGGCGCAGTTGGCGACCGGTCACTACGCGCGGGTCGGGCGTGAGGGTCTGCTGCGGACAGCGGTCGATCCGGCAAAAGATCAGAGTTACATGCTCGCCGCGCTGGCACCGGAGTCGGTCGCGCGGATGATCTTTCCGCTTGGCGCAATGACCAAACCTGAGGTCCGTCAGTTCGCCGAGCAGAGGGGTCTGGCGGTCGCGCAGACGCCCGACTCGCAGGATCTTTGCTTCCTCGCAGGCACATCCGGCGAAGCCTTTCTCGCCCGTCACGGCGGCATCGCTGATCGCCCCGGCCGGATCATCAACGGCGCCGGCGAACAGCTTGGCAGTCATCTTGGCGCGCACCGCTTTACCGTCGGCCAGCGGCGCGGACTGCAGGTCGGTGGTTCGGCCGAGCCGCTCTACGTCATGGCGACCGACGCCGCCAGCAACACGGTGACGGTTGGCCGGTGCGACGAGCTGCATCGCAAACAGCTGTCGCTGATCGACCTGACGCTCTATCGACCAGCCGAAAGCGTTGACCATGCGCGGCTACGTTCGCACGCGCCGGCGCTTCAGTGCACACTAAATGGCGACGTTCTTGAGTTCGAAAAGTCGGCTTGGGCACCGGCGCCGGGGCAGACCGCAGTGCTGCTAAGCGGCGACCGTGTCGTGGGATCCGCGACAATCGCTAAATGAGCAGCCGCAGCTCCGATCAGGTCCGTTCAACATTCCTCGACTTTTTCGAAGCGAACGGACACATGCTGCGCCCGTCCGGGTCGTTGGTGCCGGCTTCATTTGACTCGTCAGTGCTGCTGACAACGGCCGGCATGCATCCGCTGAAGGAGTACTTCATGGGCTTGGAGGCACCACCGGCGACGCGGCTGACGAGCTGCCAGAAGTGCTTCCGAGCAACCGACATCGACAAGGTCGGGAACAGCTCACGCCACCTGACCTTTTTCGAAATGCTGGGCAACTTCTCGCTCGGTGATTACTTCAAAGAGGGCGCGGTCGAGTTCGCCTGGAAGTTGTCGCTGGAGGGGTTTGGCTTTGATCCTGAGAAGATATGGATCACCGTTTTTGAAGGCGACGATGAGCTTGGCCTTGGGCCAGATGAGGAGGCGGTAGCAGCCTGGCAGGCAGTCGGCGTGCCGAGCGAGCGGATCGTCCTCTGCCCGCGTTCTGAGAACTTCTGGCAGGCCGGGCCGGTCGGGCCGTGCGGTCCCTGTAGCGAGCTCTACCTCGACCGCGGCGAGCAGTTTGGCGGCGCCAACGACCTTCCGGGCGGCGAGAACGATCGATTCCTTGAGTACTGGAACCTCGTTTTCATGGAGTTCGCTCAGCAGCCAGCTGGCGTGCTGACGCCTCTGCCTGCCCGCAATATCGACACCGGCGCCGGCCTTAACCGGCTGGCCTTGATTGAGCAGGGAGTCGACAGCGTTTTCGAGACCGATCAGTTTGCCGGGCTGATGGCGTTGGGTCGTGAGCTGGCTAGCGGTGAAGCCGACCAGCGTGCGCTGCGGATCCTCGCCGACCATTCACGAGCGATGACCTTCCTGATCGCCGACGGCGTTGTTCCGTCGAATGAGGAGCGTGGTTACATCTTGCGGCGCGTGATGCGCCGTGCGATCCAACAAGGGCGCAGAATCGGAATTGACGGCGTCTTTCTGCCGGCATTCGCCGAGCAGGTGATCGACGTGATGGGTGACGCCTACCCCGAGCTGCGGCAGCGCAGCAAGACGATTCTTGAGTGGGTGCGCGGTGAGGAAGAGAGCTTTGGCCGAACGCTCGAGCAGGGCAGCGGCTTGCTCGACCAGTTACTCGACGCCGGCGAGCTGAGCGGCGAGGACGCCTTCCGACTGCACGACACCTTCGGCTTTCCAATCGAGCTGACGCGGGAGTTGGCGCAGGAGCGTGGCGTTCCGTTCAATGAAGAAGAACAGTTTGAGCTCCTAATGAGTGAACAGCGCAGCCGCTCGTCGGCCGGCGCCGGTGATCGCAAGGTCGGCGCTTCGGCCGAGGCCGTGCGCGCCGTCGGCGGCGACGTGGTGCAGTTCGTCGGCTACGAGACGCTCAGTGTTCGTACAACTGTCAGTGCCGTCGCTGAGGATCAGGGCCGCACGCTTGTCAAGCTTGCCGATTCGCCGTTTTACGCTGAAGGCGGCGGTCAAGCGGCCGACAGCGGCCTGCTGCGGTCGCTGGGCGGCGACACGATTGCGACCGTGGTTGGGGTGGTGCGCGGCGGCGACGATCAGGCGCTGGTGGTCGAAGTGACTGGAGAGCCGCTGGAAGCCGGTGCCGAGCTGCTTGCTGAAGTCGCCGCAACGGCCCGTCACGCAACCGAGTGCAACCACACTGCAACCCACTTGCTGCACGCGGCGCTGCGCGAGCGGCTCGGCGACCACGTCCGCCAGGCCGGCTCGTACGTTGGTCCCGACAAGCTGCGCTTCGATTTCACGCACCCCGGCCGGCTCAGCGATGAAGATCGCCAAGTGGTTGAGGATCGGGTCAATCAGCAAATCCTCGAAAGCCTCAACGTGCGCGCGATTACGACGACGATCGAGCAAGCGGAGAAGCTCGGCGCGATCGCACTGTTCGGTGAAAAGTACGGCGAGATTGTGCGAATGGTTGAGATTGGTGACGGCAGTTTCTCACGCGAGTTGTGCGGCGGGACCCATGTCGCCCGCAGCTCTGAGATCGCCTGCCTGAAGATCACCAGTGAAGGCTCAAGCGCCGCCAATGTGCGCCGTATTGAGGCCGTCACGGGGCCTGTCGCAGTTGAGCTGCTGCGCGGTCACGACGCGCTGCTCACCGAGGCAGCCGCAACGCTGCGCACGACGCCCGCCCAGTTGCCGGCCGCTGTCGCTGCGCTTCGCAGCGCGTCGCGCAGTAGCGGGCAGAACGTTGCGGCTGGGATTGACGAGAGCGCGCTGCTTGCAGATGCGCGCGAGGTCGGAGGGGCAAAGCTGCTGGTCGCTGACGTTGGCGCCGTTGCGGCGAAGGCGCTGATGGATGTCGCCGACCGGCTGAAGGGCCAGCTCGGCAACGACGCGGTAGTCATCGTCGCCAGCACAGTCGAAGGCCGAGTCTCATTGGTCGTCGCAGTCACCCCGTCGTTGGTTAAGCGTGGAGTCAAGGCGGGTGAGGTTGTCGCCGCCGCGGCGGCAGTCGTTGGCGGCGGCGGCGGCGGCCGCGACACGATCGCCCAGGCCGGCGGCAAGCAGCCGGCCAAGCTGGCCGACGCACTTGCGCTGGCCACCACGATGGTTGAACAGGCGCTTGACGCCTGACGACGTGCGCGTGCTTGCCCTTGATTATGGATCGGCTCGCTGCGGTTGCGCGCTGAGCGATCCGACCGGAACGATCGCGACGCCGCTTCCCCCAATCTTGCGACCGGCGACGAAGGCCGGCGTCAAGGCGTTGCGCGCGCTGGTCGAGGCGCGTGAGGTGCAACGCGTCGTCGTCGGCCTGCCACTCTCGCTCTCAGGCGACGATTCGCAGCAAACACGTGAGGCCCGCTCCTACGCCGACCGGCTGCGCGCTGCGCTAGGCGCAAAGATCCCAGTCGAACTCTTCGACGAACGTTTCACGACGACGATCGCCGCCGACAGCGGCGGCAGTGAGAGCGAAGATTCGCGCGCCGCGGCAGTGTTGTTGAATGATTGGATCGCCCGGCACGGGCACGAACACTGGGATCAGCATTGAGCGATCAATCACGCCGCAGCGAAGAACAACGAGAAGCCGCCCGCCTTGAGCGTGAGCGCAAGCGTGCCGCCGATCGAGGCGATCCTGCGCCGCCGGATCCTGCGCCGCCGCACGAGGCGCTGCCGCCGCAGACGCCGCCGCTTGCCAGCGGCCCTCCCAAGCCTGCAGCTCAGCCGCCGCCACCACCACCGCGTAAGCTTGCCTCATCCGGCGAACGCCCCAGTGGCACGGTTCGCCCTGGCGCGGCCACCGCAGCCGCGGCGCCCGATCCCGCAACGCCGCGGCGGCGTTCGCCCGGCCGCCACGCCTTGCTGTTCGGCCTAGTCGCGCTTGTAGTGGTCGCTGTGCTGTTTGTCGCCAACGCTGTCATCGAGCCGTTCAAGGGCGACGGCGCCGGGGGCGTTGCCGTCAAGATTCCGGCCGGAGTCAACGCCGGCGACGTCGGCAGCATCCTCGCTGATCGCGACGTAGTCGCCTCGGCCTTCTTCTTCGAGCTGCGGGCAACGCTCGGTGGCGACCGCGGCAACTTGCGCGCTGGCGTTTACCGCCTGCGTAAGGGAATGAGCAACGGAGCCGCTTTGGCTGTACTGACCGAGGTCAAGGCGGCGGCGCCGGTGATCAAGGTAGTCCTGCCTGAAGGGCCGGCTCGCAGCGAGATCGCGCCGGTTGTGAAGAAGCAAGGGGTCAGCGGCAGCTACATCTCGGCATCGGTTTCGTCGAAAAAGCTCAATCCACGCAGCTACGGCGCGCCCGCCAACGTCAAGTCGCTCGAAGGGTTCCTTTTCCCGGCCACCTACGAGTTGCTGAAAGAATCGCCAACTGCGCGCCGCCTTGTTGATGATCAGGTGGTCGCCTTCAAGCGGAACTTTGCCAGCGTCGACATGAGCTACGCCAAGAAGAAGAACCTAACTGCCTTTGACGTGGTGACGCTGGCCTCAATCATCGAGCGGGAAGTATCCCTCGATCGCGAGCGAGCGCTGGTGGCGGCCGTCTTCTACAACCGTCTGCGGCAGTCAATCTCGCTCGGCGCCGATGCCACAACGCGCTTCGCTGTCAATAACTGGAGTAAGCCCCTGACTGTGTCGCAGCTAAACAGTCCGTCGAAGTACAACACGCGCCGCTTCACTGGCCTGCCGCCCGGGCCGATCGGCAATCCCGGGCTGGCCTCACTCAAGGCGGCCGCGAAGCCTGCAAAGAGCGACTACCTGTTTTTCGTCGTCGCACCGTGCCGTAACGGCGGGCATAGCTTCGCGAAGACCGACGCCGAGTTCCAGAAGTTGAAGACGATCTACGACAACAAGCGGGCTGCACTTGGCGGTAAGGACCCATCCCGTTGCCCGAAAGGCTGACGTAAGTGAGTGTCAAACGACTCGGCGTGCTCGGCTGGCCGGTCGGTCACAGTCGCTCGCCGCAGATCTTTAACGCGGCATTTGAGGGGAGCGACCTTGACGGGTGGAACTACCAACTGCTGCCGGCGCCGCCAGCTGAGTTTGAGCGACTAGTACGCGGCCTGCACGGCGCCGGTTTCGTCGGCGCGAACGTGACGATCCCGCACAAGCAGGCGGCCCTCGCGGTCGCTGACAGCTGCAGCTTTCGGGCTGAACAGATTGGTGCTGCCAACATCCTTAGTTTCAGTGCCGATGGCGCGATCGTCGCCGATAACAGCGATGCTCCAGGGCTGTTGGCAGCGCTGGGCGAGCATGCGCGGGCCGGTGACGTCGCGCTCGTGCTTGGCGCCGGCGGTAGCGCCCGCGCTGTCGTCTGGGCGCTGCGTGAGGTTGGAATGAAGGTGCAGCTTTGGAACCGCACAGCGGCGCGGGCAGCCGCGCTGGCCGCTGAGTTTGGCGTTGAGGCGGTCAGCGCTGCGGCGCCCGCGCAGCTGCTTGTCAACTGCACTGCCGCTGGCCTTGACGGCCTGGGCGCCAGCTTCGATGAGCTGCCGCTGACAGCCAACGAAATCGGCGGCTACGCGACCGTCGTCGACCTTGTCTATGGCGATCAGCCGAGCGCGCTGATTGAGTCCGCAGCCGCCGCTGGGTCACGGACGATCGACGGGCGCGAGATCCTTGTGCAGCAGGGCGCGATCGCCTTCGAGCATTGGACGGGCGCGGCGGCGCCGCTCGAACTGATGCGCGCCGCCGCCTGCTGACGCTGGCGCGCTACTTCAACCGCTGACCGACGGCGTGCAGCTGGAAGCCGCGGACAATGTCAACAAGCCCTGCCATCAGCGCCCAGAGCCCGGCGAAGATGATCAGCAAGTGGGCCTTCGTGTTGAAAAGCTGGCCGCTTGTCCAGAAGGCGATCACCAGCATCAGCACACCGCTGACCAGGCCAAGCCACCACAGATCGTTGTGATCCCGCTCAGCGAAAGCCTGAATGATCCAGGTGAAGGCGACGAGCAGGAAGAGGAAGCCGACGATGCTGGCAAAGTCGTTGAAGGTCTCGGCCGGGTTGAAGATCGAAACGACGCCGAAGATGATCAGCAAAGTGCCAAGCAGCAGCCAAACCCAGCGCCACTTCGCCATCAGCGTCGAGATCACCATGTACTGGACGCCGGCGCCTACGAACATCGCGCCGATGATCAGCCCGACAACGTCGGTTGAGCGGCTGTCGGACTGCAGAATTACGAGAGCGACAATGATCCAGACAATGCCAAACACCAGCCACAGCCACCAATAGTTGGCCATCTGCTTGATCGCCTCACGTGCTTCGGGCGGCGCGTCCTGAATTGCTTCGTCAATCTGGTTCATCGTCTCTCCTAGTCATCGATCGTTTGTCAGGCAACTGGCGTTCGGGGTACTTCCTGCTGCTGGGCTTCGGGCGGGTTGTCAAGCAGTAGCTGCGGCAACGTAACCATCTTGAAGCCCTTGGCGCGGAGGCCTTTGATGATCAACGGCAACGCGATTGAGGTCGTTGTGCGGTCGCCACCGCCATCGTGCATCAGGATGATCGATCCGTTCTGAGCTTCGCTGATCACCTGCGCGGCCATCGCCGCGGGGGTCGGCATCTTGTAATCGTTGCTGTCGATCGACCACATCACGACAAGCATTCCTTTGCGGTTTGCTTCAGCCGTGACGCGCTGGCTGATCGCGCCGTACGGTGGCCGGAAAAGGTTCGGGGCTGGCAATCCTTTGCTGGTCACGGCGCTGGTCTGGTCGCCCAGTTGGCTGCCGACGTCCTTAGGACTGAGCCGCGTCAGGTCTTGATGGCTCCAGGTGTGGTTGCCCACAACGTGGCCTTCGGCGACAACGCGCTGCAGCGCCAGCGGGAAGCTGCTGGTCTGGTTGCCGAGCGTGAAGAATGTCGCCGCTGCGTGGCCCTTCTTCAGCGTGTCGAGGATCCCGCCGGTGTAGCTGCTGGGACCATCATCGAAGGTCAGCGCGACCTCGGCGTTCTGCGGCCCGGCCTGATTGACAACGCCGAAGTTGGTAATCGCCTGCTTGATCGCAACGTTCTCCTTCGCGATCAGCGCCTTGCGCTTCTCCAGCACGGCGGCGATAGCCCTGGCTTGCGCTGCCAGTTCGATCTTCGGTTTTTCAGCGATCGCTCCTTGTTCAAGCTGTCGCGGATCCCATCTGCCGGAGCTGCCGGCACTGACTGCGACGATTGCGACAAAGCCGACCAGCAGGGCGACGCCGGAAGCTAAACCGATCAGCCGCCGGCGCCGATAGTGACCGGCGCCAGAAGGAGCTTTTGGGGGAGAAGGTTTGGCTGCGGGCATACGGACTCTTGAGCGACGAATATAGCCGCCGGATCGGGCAGCAGCCCGGTTCGGTACGGTTGTGTATAGCCAATACAAAGGAGCCTTATGCACAACGTCAACGTCGAAGCGATCGAGGCAACTGCTGCGCAGGCGGCGGCCGATCCTGCCACCGGTCTGCAGCCGGTTGCGCTAACAGGGCAGTGGAACGTTGAACCCGGCGCGACACAGTTCACGACCGAGATCCCGCTGCCGGCCGGCGGCTCGGTCTCCTTCGCCGCTGACTTTCCGCCGCCGATGGGCGGCAGCGGCGCAGCGCCGAGCCCGCTTGCCTACTGCTTTTGGGGTGGGCTCGCCTGCTACGCGATGACCTTTGCTCAGGAGGCAGCGCGTGAAGGGATTGAGCTGCGTGCGCTGCGCGGCCGCGTCGCCGCCGAGGTCGATATGGCGCGCGCCCTTGGGGTCGGCGATCAGGTGCCGCTCGAGCAGATTGATTGGACGCTCGAGGTTGACTGCGACGCCGACGATCAAGCGGTCGAGAGGTTGCGCGAGATCGCCGACGCTCGCTGCCCCGGCGTCTGGTGCCTGCGCAACGCCCTAGTCGTCAACACTGCGGTCGAACGCTCAACCGGCTGATCAGCCGTCAACAACGACGCGCAGTCGATCGTCGATCCGCAGGCTGCGCTGTCCGCGCAATAGCGCCAGAAGTTCGTCGCCTACTACAGCTCGGCGCCAGCCGGTCAACGTCCGCACATCGGGCTCCGGCGTTGCGTTGCGCACGGCGCTGATCACGGCCTGCAGGTCGGAGCGGGTTGCCAGCAGCTCATATGCCAGGTCTTCGCTGACGGCCCGCGCCCGAACCAGCGACTCGGCCAGCACGATCAGCGCGGCGTCGCCTTGATCGGATTGCTTGCGGGTTGACTTTTCTGCTGGGATCGGCGCCGCTGACGCGGCGTCGACGACGACCTTGACGATTGCAGCGCCGCGTCGACGGGTAATCCCCTCATGTAGCCCGCGCAGGCTACGTAGTTGCTGTTCGTTCGCGGCACCACTCTTTGCGACTTCAACGATCGCTGCGTCGGCGAGCACCTTCTGGACCGGTTTGTCCTCCCGGTCGGCCGTCTCTTCGCGCCAGATCACCAGCGCCTGGGCAACTGCTCGCTGCTGGCCGCTGAGCGTGTTGATCTTCGGAAGTTTTGCGAAGACAAGCTCGACGTCACGCTCGTCGCTTGAGGCCTCAAGCGGCAAGCACTCTTCGCGTGCCCAGCCAAGCCGTCCGCGCTCTTCAAGCCGGTCTTTGAGCACCGTGGCCACTTCGATTAGCTGCAGCACGTCGCCGCGCGCGTAGCTCTGTTGCTGTTCGGTCAGCGGCCGCGCGTCCCAGTTGGAGAAGCTCGCGCCCTTGTCCAGCTGCACGCCGAGCAGGTCACGCAACAGCGCCTCGTAGCCGATCTGCGAGCGCAGGCCGGCGAAGGCGGCGGCAATCTGCGTGTCAAAGCAGTTAGTCGGGTGGGCGTGCCAGAGTCGGCGCAGTAGGGCCAAATCCTGACGGCCGGCGTGGAGAACAATCTCGACTTTTGGGTCGTCGATTAGTTCGACAATTGGAGCTGGGTCGATCGCGCGGTCGAAAGGGTCGATCAGTTCGGTCCAGGCCGGCTGGTCGAGCTGTTCAGCGTCGACGGCAACTTGAACGAGGCAGAGTTCCGTTCGGTAGCGCCCTTCGCCGATGAACTCGGTGTCAAGTGCCAGCGCTCCGGTCTGACGGGCGCGGGCGGCCAGTGCCCGCAGTTTCTCGTTGGTTGTCAAGCTGCTGTGCCTACTCGTCCGGCCAGTGGCCGGTTCGGTCGTAGTGATCGCGGGCCGAGGCTTCGCGGCCTCGGTCCTTGTCGCCCTTGACGCCGATTCTGTAGAACAGGTTCAACAGCGCAACCGAGGCGCCGGCGCTGATCAGCAGCCCCCCAGCTTCGTAGGCCGATTCACGCTGGCCGATGGCTGCCAGCAGCAGCCCGGAGAGGGCGATTAGTGCAGGAAGGATGAAGCGAACGAAGTTCAGTAGCGGGCGGGAAACATGATCCGGCCGCCGCTTGTCTGGTGGATTGGTCACTAATGGGATCTTACGAGGATCGTGGCGAAGCGGCCTGCCAGTTCGGTCGCCGTGACCGGCTCGTTCGCTTCGCAGAGGCCAACGCTGGCCGCCAGATCGCTGCGCACCTGCGCTGCATCGCGGCCGGACCCGGCCTGCCCTGTCAGCGTCGCCGCACCGTCCCGTTTGGAGATTCGCTTGCCGCTCTGGTCAAGCAATAGTGGCAGATGGACATAGCTTGGCCTCGGCAGTTCCAGGGCCTGTTGCAGCCAGCACTGGGCGGCGGTCGACTCCAGCAGGTCGTCGCCGCGCACAACCTCGCCAATCGCTTGCTCGGCGTCATCTACGACGACCGCCAGTTGATAAGCGGAGGTGCCGTCCTGACGGCGGACGACAAAGTCATCAAGGCAACCGGTGACAGCGCCGTGGATTCGGTCGACAAAGTTAACTTCGGTTCCCTCTGCGCGGGCCCGCAGCGCCGGTAGTCGGCCGCTGGCGCGGCGCTGCGCCGTGGTCGCAGCGGCAAGATCGCGGCAGCTCCCGGGGTAGCGCGGCACTGTGCCATGCGGCGCCGATGCGGCGTGCCGAATCTCGGCCCGCGTGCACCAACATTCGTAGATCAAGCCGGCGGCGCGAAGCTTTTCGATCGCATCCTCGTAGAGCGAAGTTCGTTCGCTTTGACGAACCACTGCGCCGTCCCAATCAACGCCGATCGCGGCAAGCTCTGCGAGTTGCTGCTCGGCCGCGCCCTCGCGCACTCGTTGACGATCAAGGTCTTCGATCCGCAGGCTGAAACGCGAGCCGGTTGAGCGGGCGCAACACCACGCCAGCAGCGCCGTTCGTAGATTCCCGAGGTGCAG
>JBCJUC010000007.1:0-54864 GCA_039744075.1 Solirubrobacteraceae bacterium
GTCGTCGCCGGGCTGACGGGCGTCAGCGCGAACCAGCTTTACGGCGCCGTTGCGGCCGGCGGCGAAGCTAAATAAAAACCCGCGCGAGCGCTGCCTGGCGCAGCCGCGGGTGCATGAAGTGGAAGGTCACGCCAACGCTGACGTCCTGCGGTGTTGCTGTCAGCGCGGCAATGTCGGTGGCCGGCTCGAACAGCTGGCTGATTAGGAACTCAGCGCGGATCAGCGGATCGATGAATGAGAAGAGCGAGCGGTAGAGCGTGTCGTCATCGGGCCGTTTGCCGCCCGGCAGCTTGATTGTCAGCGCCGGCAGCTCGGTCGCGCCAAGCAGATCGCCGTCGTCGAGCCGCGGCGTCATTACAAAAGCCGACACGCCAGGGCGGCCGCGCACAAGGATCGACCAGAGCAGCACGTCGGCGCCGCGCACGTCGGGCAGGAAACCGGTATGGACGTGGATTACGCGCAGCCCCGGCAGTTCGAGGATTGAGGCCGGCATGATGCCGCCGCCGGTGAACAGCAGCGTCCCCGGCCCGTTCTGGGCGATCGCCTCGACCAGCGCCGCGTCGCGGTAGCCGCTGACGGCGATTCGCTGCGTCGCAACGCCAAAGTCATCCCATGAGAAATTGTCGTACATCTCGGCGATCAGCCCGGCCGGGTCGTCTAGCTGGCCGGCGACGGCGTCGCTGATCGCGCTGACTAGCTGCGGCATTGCCGCGCGAGTGCGGTGCGGGTGGAAGTTGTGGGCCCGCTGCTGAGCGCGCTCAGCCCGCCCCAGGCCGCCGAGCCCGGGCAGCTTGGCGATCCCCGACGAGCGCGGGTCGCGAACCATCAGGATTACCCGCTCCGGCTGCAGGCCGGCGCGCCGCATCCGCACAAGGTAGGCGCGCGCCTGCGGTCCTTCCCAGGCCAGCACGGTCAGTGGCAGCTGGCGGCTCACGCCGACGGCCCGCCTGTCAGCGCGGCGGTAAAGCTGGCGTCGGCCCAGGCGCGCAGCTTGTCGCCGAGCGGCAGCTGGGCGTTTTGATCGAGTGCCTTCAGCGCCGAGTTGAGGCACTTCAGCGCCCAGCCGTCGGGGTCGGCATGCTCGGCCGCGGGCTGCGCCTGAACCAGCAGCACGGCGATCACGGCGGCGGCGACTTCGGGTGGGGCCGGGGCGGCGCTGTCGCTGCGCTGCCAGTCGGCGCCGTACTCGCCTTGCAGCCCTTTGAAAACGTCGATCTGGCGACAGAGTTCGTCGACACCGGCGCGCTGCGGGCCGGCGGCGGCGAGCGCGCCGTCGAGCCGCGGCGCGATCTCAGCGGCGAGGCTGATCGCGCCGCCTGTTGGGGCGGTTGCCACCGGCTGGATTGCGGCGAGCTGCTGGAGGATGTCACTGGGCATCAGGCTCATTTTCCGGCCCCACCGGCAAGGTACAGATCGGCCTTCGCGGCAATCAGCTCGGCGGCGACGGCGCCGCTCGCGCCAACGTTGAAGATGTTGGCCTCGCGCGCGGCGCGGATCGAATCAACCCAGGCTGCTCGCTCGCCGGTCAGCTCGGCGACGGCGGCAGCGATCTGCTGCGGCTGGCCTGGCGGCACGATGCGGCCGATCTGCTCGCGCACAGTTGCCTCAAACGGCTCGACACCGAGCTCGCCGTAGGACGGGTTGTTGACCTTCCGCGGCAGGTCGATGAACAGCACCGGACGCTCGGTGCCGAAGGCAAACTCAAGCGCCGCCCCCGACCAGTCGCTGACCATCAGGTCGGCCCGCTGGAGCGAGTCCTGCGAGGCGATGTTCTCTTCAAGCTGAAAGCGCGGCTCGCCGCCGAAACGCTGTGCCAAGGCATCGATCGCGCCGCCGCTGTGCTTGCGCGTCATCGGGTGGGGGCGGGCGATCACGTTGGCGCCGGTTGCCAGCAGCGCCTCAATCACTTCGGCGCCGCAGCTTTCAAACAGGCAGTGCGGTCCCCACGACGGAGCGACGACGAGTCGCGGCGGCCGGTTGGCTGCCCGCTGCTGATCGCTCAGTTCGCTGCGGCGCTGGATGATCGTGTCGAGCCGACCGTAACCGTGTTCGATTAGCTCTTTCGCTGGCAGCCCCTGCTGCTGCTCGCGGCGGCGGATCTCGTCGATCATGTACGGCCCGACGCAGAGCACGCACTCGTAAAAGTCAAAGCCGTCGGGCTGATAGATCATGTGCGTGCTGACCATCGAGTGGTGGACGTACAGATACTGCGTGCCGAGCTGCTCGGTCAGTCGGCTCTTCGCCAACAGCTTGGTCCCCAGCTGCGGCACCGTTGCGACGACGACGCCAGCCTCCATCGTCTGAAAGGCGAAGCTGCGCTTGGCGCCCTCGCCAATGTTGAAGACGTGCATCGCCTGTGGTGCATCGGTCAGCAGCGGGTCGCTGTCGCTTGACGTCAGGTAGGCGATCTGACGGCCGTGACGGCCGATCAGTTCGCTGACGATCGGCTCAAAGTGCGGCCACGAGTCGCCGTCCTCGGCGTAGAAGGTGATCGCCCGCTGCGACTTGTCGAGCTTGCTGTACTTCGGCTTGGCGGCGCCGCGCCGCAGCAGGGCCACTGCCGGTCAGCCCTGACGTGGGTCGAAGCGGGCGGTCAGCTCGCCGCTGGCGTGTAGCTGCTCAAAGCGTTCAAGATCCTCGACCGTGTCGACCTCCAGCCAGCCGCCCTCTATCGGCACGCTGTGGACGCTTACGCCGGAGTCGATCAGGTGCTGCAGTAGGTCGGTCATATACATCGCGTCGGGCGTGCGGCCGCCAAAGCGGGCGCTGGGATCGATTGCGTCGATCGCCGCGACGATCGCTGCCGCGCCGGCCGGCGAGGCCTGGATCAAGCCCATGTACTGGCCTTCGATCTCGTCAAGGCTGGTGGGCGGGTTGCCGAGCTCGATCACGTTGCCGTCAGCGTCGAGCTTCAGTGTCTCGGCGTCCTCCAGCGGGTCTTCCATCCGCATCGCCCAAAGGCTCTGCCAGTCGAGATCGATCGTGATCGCAACGTCGGCGTCGTCGGCCAGCAAGGCGCTGACGATATTTGGCTGGTAGATGATGTCGCCGTAAGCGATCAGAACGTCGTCGCCGCTAAGCAGCTGCTCACGCGCGCTGATCAAGCTGACAACCATGTTGGTTGAGTCAAAGCGCGGGTTGTGAACGCGGCGGCTGCCAAAGCCTTCAAGCTGGTCGGCGCGGTAGCCGGTAACGATTGTCACGTCGCTGATTCCGACCTGCTCAAGCACTTCGAGCTGCCATTCCAGCAGCGGTTTGCCGGCCAGCGGCACGAGGCACTTTGGCTTGTCGGCGGTGTGCGGGCGCAAGCGGTTGCCTTCGCCTGCGGCAAGGATCACGGCGCGGGTCATCGGTGACTTCCTATCAGTTGGCGAATCAGTTCAAGGTCATCGCTGTCGACACTGCCGCGCTCGGGGTGCCACATCAGTGCGACCTGAGGCAGCGTGGCGTGCGTGATCGCCTCAACCGTGCCGTCCGGCGCGGTGGCGGCGATCTGCCAGCCAGCTGGCACGCTATCCGCCGGCACCGCCCAGTTGTGAAACGAGTTGACGGTGCGGCCATCGCGTAGCGGCCGGGCGGCGGCAGTCGGATGGACGGTGATTGGGTGCTCGGTGGCGACGTGGCCGTCGACCGCGGCGAGGCTGCCGCCGCCGGCGTGAACAATCAGCTGCAGGCCTCGGCAGATGGCCAGCAGCGGAATGCCGCCTTCGGCCGCCAGTGCCAGCGCCGCAAGCTCGGTGCGGTCGCGCTCCGGCGCGGCGTCGGGGCCGTCAACTAGATCGGCGATGTCGTTGCCGCCGGTCAGGACAATCAGCGACGGGTTGGCCTGAGTGATCCAGGCGGCGGGGTCGGCGAGCGAGTTGGGTAGCGCCAAGGTAGTTGCGCCGAGCTGCTCAAAGAGCGTCGCCCAGCGCTGATCGAGCGCGTCGCGCCGCTCATCGCGGTCGGCGAAAACTTCAACCCGCTGGCTGATCACGACGGGCTGGTGTGGGGAGGAAGTCAACCGACCACCTCGATCGTGCGGCTGGCACAGTCGAGCTGCACGATCGTCGCAGCGGCGAGCGCATTAAAGCGGGCCTCGCCAACGCCGATCGCCGCCGGCAGCCCAAGCTCGGCGGCGCGGACTGCCATGTGCGAGTTGGCACCGCCGTACATCGTGATCAGGCCGGCAATCTCGCGCGCCAGCATCCAGTCGTAGCCGGGGTCGGCGTTCGGGATCAGGACGATGCGGCCGGCAACGTCGACCGACGGGCTGCCCGGCGCAACAACAATCGGCGCGCGGACCGATCCGGCGGTGACGAAGTTTGGCTGCGCATCCTCCTGCTCAAAGCAGCTGACGTCGCTGTCAGGGCCGAGCTGCCCCGGCAGGCAGACGGCCTGGCTGAGCAGGTGGTGTTCAATGCCCTCATCGGAGCGGCGCAGCAGGAAGTCACGGGGATCGGCCAGCACTTCCCGGCAGCGTAAGAGATCCTCGATCTCGATGTGTGAGAGTTGCTCGCGCGTTAGCTGAAGCGACTCGCCGTACTGCGCCAGTGCCTCGAGCGCCAAGCTCAGTGCGCGCGTGAAGACGAACTTGCCTTGCTCGCGGCCGGCGATCGCGGCGCGGGCAAAATCGTCGAACTGCGCCGCGTCAATCTGCAGGTCGGCTTCGGCCAGCGCCGCTGTGATCGCCTTGGCGGTTTGCGCGCTCCACTCAAACGGCGGCTGCGACGAGGGCGGCTCGGCCTGTTCGACGATCGGCCCAAGGTACTCGTCGGCTGCCGCCGCGTACCACGGTGATGCGATCTCGTAGGTGCCGGGGCGCAGATGGCCGTAGCGGGCGATCAGCTGATCCCAGCCCAGCTCGCCTTGCTTGACCAGCCAAGCGTCGCCGCGCAGGCGGCCCAGCACGGTCTCGACCGAGGCGAGGAAGTCGGCCGCTTCGTCGGCCGGCAGTGCGCCCGTGTCAACCAGTGAGCGCAGCAGGCTGGTCGCGACAAAAGCGGCGCGGGCGAGGTGGGCGAAGAGCGGCGTTCCGCTGCGCCGCGCCGCGTCGAGCTGCGCCGCGGCACGCTCCAGCGGCTGCTGCTGCGAGCCTTCAATCCGCTCGATTGCCTCTGCCAGCGCCGGCAGCTGAGCCAGGTCGTCGCTGACGCGGGCGATGCCGGCGCGCGTCAAATCACGCAGCGCAGCTTCCAGCTCGGCCAGCTCGCCGGCGCCAATCCCTGACTCCGCCAGCCAGCTGGAGCGCTGCGCAAAGTCGGGTGTCAGGCAGGTCAGCAGGATCTCGAACTCAACCTTGTCATGCAGCTGCGGCGCCGCTTGAAGCCGCGCCAGGTAGGCGTCGATCAGCCGCTCAGCCAGCGGGTCACCGAGCGCCGCCGGGATAAACGAGTTGAAGCTGGCGCGGACGTCGACGTAAGGATGGCCGGCAAGGTCGAACAGCAACTGGCAAGGTCGCACGTCGCGGTAGCCGTATTCGGCCCGCTGCCGCGCCCATACTTCGTCGGTGACGAGGTAGCGGTACAGGCTGGCGGCCAGCTGGCGCGGCGTTGTGCCGATGATCTCGGCCGGGTTCCAGTCGCTCATCACGCTGAAGTGGGCGTTGGCGCCAAGCAGCGTCGGCCCCGGCGCGGCGCGCGCCGCCAGCGCCGCCTCGGCCTGCTCAATCACCAGGTCGACCGCTTCGTCAGCGACCGCCGGGGGGCCGTGCGCGAAGACGATTGGCCGCGCCTGCAGGATGTGGACGCGTTTTCCGCAGAGCGCAAACTCGATGTCCAGCGAGTCGTGGCCGACCAGTCCTTCGATCCGGCGGACGGTGCTGAGCACGCCGGCCAGTTTCTCCGGCACGGCGGCAGGCGTTTGCAGACTGCGGTGGACGATCAGTGTGCGGACATCGCGCCCCGCCGTGACGGCGTCGGTGCTCTGCGTTGAGTCGTCGTAGTTGATCACGTAGTAGGGAGCGCCGGTGGCGTGTGTGCGGGTCATCACGACGCCGCTGAGGACGACGTTGGTGAGCATCTCCTGGACCAGCACCTGATCGTCCGGCGCGGCATCGCCGTAGGAGGCCAGCACCTCGTCGATCGCAGCGCCGAGCGCCGCCGCTGTCGGTTCAACGTCGAGAATGCTGGTGTAACGGCCGGCGCCGGATTCCAGCCAGCCATCCTCGGAGCGGGCGCTGCTGCGCACGATCAGTTGTTCGCCCGGCAGCTCGCCGAGGATCTGCTTGACGATCGCGCCCGGCTCGGCCGACCAGCGCTCGGCCGTGAACGAGACCTGTGCGCCGATCACGCCGCCGTGGTCCATCGGCCGCAGCCGCTCCAGCGACTCGGCCTTCGTGCCCAAGATGAAGCGCGCCAAATCCTGCTTGGCATCAAGTTCGGCCCAGTCGCCCTCAAGATCGACGGCGTTGACGGCGAGCTGCTCGTCAAGGCAGAGTTGGATGATGTCGGGCAGCGTCGCGGTTGCCGCCAGGCGGCCGTCGGTCAGGGCCGTGAGGATCAACGCGACGGCCGGCGGATCAAAGCGCACGAGGCCGGCCAGTTCGGCGTTGGCGCGCTTGGCGTCCAGCTGCTTGCCAAGCTCAACCAGCTGGCTGCCGTCGAGCAGCAGCTTTTCGGCCCGGTCAAGGTCGGCTGCGGCGCGGTCGTCATAGCGACTGCGCCAGTGCGAGTCGGCGGCCAGCGCAACCGGGCCCGGCGCCTGCGCCAGTGCGGCAACCGACTCTGGGCGCAGGATCACGTCGGAGTAGACGACCCACGTTGTGCGCTGCGGCTCAAGGCCGGCGAGGCCAAGTGAGCCGGCCGGGCCGGTGTGCTGCCAGTCGGCGTTGAGCACGATTTGCACGCCGGGGTAGCGCCGCGTTACCTCTTCTGCCCGGTAGCCACCGATGAAGCGGATCTCGGGCTCGCCGAGCGCCGCCAGCGCGGCCAGTGTCCAGTCCAGCACGCGGCCGTGTTCAGGGATGTCGACAACGGCGGAGGGGAGCCCGCCCCAGACTGCGCGGCCAGCTCCAAGGATTACCGCGAGGGGCGGCTTCGACGCGGCAGACACGCCGAAATCGTAGCGCCGCAGGCCAGCAACGCTGCAGCTCTGCGACAGCGCTGCAGCACGGCTCGCTCGATCCTAAAAAGTTCGCAATCTCCCACCTAATGTCAGCACCGATGCCGCGCCGCAGAGTTCTAGCCCTAACAGCCGCGCTAACGGCGCTGCTGGCGGCGCTGCTGGCGGTACTGCTAACGGCGCTGCTGGCGGTACTGCTGGTGACACCTGCGCCGGCCGCCGCCGCGGCTTGGCGCTGGCCGCTCGACACTCGCCAGATCGCGGAGCGCTTCAGCTTCGATCAAGACGACCGCTACCGGCGCGGCGCGCACCGCGGCGTGACACTGCGCGGCGCTGGGGGCAGCGAGGTCAAGGCGGTCTGTTCCGGCACCGTCAGCTTCAGTGGCTGGCTGCCCGACCGGCGGCGCGCCGTGACGCTGCAATGTGGCCGGCTGGCGGCGACCGAGATCGGCCTCTCCGTCGCGACTGTCAGGAGCGGGCAGAGGCTGCTCGCCGGGCAGTCGCTGGGGCGACTTGGCAGCGACGGGCTGCTGCAGGTGGGCGCGAGGCTGCAGCGCCGCCGCGACGGCTACCTCGACCCGCTGCCACTCTTTGCAGCGGTGCCAACCACGCCAGTACTCGCGCCGCTGGCGCCGCGCGCGCCGCGCGGCGGCGCTGCTCGCCGCGGTCCGCGCGCCGCTCTGCGCGCGCCGCTGCGGGCCGCGCCGCAGTCGGCGGCGCTGACGCTTTGGCTGCTTGGCGCCGCCTGGCTTGGGCTGGGCGCAGCGGCGACGGCGATCGGCGCTGGAATCGCGCTGCGCGGCCGCCGCGCCGCCCGCTCGCAGCCGCACGCGCCACTGGCGCGGGCGGCGCCGCGGCGCTAATAGCCGCATGCTGATCGCGCAGGCCTGCCCGCCCGCTAGCGTTCAGCTCGATGGCCCGGCCCGCTTTCTACGTAACAACACCGATCTACTACGTCAATGCTGCCCCGCACCTAGGGCATGCCTACACGTCGATCGCGGCCGACGTGCTGGCCCGCCACCATCGTCAGCGCGGCGACGACGTCTTCTTTCTGACCGGAACCGACGAGCACGGCGAGCCGGTCGCGCTGGCCGCCGCCGCCGAAGGGGTCGAGCCGCAGCAACTGGCCGACCGCAACGCCGAACGCTTCAAGGCGCTGATGCCGCAGCTGGAGGTCAGCAACGACTTTTTTATTCGCACCAGCGACCGGCAGCACATCGCCGCCGTGCAGCAGCTGCTGGAGCGAGTAAAGGCCAACGGGTACGTCTATGAAGGAACCTACGAAGGCTGGTACTGCCCGCGCTGCGCCGACTTCAAAACGGCGCAGGAGATCGCCGAAGGCAACAGCTGCCCGATCCACAAGATCGAACTGACACGTGAGAACGAGCAGAACTGGTTCTTTCAGCTGTCGGCCTTTCAGCAGCGGCTTGAGCAGCTGTTCGACAGCCGTCCCGACTTTGTTCAGCCGAAGACACGCTTCAACGAGGCCCGCTCGTTCCTGCAGAGTGGCCTGCAGGACGTTTCGCTTTCACGCCGCGGCCTTGACTGGGGAATCCCGGTTCCGTGGGACAGCGAGCAGAGCGTCTACGTCTGGTGGGATGCGCTGCTCAACTACTACACGGCGCTTACTTATGCTGAGCCCGGCGTTGACCTTGTTGATCGCTTCTGGCCAGCCAACTATCAGCTGATCGGCAAGGACATCCTCAAGTTCCACGCGATCTACTGGCCGGCGCTGCTGATGGCCGCCGACCTACCGGTGCCACAGCACCTTTTTGTTCACGGTTTCCTGCTGATGGACGGCGAGAAGATGAGCAAGTCGCTCGGCAACGTGCTCGACCCGTTCGAAGTGATCGACCGGTACGGCGCCGATGCGCTGCGCTTCTACCTGATGCGCGACGTGCCGTTCGGCGCCGATGGCTCAGTTTCGCCGGCCGGCTTTGAGGCCCGCTACGAGAACGAGCTGGCGAACGAGTACGGCAACCTTGCGGCGCGGACAATCGCGATGGTCCACCGCTACCGCGACGGCACGGTGCCGGCGGCCGAACTTGACGGCGAGATCGCCGAGGCATTTGAAGCACTGCCCGGCCGGGTCGCCGAGCTGATCGACGGGGCCGAAGTGACGCAGGCGTTGGAGGCGATCTGGGAGCGCGTGCGGCGCTGCAACCAGTACGTCGAAAGCAGCGCGCCGTGGAAGCTTGCAAAAGACGAGGCTGCCTCAGCTGAACTTGACAGCGTGCTGGCGACGCTCTGCGAAGCACTGCGCTGCCTGACTGTCCTGCTGGAGCCGTGGCTGCCGGCCAGCTCAGAGCGACTGCTGGCGGCGCTCGGCGCGCCCGACAGCAGCTACGCGGCGGCAGCGTTTGGCAGCGGCTCGCTTGGCGCGATTGAGAAGATCGATCCAATGTTCCCGAAAGACCTCGACCCGACCGTCGACGATGCGCGCCAATGATCGACAGCCACACACACCTCGATTTCTGCGACCCACCGAACGACCAACTGGTCGCCGAGGCGCTGGCGGTCGGCGTAACACGGCTGCTGACGGTTGGCACCGATGCTTCCAGCTCGCGGCGCGCGCTGGCCGCGGCGCGGACCTTCCCGTCGGTCTTTGCCGCCGTTGGCCATCACCCCAACAACGCGACCGGATTCTCCGGCGCCGACCGCGCCGAGCTGGCTGAGTTGGCAGCCGACGATCAGTGCCGCGCCGTCGGTGAGACCGGCTTTGACCAGTACCGCGACGGTGCGCCGATCGATGACCAGCGCCGTGCCTTCGAAGCGCAGATTGAGATTGCCGGTGAGCTGAACAAGCCGCTGATAATCCACACGCGTGAGGCCGATGAGCTGACGATTGCGATGCTGATCGAGAGGGCCGCCGACGTTCGCGTGATCCTGCACTGCTTCACGATGCCCGAGCGGCTCGGCGAATGTCTAGAGCAGGGGTGGTGGATCTCATTTGCTGGCAACGTCACCTACCCAAACGCGCGCAAGCTCGCTGCTGCCGCCGTGCTGGTGCCGGGCGACCGGCTGCTGGTTGAAACCGACGCGCCTTACCTAACGCCTCAGGCGCAGCGCCGTGAGCGCAATACGCCGGCCTTTGTCGTCGACACGGCGGAGTTCCTCGCTGAGGCCCGTGGCGTCAGATACAACGAGCTCAGCGCAGAGATCGAGCGCAACGCGGCCGAGCTGTTTGGCTGGTGAACGTGGCGGCCGACACACCACAGGACCAGCTTCCGTCACAGCCAAGTCTGCGACGAATGCGCGAGTTTGACGTTCGGCCCAAGCACGATCTTGGTCAGAACTTTCTGATCGACTCAAATATCCTCGGCGTGATCGAGCGGCTGGCCGAGCTGGGCGACGATGACGTTGTGCTGGAGATTGGTGGCGGGCTTGGCGTGCTGAGCGAGCACCTCGCGCCGCTCTGCGGCCACCTGCATGTGATCGAGCTCGACCGGGCATTGGTGCCGGCGCTTGAGGACGCGCTGGCGGCGAGCCCGAATACGACGCTGCACGTTGGCGACGCGATGGTGCTTGACCTGGCTGCGTTGTCGCCGCCGCCAACGAAGGTTGTCGCCAACCTGCCTTATGGGATCGCCGCAACAGTGATCCTGCGCACAACCGAACTGCTGCCACAGGTCACTCGCTGGGTGGCGATGGTCCAACGCGAGGTCGGCGAGCGGCTCGCGGCGAAGGTTGGTGACAGCGCCTATGGTGCACCGTCGGTGATTGCCCAGCTGTCATGCGAAGTGCGCGTCGCCCGCTCAATTTCGCGCAACGTCTTCCACCCGGTACCGAACGTTGACTCCGTGCTCGTCTGCCTTGATCGGACCGGACCGCCGCCGCCGGATGAGCTGCGGGCACTGGTCCGCGCCGCCTTTGCTCACCGGCGCAAGGCGCTGGCCCGCTCGCTGGCAACCGCCGGTTACGGCGGCGATGCGATCCGTGAACGAACGCGCGAGGCGCTGGCGACGCTTGGTCTGCCGCTCGATCTTCGAGCCGAGCGCTGCTCACCCGACCAGTTTCGTGCGCTGCTTGAGGAGCTTGGGCGATGAGCGCGCTGATCGAACAGGCGCCGGCCAAGATCAACCTTGGATTGACGCTCGGACCGCTGCGTAAGGATGGTCGTCACCAGCTGGTGACCGTGATGCAACCGGTCGGGCTCTGCGACAGCCTGCAGTTGCTGCCGGCGCCGCTTGGTGCCAGCGACGACATCACGCTCTGCCCCAGCGTTGAGGGCACCAACCTGGTTGACCGCGCGATCGCCGACTTCCGAACCGCCAGCGGCTGGCGCGGAGCGCCGCTGCAGATTGAGATTGAGAAGCGGATCCCGGTAGCCGCCGGCATGGCCGGCGGCTCGGCCGACGCTGGCGCTGCGCTGCGGCTACTGGCGCGGGTTTCGGGGATCGGCGACGAGGAGCTACTGATCGGCGTCGCGCGCGGCCTCGGCGCTGACGTTCCGGGGCAGCTGAGGCCACGCCGTTATCTGGCCACCGGCGCCGGCGAGGAGCTGCGGGCGCTGCCCGAGGCGGCGCCGTTCGGCGTACTTGTTGTGCCATCCGATCACGGCCTGTCAACGGCCGACGTTTTTGCTGAGGCCGACCGGCTTGGGTTGGCCCGCAGCGGCGCCGAACTGGAATCACGTCAGGCCGAGCTGGTTGGTGCGCTGGCAGCCGGCGCGCCGTTTGCGCCGCCCGAGCTGATCGTCAACGATCTTGAGCCGGCCGCTGTTTCGCTGGCGCCGGAGCTGGCCTGGACGCTCGACGAGGTACGCGGCGCCGGCGCCGAGGTCGCGCTGGTCTGCGGCTCTGGACCAACTGTGATCGGACTCTACGGCGACCTTGGCGCGGCGCGCGGCGCAGCGCTGGCGCTGTCGGGCCGCAGCCCGGCGCCGTTTGCAGTTGAGCCTTGGTACGCCAGTGTGCTGCCGCCCGGCAACACCGACGGGGCGGCGCAGCAATGAAGGCCTGGCCGTTCGTTGCTGCCGCCCTTCTGGTGTTGGTTGGCATCCGTCGCCGCAAGCAGCTGGAGCTGCCGCTGCTGATCGGCGGCGGCCTTGTCGCAGTTGGCCTCAGCGTCTACGGCAGCGGCCTTGTCGTGCTGCCCAACCTTGAAGAGCTGCTGACCAACGTCGGCGCGACGCTCGGCCAGTGGACATATCTGTTGGTCGGCGTGCTGGCGTTCCTTGAGACCGGCGCCTTTGTCGGGCTAATCGCGCCGGGTGAGACGGCGATGATTCTTGGCGGCGTCGTTGCCGGGCAGGGCGTGATCTCGCTGGTCACGTTGATCGCGATCGCTTGGTTTGCGGCGACGCTCGGTGACCTCGTCAGCTACTTGCTCGGCCGCCGCCTCGGGCGCGAGTTCCTCGTTCGCCACGGGCCGCGCTTTGGAATGACGACAGAGCGGCTTGAGATGGTCGAGAAGTTCTTCGACAAACATGGCGGCAAAGCGATCTTCATCGGTCGCTTTGTTGGCATTGTGCGCGCCATCGCGCCGTTCTTGGCCGGCTCAAGCCGGATGCCGCTACGCAAGTTCCTGCCCTATGACGTGCTTGGCGCGGGGCTTTGGGCGACGACCTTCATCATGCTCGGCTACCTCTTCTGGCAGAGCTTTGGCACGGTGCTAAAGCTTGCCAAGCAGGGGGCGCTGGGGCTGGGAACCGCGATCACCGTGGTCGTCGCGGTGGTCTGGGTCGTGCGCCATCTCAGCAAGGAAGAGAACCGCCACGCGCTGGAGCAGAAGATGCTGGCGATGCTCGATCGGCCGGGGCTGCGCTTCCTGCAGCCGCTGGTCCGCTGGGCGCAGGGGCCGCTGCGCTTCTTCATCGCGCGAATCACGCCCGGCACATTTGGCCTTGATCTGACGACGTTGCTGGCGTTTGCGGCGGTCGGGTCGTTCAGCTACTTCGCTTACGGGATTGTGATCGAGGAGAATGGTCATGGAGCGATCGACCTGCCGGTCGAGAACTTCGCCAGCGACATTTACAACCCGACCGCCGTGTCGATCGCGAAGGTCCTGACGACGCTCGGCTCGCCGCTGCTGATGTTCAGCCTCGTCGCTGCCGTGACGATCGCGCTGATCGTGCGCCGTCATCTGCTCGAGGCGTTTGTGCTCGGCGCCGGCATGCTGGCAACCTTTGGTGCTGTTCAGCTGGGCAAGCTGGTCGTCGATCGGCCGCGGCCGCCGGGCGCGCTGGAGCAGGTTGCCAGCAGCTCCTACCCATCAGGCCACACAGCCTACGCCGTGGCGTGGGTCGTGCTGGCGGTCATTGCGGTGCGCCTTGTGCCACGGCTGAAAGGCAAGTGGTGGCTTGTTGGCGCCGCCTTCGCCGTTCCCGTACTGGTTGGTGTGACGCGGATATATCTGCAGGTCCACTGGCTCTCCGACACGCTTGGCGGCGGCGGCGCGGCGTTGATGTGCTTCTCGGTGATCGCACTGATCGCGCTGTTCGTCGCCGTCGTGCGCGATACTTTGCAACGTTTGCAAAGCAACTGATGGACAACGAAACAATCATCCTGCTGGTCGGCGGCTTCAGTGTCGTCTTTAGTATCGCCGCTTGGGCGGGGCTTATTGCTGCGCCAGCTTGGCAATCCTATGACCGGCTTTGGCGGCGGCTCGCTGGCATCTTCGTGTCGCTCTACGCCGTCGCCGCCTTTATCGTCGTCGGCATCGCGCTCGGCGTTGTAGTGATCTGGTTTTGGGACCGCGTATCGGCCTGAGCGCCCGCGCCGCGTAGAATCGCCGCATGTCGACTTCGGCGCACAGACCGCCGCCAAAGCTTGACCTTGCGGCGCTCGAGGCGATCACCGACGCGGTTGAGTCGGGCGCTGGGCTGCCGGAGGTTGTCCGCGCCGCCGCACGAACGCTCGATGCGAGCCTTGCCGTAAGCGACCGCGCCGGCAATGTGCTGGCCGTTGCGGCCCGCTCAACCTCGGATGAGAAGACGCTACTGGCCGACGGAGCAGGCGTTGAGCTGATTGAGCTGCGCGTTGGCGACGGCGAGGTTGGTGTGCTGCGGCTGCGGCCACGCAGCGAGCTTGACCCGGCCTTGCTGCGGCTGGTCACGACCTTGATCGGGTCCGAGCTGGAGCGCGTCCGCGCCCCTTCGCGCGCCTCAGCGCAGGCAACCGAGGCCTTCCTTCTGGCGCTGATCGCCGGCCGACTTGACGGAGCGCCGGCGGTAACGCAGGCCGCCGCTGAGCTGGGCACCGAGCTTGGCGCTGGTGCCAGCGTGATCGTCGTCCGCGCCCATGCCCACGTCGCGGCGGGCGAGGGTCGGCGCGCACGGATCCTGTCACTGACCGACCGCGCCGCCCGCGGCCTCGCGGCAGATTCGCTCTGCGCGCTGACCGAGCCGCGCGAGCTACCGGGCGACGATGTCGTCGTGCTGCTAGCGGCAGGCGACGATGCGCTCGCGGCGCGCGCCGCCGAGGCGATCCGCGGCGAGCTGATCGGCGGGCTGGCAGGGCACAGCGTGACGATCGGCCGCAGCAGGCCGTGCGACGATCCCGGCGAGCTGCACCGCGCCGCGGCCGAGGCGCTGCTGGCCGTCAACGTCGCCGAAGGTGACGACGAGCGGCCAGTGATCGCCTTTGAGCAGACCGGCGCCTACCGGCTGCTGCTGTCGGCGATGGCCGACAACCCGCAGGAGCTGCAGCGCTTCTACGAGGAGACGGTGGCGCCACTGGTCGCCTACGACGAGCAGTACGACACCGACCTGGTCCTGACAGTCGAAACCTTTCTTCAGGCCGACGGCAACGTTGCCGGCGCGGCGCAGCGCCTATTCACGCATCGTCACACCGTCCGCTATCGGCTGGAGCGGGTTCGCGACCTGTGCGGCCATGATGTTGGCTCAAGCGATGGGCGAGAGAAGCTGAGCCTTGGCTTGAAGGCGATGCGGGTGCTGGGAATCCCGCGCCGCGCCGGCCCCGCCGCCGAGGCCGGCGCCAGCGCTGGCCGCGTCGTGAAGCGGCGCTGAGCCGCGGTTTCAGCCGCGCCGCTGCTAAGTGCTTATCATCAGCGTGTCCCAAGTGGGGGGTGGTGTAACGGCAGCACAACGGCCTTTGGCGCCGTCGGTCGGGGTTCGAATCCCTGCCCCCCAGCTGAGCAGCGCTGCAGATCTTCGCCCGCGGCTGCGATTCGTGGCGCTGCCCTCTACGATGGGCGGGTGTCCGCTCCCACCGTCGTCATCCTGGCTGCAGGTCAGGGGACACGCATGCGCTCGCGCACGCCAAAGGTCCTGCACGATCTGTGCGGTCGGCCGCTGATCGGCTGGCCGTTGGCGGCCGCCCGCGCAGCCGGAGCAGGCAGGCTGATTGTTGTTGACTCGCCGCAGCGTCCTTTGGACGGTCTGCTTGGCGACGGGGTGGAGCTTGTGATCCAGCCGCAGCCTGACGGAACGGCCGGCGCGGTTGCCGCTGCACTTGAGCTGATTGAAGATGACAGCCCGGTTGTCGTGCTCAGCGGTGATGTGCCACTGATCGCGGCCCGGACGATCGAGCAGCTGCTCGCAGCCCATCTGCAGGCTGGCGCGGCAATGACTGTCGCAACGGCGCTGCTCGATGATCCCAGTGGCTACGGCCGCATTGTGCGAAGCGCCGACGGCCGGCTTCAGCGGATTGTCGAAACGAAGAGCGCCGGCGACGCCAGCGCCGAAGAGCTGCTGATCAACGAGGTCAACAGCGGCATCTATCTTTTTGATCCTGCGGCGCTGCGCGCGGCGCTGCCCCAGGTTGGCAGTGCCAACAGTCAGGGCGAGCGCTACCTGCCAGATGTGATCGCGCCGATCACGGTGGCCGGCGGCACGGTTATCGCGCAGCAGATTGATGACCCGGCGATGCTGCTCGGCGTCAACGACCGCGTCGCGCTGGCCGAGCTGCGCCATGTCGCTCAGCAGCGGATCATCGAAGCTCACCTGCAGGCCGGCGTTGACATTGTTGACCCGAGCTCGACCCGAATTGACGTTGACGTTGTGATCGGCAAAGACAGCGTGATCGAACCGTTTTCAATCCTGCGCGGCGCAACAACAATCGGCGAAGCCTCGGTTATTGGTCCGTCGTCGACGCTGACCGATGTGACGGTCGGTGACGAGGTGACGGTGCTGCGCAGCCATCTGACCGACTGCGAGCTGCGCAACGGCGCATCGGTCGGTCCGTTCTCGCACCTGCGGCCCGGCACATTGGTGCGTGAGCGCGCAAAGGTCGGCGCCTTCGTTGAGCTAAAGAACGCCGACATCGGTGAGGGCGCGAAGGTGCCACACCTGTCATACGTTGGCGACGCCGAAGTTGGCGAGCAGGCAAACCTTGGCGCCGGCACGATCACCGCCAACTACGACGGTGTCAACAAGCACCGAACCGTCTTTGGCGCGCGCGTCCACGGCGGCGTCCACGTCTCCTACATCGCCCCGGTTGAGCTTGGCGATGACGCTTGGACGGCGGCCGGCAGTGTGGTTACCGATGCCGTGCCTCCAGGCTCGTTGGCGATTGGCCGTCAGCGCCAAGAGAACAAGGAAGATTACGACGCCCGCCGCAAGCAGCAGGCCGAGGATGACAAGTGACCGATCTCGCGCCTAGACTCCCGGTCGAGATGGTGACACAGAGCGCACTTCAGCCGGGAACCAGCATCCCGATCGATTACAACAAGCGGATGATGGTCGTCTCCGGCCGCGCCCATCCGGAGCTTGCCGCGAAGATCGCCGACCGCCTCGGGATGGATCTTGGCCCCGTGACGCTGAAGACGTTCTCGAATGGTGAGGTCTACTGCCGCTTCGATGAGTCGATCCGCGGCGCCGACGTTTTCATCGTCCAGCCGACCTGCGGCAATGCAGCGACCGGGGTCACAGCGAACGATGCGCTGATGGAGCTGATGGTGATGATCGACGCAGCGGTCGGCGCCTCGGCCCACCGGGTGATCGCCGTTACTCCTTGGTACGGCTACTCACGTCAGGACAAAAAGTCGGCCCCGCGCGAGCCGATCAGCGCTCGCCTCGTGGCGCGGATGCTGGAATCGGCTGGCGCCGATCGCGTGCTGACGATGGACCTTCACGCCGGTCAGGTACAGGGCTTCTTCCAGATCCCGGTCGATCACATGACGGCGATGTTCATGCTGACGCAGTACTTCGAGGATCTGGGGCTTGATGACCTGGTCGTCGTTTCGCCCGACGCTGGCCGCGTCAAGCTAAATAAGAAGTTTGCTCAGAAGATCGGCGCCGAGCTGGCAATCCTCGATAAGGAGCGTCCCGACCATCAGGTCGCTGAGATCGGCTACGTGATCGGTGAAGTTGAAGGCAAGACAGCGATCCTAGTTGACGACATGATCGACACGGCCGGCACCTTGGCGGTTGCCGGAAGGGCGGTGCGCGAGGCCGGCGCAACGAGCGTTTATGCTGCCGCAACACACGGTCTTTTCAGCGGCGCCGCTTACGAGAATCTTGCCAGCGCTGGCTTTGAGCAGATCGTCGTCACCGACACAGTGCCGCTGCGCCCCGGCGCGCCTGACAATGTGCGCGTGCTGACCTGCGCTGACGTGCTAACCGATTCAATCCGCCGGATCTTCACCGACGACTCCGTCAGCGAAGTCTTCGGCGGCGAGAACCAGCTCTTCTAACAGCAGTTGGCGCCGGCTCTCGCTCAGAGCGTGATGACCTGGTCCGGGGGGTTGCCGGAGAGCGCGGCGTATAGATCAGGGAAGCAGCCGACCTGCACCCCGGCCACCACCCCGGTGGGCACGCAGCTTCCGACCTCACCCTCGGCCAGCTTGCGCTCGAGCGCGCACTGGTCGCACATCATCAGCATGATCCCCTGGTCCGCAGCGACCTTCGCGAGCCGCTCGCCGAGCGGATCACCCTCGCGCAGCACGTAGTTGTTGTCGTCAAAGAAGAACATGCCGACGACCTCAACCCCGTGGCTGCGCTGCTCAAGCTGCGGCAGGATCATCTTGCCAAGCTTGTAGCTGGCTGTGTGACCCGACGTCGAGAAAACGTAAGCAACCTTCATTTCTTAGCCTGCTCGTAGTACGGGTTGTCGCCGGAGCCGTGGTCGGTTACGTCGATGACGCGGTCGATCTCGGGGATCGCCCCGGTGATCGCGACCTCGATCCCCTGGCTCAAGGTCACGGTCGCCATGCCGCATCCCTGGCAGCCCCCGCTCAGGCGCAGGTACGCCGCGCCGTCCTCGATCGCGACGAGGTCGGCCTGCCCGCCGTGCGCGGCGATCGACGGGTTGACCTGCTCGTTGAGTACCTGGATCACCCGGAGCTCCAACGGGCCGGTCAGGTCGGATGGCGGCCGATCGCCGATCGCGGGACTCGCCGGTGGTGCAGTCGCGTCACTCGTCGGCTGGACGACCGGCTCGGGCGGCGGCGGCTTGTTTGGGTTGAGCACGGTCAACCCCCCGCCCCCGGTCGCGTCGCTGATCCAATCGACGGTCGCTCCGCGGAGGCGATGGCAGTCCTCGCTGGGCACGACGACGGCGAGCTCTCCGAGCTGCTGCACGGCGTCGCGCGCACCCGCGTCGGCCAGTGGGCGCAGCGAGATCCCGCAGCTGTACTCGCCGTCGGCCGCCCCGGTGACCTGCACCCACATGGCCTGCTCGGGCTCGCCGTCGGCCGTCACGCGAAACGCTAAGACGCGCTTGAGCGCCTCCTCGGTGATGGCGAGGATCTCGTCGTCGTATGGCGTGTCGTCGGTCACCGTTTCCGCTGTGTCTTCGGTCATCGTTTCCCCTCTGGCTGGCCGCCGGGCGAAGGTCCATGCCCCGCGACCTATGCTAGCGATATGGCCCGGGTGCTCCTGATCCTCCCGACGGGGACCTACCGCGCCCCGGACTTCCTGGCCGCGGCACTCGTGCTCGGCGTCGAGGTCGTCGTGGCCTCCGAGCATCGCCAGGCGCTGTCGGGGGCGATGGGCGATCGTGCGCTGGTCGTCTCACTGCGCCGGCCCGAGGCCGCGGCGGACGCGATTGAGGCCCTCCACCGCCGCACGCCGCTAGACGGGATCGTGGCCGTCGACGACGACGGCCAGCCCGCAGCCGCGGCCGCCTGCGCCCGGATCGGCCTGCGCTGCAACCCGCCCGAGGCCGTGGCCGCGACCCGCGACAAGGCGCGGATGCGCCAGGCGCTGGCCGCCGCCGGTGTGCCGCAGGCCGAGTACCGCGTGGCGGAGGTGGGCGACGACGTGGCGGCGCTCGCAAGCGAGGTCGGGCTGCCGTGCGTCGTCAAGCCGGTCTCGCTGTCCGGGAGCCGGGGCGTGATCCGGGCCGACGACGCCCACGCGGCCGAGGCCGCCGCGCGGCGCATCCGGGCGATTCTGGGCTGCGCCGGCGAGGACGCCGACGGGCCGCTGCTGGTCGAGCGCTACGTGCCGGGCGCCGAAGTGGCGGTCGAAGGTCTGCTGCGCGCCGGGCGCCTCGAGCTGCTCGCGGTCTTCGACAAGCCCGACCCGCTCGAGGGCCCGTACTTCGAGGAGACGATCTACGTCACCCCCTCGCGGCACGGGGATGCGGCGCTGCGGCGGATCGAGCGCCTAACCCAGGCGGCCGCCGACGCGCTCGGCCTGCGCGAGGGCCCGATCCACGCCGAGCTGCGACTCGACGGCGAGCGGACTACGCTGCTCGAGCTCGCGGCCCGCTCGATCGGCGGCCTGTGCTCGCGCGCGCTGCGCTTCGGGGCCGGCGGATCGCTCGAGCAGCTGATCCTGCGCCACGCGCTGGGGCTCGGGCTCGACGACCTGCGCCGCGAGTCGGCGGCGTCCGGCGTGATGATGCTGCCGATCGCGCGCGCCGGCGTCCTCGTCGCGGTGCGGGGGCGCGAGGAGGCGCTGGCCGTGCCCGGCATCGTCGGCCTCGAGACGACCGTCGTGCCCGGCCGGGAGGTCGTCCCGCTGCCCGAGGGGGATCGTTATCTGGGCTTCCTCTTCGCCCGGGCCGGCACGCCGGGCGAGGTCGAGGCGGCGCTGCGCGAGGCTCACTCCCGGCTCGACATTGACATCCAGGCGCCGGTTGCGACCGGCTCCGTCTGACGCCGCCGGCACGCCAGCACGCGCTGCCGGAGGAGCCCGCGGGCGCGGTGCTATGTTCGGAGCCATGCGCGTCCTGCTTGTTTCCACCTACGAGCTCGGCCACCAGCCCTTGCACCTCGCCTCGCCCGCCGCAGCGCTGCAGCGCGCCGGCCACGAGCTGCGCTGCCTCGATCTGTCGGTCGAGGATTGGGATCCGGACCGCTTCGACTGGGCCGAGGCGGTCGGGATCTCAGTGCCGATGCACACTGCGATGCGGCTCGGGCTACGCACCGCCGAGTCGCTGCGGTCGGACCGGTCCGACCTGCCGATCTGCCTCTACGGCCTGTATGCCCCCGTCAGCCGCGAGTTCACCGAGGGGCGCCTGGTCGACTGCGTGATCGCGGGCGAGTACGAGCCGCCGCTCGTCGCCTGGGTCGACGGCCTTGCGCGCGGGCAGCGCAACGTCTTGGACGGGGCGCCCGTCATCCACCTCGGCCGCGGGAGCTTCGAGCTCCCCGCCCGCGAGCTGCTGCCGCCGCTGGAGCTCTACGCCCGCCTGGCGGTCGACGGCGAGGAGCGCCTCGCCGGCTACGTCGAGACCAGCCACGGCTGCGTGCACAAATGCCGCCACTGCCCGGTCGGCGTCGTCTATGACGGGCGCATCCGGATCGTCCAGGAGGAGGTGATTCTGCGCGACGTCGAGCGCCTCGTCGCTATGGGCGCCCGCCACCTGACCTTCGGCGACCCAGACTTCCTCAACGGCGTGAAGCACTCCATGCGCGTCGTACGCGCGGTCCACGAGCGCTTCCCAGAGCTGACGTTCGACTGTACGGTGAAGGTCGAGCACATCCTCGAGCACGCCGAGGTCTGGTCCGAGATGGCGCGGTCAGGCTGCCTGTTCGTGGTGTCTGCGATGGAGTCCGTCAACGACGAGATCCTCGTCCGCCTCGACAAGGGCCACACGGCGGCCGACGCCTCCGCCGCGATCGCGATCCTGCGCGAGCACGGCATCGAGCCACGCCCGTCGTTCATGCCGTTTACGCCTTGGAGCACCCCGGCCGACATCGTTGAGCTGCTGGACTTTGTCGCCGCGCACGACCTGATCGGCAACGTCGATTCCGTGCAGTACATGATCCGGCTGCTGCTGCCCGCGGGCTCGCTGCTGCTTCCCCATCCCGACCTGCAGCCCCACCTCGAGCCCTACGACGCCGCGAACCTCGTCTACCCGTGGAGTGCCGCCGACCCGAGGTCCGACGAGCTGCAGGTCGAGGTCGCGGCGATCGTGCGCCGCAGCATCGAGCAGGACGAGCCGG
The DNA here is from genome assembly GCA_039744075.1 of Solirubrobacteraceae bacterium. Taxonomy (GTDB): domain Bacteria; phylum Actinomycetota; class Thermoleophilia; order Solirubrobacterales; family Solirubrobacteraceae; genus F1-60-MAGs163. The sequence continues at coordinate 21,340 of JBCJUC010000007.1, forward strand.
CGAGCGCGACGTTTTACGAGATCCGGCGGGCGGCGCTTGCGGCGGCCGGCCTCGAGCCCGACGAAGACCAGACCGAGGTCGGCTCGGTCGCGGCGCGCCCGCGGCTCACCGAGGCCTGGTTCTGCTGCGCGGAACCGACCGAGGACCAGATCGTCGGCGTCTCGGCGGCGCCAAGTGGGCCCCGCAGCTCCAACTAGGAGGGCGAACCAGCTCTTCTAACCGCCGATAACGAAGCCGCGCTCAAGCAGCGTTACGACGCTGGCCTCGAAGGCAGCAAAGTCACGGCTGAGCAGATGGTCAAGCGGGCGGCCGCTCGGCCCTTTGGTTCGCACCCAGCGCTGCAGCACTTCGGCGCCAACGCTGGCCAGCGCCTCGTCGGTCAATGTCAGCAGGATCGGCAGCTCGGGCCGGTGGTCGAGGCTGTCGGAGATAATCTCGATCGGGTTGCCGTCGAGCACCGCGCAGAGCTCCTCGTCGCTCAGACCAAGGCGGCTCATCAGAATCACAGCGGGCGTCGTCATAGCCCGGCCGTCAGTCGCCGCGGGCCTGCAGGTGGGCTGCCGGTGACCGCGTCTGCTCGCCCGGCCAGAAGCCGGTGATGTAGCGAAAGCCTGACGCCCCGACCCGCGTGAAGCCGGCTGCCGTGACAGCGATGATCGATCCGCGCAGCGCCGCCGCGCCAAGCACCTCGGGCCAGCTGGCAAGTTCGGTCGTCGCGGTCGGCGGCTGGCTGCCACGAACCCGCTCCCAGCCGTCCTCGAAGGTTGTCGTTGCGACCTTCTTCGAGAGGACGACGCCGAGCAGCAAGCCGATCGGCATGAAAAGGATTCGTGCGAGCACGCTGTCAGCGTACCGGTAGCGGAGCTGTTTGCAGCGCAGTTTGCGGCGCCGACCAGCGCGATCGGTCGCGGCGCGCCTTACCCTGTGGGTTCGTGCCGCTTCCCCGTCGTTTCCGAACCGTGATTCTCGTGCTGCTGTTTCTTGCCGTCTCATTTCTGATTGCCCGATGGCTAACAGTTGAGAATCGTGAGCGCGGCGCCGTCGTGGCGCTGCTGCGTGAGCAGGCCAACGGTGACGGCGCGGCGATGCTGCGCTCGTTGCCCGGCTGCGCTCCGGAGCCGAAATGTGCTGCCACGGTCGCTGCCAACGCCCGCACTCTTGGCGGCAGCGGCGCAGTTAAGATCCTGCGCTACGACTCCGGCACATCGTTTGCGCTTGGCAGCGCCAGCGGCCAGACGCGCGTCGCCTGGGATCGCGGCGGTAACAGCGACGCTGTTGTTCAATGCGTTGGCGTTGAGCGCAGCGGCTTAGCGTTCCTTAATGGTTCGATCGTGCTGCGCTCGATCAGCAGGCCGATTGCGGGAGTTTCCTCATGCCCCGGCTGATCGCGCTGGCTATCTGTGTTGCCGCGCTGACTGTGTTGCCGGCGGGCGCTGCGCAGGGCGCCGAGGCGCCGCACGGGTCAGTGCCGAGCGCCCGCACGCTCTATTCAGAAGGACCGTCGGGCCGCTACCTGATCGACGGCAGTTGGCTGCGCCAGCTTGACCCCGCCGATGTCGGGCTGACGCAGAGCTGGCAGGCCCAGCGTTCGACTGACGGCTGGACGGCTGTTGCCGTACCCGACGCTTGGAACGCGACCGACGACAGCATGGCCTCCTATCTGGGGTCGGTCGGTTGGTATCGAAAGGACTTCAAGCTGCCAGCTGGCGCGGCCAAACGGGCCTGGGTTGTTCGCTTTGAGCAGGTCAACTTCGGCGCGACCGTCTGGCTGAACGGCACGAAGCTCGGCAGCCACACCGGTGCCTACGAGCCGTTTGAACTGCGCCTGCCGCGCGCGCTGGTCAAACGGGGAGCCGTCAACAGTCTGGTTCTGCGGATCGACAGCCGGCGGACGATCGATGACTTGCCACCGGCGCGCGTTGACGGCCACGGTCAGCCGCAGGGCGGTTGGTGGAACTACGCCGGGATTCTGCGCGAGGTCTACCTGCGCGCCGTCGACCCGATCGACATCACTACTGCCAACGTGCGCGCCGACCTGCCCTGCCCGACCTGCGCCGCGACGATCAACTGGCAGGTGACCGTCAGCAACCTCGGAACGGCTCGCAAGAAAGTTACGGTTTCCGGCCGCTTTGGTGAAAAGCGGCTGACGATCGGCGCAGCGAGTCTCGCGCCGGGAGCCTCGACGACCTTTAGGAAGTCGCTGGCCGTGAAACGCCCGGCGCTCTGGGCGCCAGCCCACCCGAAGCTTTACGACGCATCGCTGGTCGCTGTCGTCGACGGGCGCGCTGTTCAAAGATTCAGCCGGCACGTCGGCGTTCGTTCGATCGTGGTCAACGGTGACGGCAGGCTGACGCTGAACGGGCAGCTGCTGGACCTAAGGGGCGTCGGGCTGCACGAAGACGCGCCTGGCCGAGGCTTCGCGATCAACAACGCAATCCGCGACCGGCAGATTGGCTGGGCCAGAAAGCTTGGTGGCCTAGTGCTGCGCAGCCACTACCCGCTCCACCCGTACACGCTGGAGCGCGCCGACCGTCTGGGAATGCTGGTCTGGGCGGAGGTGCCGGTCTACCAGGTGCCGACCGAGCAGCTTGGGAAGGCCGCCAACCGGCAGCGCGCCGTCGACGCCGTCAAATCGATGGTCAAGGTAAACCGCGACCATCCGTCGATCCTGACCTGGTCGCTGGGCAACGAGCTCTCGAAAAGTACCGCTGGCGGACAGGCCAGCTACATCGCCGCGGCGACCGCTGCCGCGAAAGCACTGGACCCGGGGCGGCCGGTCTCGCTGGTCGTCGCGACGCCGTCCGGAGGCAGCTGCCAGATCGGCTACGCGCCGCTCGATCTGATCGGTTTCAACGATTACTTTGGCTGGTATGTCGGGTCAGGCGCAATCGCTGATCGCGATCTGCTCTCCGAGGCACTCGACAGCGCGCGCAAGTGCTACCCGAAGAAGGCGCTGATGATGACTGAGTACGGCGCCGAGGCGGACAGGGCCGGGCCGGCCGAGAATCGCGGCACCTGGGACTTCGCGAATGACCTGATCAGGTTCCATCTGGCCGTCTACGAGACAAAACCGTGGCTCTCCGGCTCGCTCTACTGGGCGTTGCAGGATCTGCGGGTTCGGCCCGGCTGGAATGGCGGCAACCCGTTCCCGTCACCGCCACTCTTCCAGAAGGGCCTTGTCAGCTACGGCGGTGGCGAGAAGCCGACCTTTGAAACGGTCCGCAAAGCCTTCCGGACGGTCCGCCAAGTCGGCCCGTCGCGCTAACCGATGCCGCTGGCGGAGCGCCTGCGCGGCGCGATCCCGCTACCATCGGGCGCCGCTGATGGCTGATTCGAAGACAACGACACTGAAGACCGCGCCGCGCGAAGCAAGCAGCTCGCGCGCAAGCCGCCGCCTGCGCCGCGAAGGCCAGGTTCCTGGCGTTCTGTACGGCGGCGAAGGCGAGGCGGTTGTCTTCTCGGTCGACGCGCGCGACCTGCGCAACGCGCTGCACGCATCCGGCGCCGTGATCGATCTCTCGCTTGGCGGCGAAAGCTCGCCCGCCGTACTGAAGGAAGCTCAGCGGCACCCGGTGCGCGGTGAAGTGACGCACGTTGACTTCGTTCGCGTCAATCTCAAGGTCGCGATTGAGGCTGTTGTGCCGCTGGTGCTGATCGGCGCTGAGGATTCGCCCGGTGTGCGTGACGGCGGCGTCGTCGATCAGCCGATCCATGAAGTTCGCGTTGAGGCACTGCCGAACGAGATCCCGGAGTCGATCGAGATCTCTGTCGCTGAGCTGAGCATCGGTGACACGGCGCCGCTGTCGGGCGCGCTGGTGCCGGCCGGCGTGACGATGCTCGACGATCCTGATCTGGTCGTCGTCAGCCTGCACGCGCCGCGCGTTGAGATCGAGCCGGAGACGATTGAGGAAGAGACCGAGCTGATCGGCGAGGATGGCGAGCCGATCGAGGGTGCTTTGGAGGAGAGCGGCGGCGACGAGGGCGACGGCGGCGGGTCGGACAAAGCGTCCGACGACGACTCCGAATAGCGCCCTGTGCGAGCACCGCAGCACTGACCGTGCGCCGCATCTTCTCGCGAGACGGACCGGTTGACTGGCTGGTTGTCGGGCTCGGTAATCCCGGCGCAGGCTACGAATGGACGCCGCACAACGTCGGCTACATGGTGATCGCCGAGCTGGCTGAGCGCTGGCAGCTAGGGCGTCCGAAGAAGAGTTTTAACGGGTTGATCTGCAGCGGCCGGGTTGGACCGCCCGGCGGTGAAAGCGCCCGCGTGGCGCTGCTGCAGCCGCTGACCTACATGAATGAGTCAGGCAACAGCGCTGGCCCGGCGCGCGGCGCACTAAAGGTCGAGCTCGATCAGGTGCTCGTTGTTCACGATGAGATTGACCTGCCGTTCGGCCAGCTGCAACCACGGCTCGGCGGCGGCCTCGCAGGCCACAATGGCTTGAAGTCATTGCGCAAAGGCTTTGGCTCGGAGCAGTTCGGGCGGCTGCGGATTGGCGTTGGTCGTCCTGCGGCAAGCGACCCGCAGAGCGTCTCCGACTTTGTGCTCGGCCGCTGGACGCAGAGCAAGGATCAGGTCGATTCACTGGTTGAGCAGGCAGCCGACTTGGCTGAGCGAATAGTGCTGGGCGAGGCGCCGCTCGGCGCCGCCTAGGGGCCGTCGGAGTGTCGCTGCGGACGCTGCTGGGAGCGCTGGCAACAGACCCACAGGGTCGCAAGCTGCTGAGCGATGGGGGAGAGGCGTTTGTTTCGCGTTCACTGCGTCCCTACGTGATCGCCGCGCTGCTTGATGAGCAGCGTGATCTGCCAGCAATCGTCGTCGCCGGCGACGACAGCGAGGCGCAGGCGCTAGCCGGCGATCTGCGCCAGTGGCTGGCGCCGCGGCAGGTGCGCTTCTATCCAAGTCGCGGCGTGACCTACGAATCGCATCTGGCGCCGCCGCCGCACCTCGTAGGTCTGCGCGTCGCGGCGCTTGATGCGCTGCTCGACCCAGCAGAAGGCGAGCCGCCGGTGATCGTCGTCTCAGCCGTGGCGCTTTCGGAAAAGGTGCCCGACCCGCAGCTGCGGCCGCACGGTTTTGTGTTGCGCAAAGGCGACCTGATTGACCTTGAAGAGACCGCCTTGCAGCTAGTGGCGGCCGGTTACGAGCGGGTCGGCGAGGTCGCCGACCGCGGCCAGTTCGCGATCCGCGGCGGCATCCTCGACTGCTTTTCGGCAACTGAGGACCATGCCGTGCGAGTTGACTGCTTTGACATTGAGATCGAGTCGCTGCGCCATTTCTCGACCTTCACGCAGCGCTCGCTCGGCGAGATTGAACTGGTTGAGATTGCAGCCGCGGCCGAGCTGGCGCCCGAGCACCGCGAACTGGCTGAGATTGCTGCGCTAAGCGACGCCGATGAGCGGCCCGACATCGCCGACCTGCTGCCGGTTGATCGCTTCGAAGCGCTGCTCGACCTTGTGCCATCCGAGGCGCTGCTGATCGTCGGCGCCGAGGAGGAGATTGCGCCTGCGCTGGCCGACCACTGGCAGGACGTCTGCGCGGCATTTCACGACGCCGACGCGCACCATCTTTACGTTCCGCCAGCCGAGGTTCAAGGCGCGCTTGCTGGGCGGGCGCGGGCGCGGATATCTGCAATCGCCTCCGGCCAGCCGATCGAGCTGCACGCGCAGGCCGCCGACTTTGGCGCGCGCTCGCTGAACGAGGCCGAGCCGCAGCTTGAGAGCCTGGTGCGCAGCGGCTACCAGACGGTCGTTTCCTATTCGCGGCGCGGGGAGGGTGAGCGGATTGCCTACAACCTCGCTCGCCTGTCGGCCGGTTGGCTTGAAGACCAGGAGCAGCCCGACCTCGCCGAAGGACGGCTGCTGTTTACGGTCGCGGCGCTGCGCAGCGGCTTTGTCGCCGCGGGGATCAAGCTCGCCGTTATCCCGGAGCGCAAACTGTTCCGTCGCCGCCGCGCGGCGCGCTCCGATGAGGCGCCGGAGCGGCGCAGTGGCCGGCTGGCATCGCTCTTCGACCTGTCGACCGGCGACACAATCGTGCACGAAGATCATGGCGTTGCGCGCTTCGCTGGCTTTGAGACAAAGACCGTCGCGGCAATCACGCGCGATTACCTTGAGCTTGAGTATGCAGACGGTGACCGCGTCTTCATGCCGGTTGATCAGTTGGCGAAGATCACCCGCTACATCGGCGCCGGCGAGCTTTCGCCAAAGCTGTCCAAGCTTGGCGGCAAGTCGTGGGAGACGCTGAAGGCGCGCGCCCGCAAAGCGGCGCAAGGGCTGGCCGGTGAGCTGCTCAACCTCTACGCCGAGCGCCGCCGGCGCGAAGGGCGGGCCTTCTCCGAGGACTCCGACTGGCAGATCGACTTTGAATCACGCTTCGCTTGGCAGGAGACGGCCGATCAGGCGGCGGCGATCGAAGCCGTCAAGCAGGACATGGAACGGCCACGGCCGATGGACCGGCTGATCTGCGGCGATGTCGGCTACGGAAAGACTGAGGTTGCGCTGCGCGCCGCCTTTAAGGCGGCCGGCGACGGCACCCAAGTGCTGGTGCTGGCGCCGACGACGATCCTTGCCCAGCAGCACTTCGGCACCTTCACTGAGCGGCTGAAGGACTTTCCTTTCACGGTCGACGTTGTCAGCCGGCTGCGCAGCGCGGCTGAGCAGCGCGCCGCGGTCGCCGACTTCAATGCCGGCAAGACCGACATCTTGATCGGCACGCACCGGCTGTTGGGGCGAGACTTGCAGCCGAACGAGCTTGGATTGCTGATCGTCGACGAGGAGCAGCGCTTCGGTGTTAAGCAGAAGGAGCTGCTGCGCCAGCTGAAGCTGAAGGTTGATGTGATCGCGATGAGCGCCACGCCAATCCCGCGCACTCTGCAGATGTCGCTGGCTGGGATGCGCGACATCAGCGTGATTGAGACGCCGCCCGAGGGCCGCCGCCCGGTCAAGACGTTTGTCGGTGAGTACGACGAGGAGCTGGTCCGCCAGGCGCTGGAGCGCGAGAAGGCACGCGGCGGCCAAGCCTTCTTCCTGCATAACCGCGTTGAGACGATCGACGAGACGGCCGAGCGGCTGCGCGGCCTCTGCCCGGGTCTGACCTTCGAGGTTGCCCACGGTCAGCTCGATGAGCACGATTTGGAGGAGCGGATGATGATCTTCCTGCGCGGCGACTGCGACGTGCTGGTGTCAACCAGCATCATCGAGTCAGGGATCGATATTCCCCAGGCCAACACGCTGATCGTTGAAGGCGCAGATCGCTTTGGTCTGGCGCAGCTCTACCAGATCCGTGGCCGCGTCGGCCGTAGCCGCGAACGCGCCTACGCCTATCTGCTTTACCCCAGCGCGGCCGCGCTGACGGAGGAGGCGACGCGGCGGCTGAGCGCGCTTTCCGACTACACCGAGCTGGGCGCTGGCTTCAAGATCGCGATGCGCGACCTTGAGATCCGCGGCGCCGGCAACCTGCTCGGCGATGAGCAGTCGGGCCATGTTGCAGCGCTTGGATTTGAGCTCTACCTGTCAATGCTCGATGACGCAGTGCGCGCCGCCGGACCGGTCGCTGACGACGATCAGGAGTACACGCCGGTGCGGCTCGACGTTGACGTTAACGCTTACATCCCGGCTGATTACGTGCCGTTCGAGCAGGCCAAGATCGACATTCACCGTCGGATTGCGGGCAGCCGCGAGGTCGCTGACTTGGGGCTGCTGCGCGACGAGCTGACCGACCGCTTTGGGCCGCTGCCGCCGGAGGTTGAAAACCTGATTCTGCTGCAGCAGGCACGCGTCAAACTGGGCCGCGCCGGCGCCGCCGCGGTTAGCATTCGCGGCGAGCGGATCGTCGTCACACCGCTCGACTTCAACGAAGCCCAGCAGCAGCAGCTGGCGCAGATGCTGCCGAAGGCGAAGTACGAACCGGGCCGTGCGCAGCTGTCGGCTGCGCTGCCTGAAGAGGCCGAAGAACGCTTGGCCGCGGTTGGCTTGATCGCCGACGCGCTACTGGCTGTTAGTCGCTTTGATGGCTAGCATGGCGCGTCTGCTGCGCCAAGTGCCTATCATCGTTGAACTTATGACTCAGACTTCACGCTTTCTAGCGCCCGGCGCCGCAATCCTTTCAGTCTTTGCTTTGGCATCCTGCGGGGGTGTTTCAAAGAGCGACGTCGCCAGCATCGACGGCACGTCGATCTCGAAGAAGACCTTCAACCACTGGGTCGCGATCGCAGCCAGCGCGTCGCAGGATCCGACCGCGAAGGCGGCCGGCGCCCCTGATCCGCCGAACTACATCAAGTGCATCGCCGCCAAGAAGGCTGCCGCGCCAGCGCCTGTTAAGGGTCAGCCGGACCCCGGCGACGCGCAGTACAAGACGCAGTGCGTGGCGCAGTTCACGCAACTTAAAGACCAAGTCATGACCTTCCTGATCCGCTCGCAGTGGCTCGAGCTCGAGGCCGCCGATGAAGGGGTTGAGGTCTCCGACGCAAAGGTCAAAGCCGAGTTTGACAAGGCTCGCACTCAGGCCTTCCCGCAGGCCAAGCAGTACGCCGACTTCCTTAAGACATCGGGTCAGACAGAAGCCGACCTGCTGTTCCGTCAGCGCTCGCAAATGCTTGAGAAGCAGATCACCGAGAGCCTGCAGAAGGCCTCAAAGAACGTCACTCCGGATGACATCTCTGCCTACTACAAGAAGAATCAGGAGCAGTTCACTCAGCCAGCGACGCGCGACCTTAATGTGATCCTGACAAAGACGCAGGCCAATGCCGATAAGGCCAAGGCGGCGCTAGCCGGCGGCGCATCATTCGCTTCGGTCGCTAAGAAGTACTCGACCGACGACACATCGAAGAACGACGGCGGCAAGCTGCCGGCGGTCGCGCAGGGCTCGCAGGAAGGGGCCTTCGATAAGGCGATCTTCAGCGCGCCGCTCAATCAGGTCGAGGGTCCGGTAAAGACCAGCCTTGGCTACTACGTCTTCGAAGTAACGAAGGAGACGCCGAAGAAGGTTCAGAGCGAAGCTGAGGCGCAGAAGACGATCAAGGAGATCGTGATCGCCGACAAGGGCCAGAAGGCGCTTACCGCCTTCGGTAAGTCCTACCAGGCGCGCTGGAAGGAGCTGACCGACTGTCAAACCGGCTACATCGTCGCCGACTGCAACAACTTCAAGGCTCCGAAGACGCCGAAGAACGCGCCGCCACCGGCGCCGACCGCGCCACCAACCGGCGGCTGACCGTCAGCCCGCAGCAGCGTCGCAAGCGATAGCGTTGGCGCGGTGGATCGAACCGCAATCGAAGCTTCGCTGGGCGAACTGGACAGCCTGACGCGCCGCCTAAGGCTGGAGTGTCCGTGGGACCGCGAGCAGACCGAACGGTCGATCGTTCCGCACACCGTCGAGGAGGCCTTCGAGCTGGCCGACGCGGCCAACCGCGGTGACGATGAGGGCCTGGTGGACGAGCTTGGCGACGTGCTTTTTCAAGTTTGTTTCCTGTCGCTGCTGCTTGAAGAGCGCGGTGTCAGTGACCTCGGCGCTGTCGCCGATCAGTGCCGCGACAAACTGATCCGCCGCCATCCGCATGTTTTTGCCGAGGTTGAGGTTGAGGACAGCGGCGAGGTGCGACGCAACTGGGACGCGATCAAGCGCGCCGAGCCTGGCCGCAGCGCCACAATCTTCGGTGAAGTGCCGGAGAACCTGCCGGCACTGCTGGGCGCACGCCGCGTTCAGCGGCGCGCTGGGGCGAGCGGCTTTGAGCCGCTCGATTCCGGTTCGACGATTGAGGCGCTGCGCGATCAGCTTGATGGCCTGGCAGAGGGTGACGAATCGTTTGAGCGGGTCGGTGATCTGCTGTTCGCTGCCGTCAACGTTGCCCGCCGACTGAAGGTTGACCCCGAGCTGTCACTGCGATCGGCCAGCGGTCGCTTTCGCCGGCGGCTCGAAGCGGCCGAGCAGCTCGCGGCCGAACGTGGCCTCGACTGGAACCAGCTTGAAGTTGACCAACAGCTCGAGCTTTATGCGCGGGCGCGGATGGCGGAGGACGGATGACGAAGATCACCAATGTTCACGCCCGGCAGATCCTTGACAGCCGCGGCAACCCGACCGTTGAGGTTGAGCTGACGCTGGCTGGCGGCGCGCGCGGCCGTGCCGCCGTGCCGTCCGGCGCCTCGACCGGTGAGTTCGAAGCAACCGAACTGCGTGATGGCGGCCCGCGCTGGGGCGGCAAGGGTGTGGCGACCGCGGTCGCCAACGTCAACGGCGAGATCGCCGAGGCAGTTGAAGGGCTCGACGCCGGGAAACAGGCGGCGCTCGATGCGGCGTTGATCGCGCTCGACGGCACAGCAAACAAGTCAAGGCTTGGTGCCAACGCGATTCTCGGCGTCTCGCTGGCCAGCGCGCACGCCGCTGCCGCTGCTGCTGGCCAGCCACTCTGGCGCCATCTCGGCGGCGACGAGGCGCGGATCTTGCCGGTGCCGATGATGAATCTGCTGAACGGTGGCGCTCATGCCGACAACCGCGTTGATTTTCAGGAGTTCATGGTTGTTCCCTGCGGCGCGCCATCGTTCAGCGAGGCGCTGCGCGTCGGCGCCGAGGTTTTCCACTCACTGAAGGCCGTGCTGAAAGGCCGCGGTCTGGCGACGGCCGGCGGCGACGAAGGCGGCTTTGCGCCTGACCTGCAGTCAAATGAGCAGGCGCTTGAGGTGCTGATCGAAGCGATCGAGGCGGCGGGCTTTAGCCCTGGCGACGACGTCGCGCTCGCGCTCGACCCAGCGACGAGTGAGATCTTTAGCGACGGTAGCTACGAGCTGAAGCACGAAGGCCGCGTGCTGAGCGGCGCCGAGATGGCCGACTACTGGGTGCAGATGGCGGACCGCTACCCGATTCTGTCGATCGAGGACGGGATGGACGAAGAGGACTGGGACGGATGGAAGCTACTGACCGAGAAGCTCGGTGACCGCGTGCAGCTTGTTGGCGACGACCTGTTTGTGACCAACACCGAGCGGCTTGGCCGCGGCATCAAGCTGGGGGTTGGCAACTCAATCCTGATCAAGGTCAATCAGATCGGCACGCTGACCGAGACGCTCGAAGCGATCGCGCTGGCGCGCGAGGCTGGCTACAGCGCCGTGATGTCGCACCGCTCCGGCGAAACGGAGGACACAACGATCGCCGATCTCGCCGTGGCGACCGGCTGCGGCCAGATCAAGACCGGCGCTCCATCGCGCTCTGATCGCGTTGCCAAATACAACCAGCTGCTGCGGATCGAGGAGGCGCTGGGCGAGCGGGCAATTTATCCGGGGCGTTCGGTTTTCCGCAGCTAAGCGGCTTTGCTCGGAGCAGGGTCGGAGCAGGGTTAGATTCGCGGGAAGGAGTTTCAGCGCGGCCGACGAACGGGCTTGTATGCCAGCCCGTACGACCGGCGCGCCGAAACGGCCCCGACAACGCCATCTGATCCCCAAGCCAAGGCTGGTTATTGGCCGTCCGGCAGGCTCCATCCCGATCCGCTGGGACAGGATCGGCGGGTTCTTGATCGGTGCTGTCTGCGCGCTCGTCTTGATGCTCTACATCCGCCCGCTGATCGCGATCTGGTCGGCACGCGGCGAGGCAGCGGAGCGCAGCGCGCAGGTGGCGAAGCTGCAAAACGAGTATGACGAGGTCAGTCGCCGCGTTACGGCGCTGGGTAACCCTGCTGCCTTGGAGCGTGAAGCACGGCGGCTCGGGATGGTCAAGCCGGGCGAGCGTGCCTACGTCGTTAAGGGTCTTCCAGGCGAGCGTTAGTCGGCGACGCTAGTCTGCGCCGCGTGTCGTACGAAACCGCGGTCGAGCAGTGGCGGATCGGCGCGCGCTTTGTTGCCAGCGTTGAGGCTGAGCATCAGCGCGCCGTGATCGGTGTGGAGGCGGCGCTCGTTGCTGAGTTGCGACGGCGCCTGGGCGGCGCCTTCACGGTCGATGAGCTGGTCGAGCATTATCGGCAGGACAACTCATGGTGCATGGCGCTGGCGCTGAGGCTTGAGCCGGAGCTACCGCTGGCATGGGACGCGCGGATCGCCGACGCCGCCTACTGGCAGTACGTACGAGGGGCGGTCGACTTTGCCGGCGGTCGCCGGCTCGAACAGAAGCGTTGAGCGCCGCCGGGATCAGTCGTCGTTGGCGCGCCGGATGACAATCCGGTCGGCTTCAACGGTCACTGTGACGGCGCGCTTGCCGGCCCAATGTTCGGCGTAAACCGCGTTCTCGGCGATCGCCGGGTCGAGCCACAAGCCGTAGCCCTCTTCGCCGTGATCGAAGCTGCCTTCCAGCGTCTTGGCGCTGCCGCCGCGGCCGCGGCCACCGCGCCGCCCGCGCCGTGAGCGGGCTGGCTGGCCATCACCGTTGCCAGCGTCGTCGTCTTCGTCGCCAGTTTCGTCCTCAGGCAGCTCTTCGCCGGCGGCAATCCGCTCGGCCCGCAGGCGGGCCTCTTCAGCGGCTTGCTCGGCCTGCTCGGCCTCTTCAGCCTGCAGCTCAGCGGAGACCTGGGCGTCATCAGCGGCGCGCAGATCGATTTCAGCATCGAAGGCGGTGACGCTGCCTTCGCCGCCGGTCAGTTCGAACTCCTGCTTGAAGGTCTCGAGCTGGGCGACGGGGACGTCCAGCTGATGGGCGATCCAAGCGTCGGTGCGGCCTTGGCTGACCCATACGCGGATCTGGTTTAGTTGGGGTTTGAGCGAGCGTTGTGCCATATGCAGGTCAGCCTACCCCAGCCACGGCCTGCAGCGTCGGGCGGCGCCGCTGTCAAAGCGGCCGACTTGCGCGGCGACGCAGCCGGCTGTCCCTAGCCCATGACGATGTAGAGCGTTTCAAACATCGCCACCGTGACAACGACGGCGGTGGCGATCAGCAGCAGCACCAGCATCGTGAAGCGCAGCGTGCCGTGGCGGTGCTGGCGGTCGAGTCGGCGGACGCGGATCCGCGTCTCTGCTCGTTTGTGAATCTCACGGCGGCGGACACGGTCGGCTCTAATCTCGTTGCGGAATTTGGTTTCAAATTCGCGCAGGTTCTGACGCAGGCGGGTGGCCATTGGACCCAATCTTAGCGGCAGGCCTTCCAGAGGCCGAGATCGTCCGATCGGGCCTGGTTACGTAGTTTTGCGAACTCGGCTGCATGGCTCGTATTTGGCGGAAAACGCAGCGTGTCGGCGAAGCCGCGGCGCACCAACTCGGCGTTTACAAAGCGCTCGCCCTCGCTTGGCAGGTAGACGTAGGCCAGCAGCCGTCCGTAGCGGTCGCGCGGCTCAGCGTCGAGAACGAGGCGCACGTTGCGCCCCTCGACCAGCTGCTTGTTGGCGTGACTGGCCTGCGGCCCAAAGCAGTCGACCGGACGATTTGGCGCGACAGTCTCGGGCGTGTCGATGCCGATGTAGCGCACGCGTTCCCAGCGGTCGCCAAGCTGCACGATGATCGTGTCGCCGTCAACGACGCGCACCACCTCGCCGCTGAACTCTGCTCCCGAACCCTCCGACGAGCCGCCGCCCTCCGACGAGCCGCCGCCCTCCGACGAGCCGCCGCCGCAGCCGACGGCGACGGCGAGCAGGACGGTTCCCGCGAGACAGGCCAACAGTGGGATCAGTGAAGAGCGCTCGGCGTCGATTGGCTGAAGCTACCGCGCCGCGGCCGCGGTAGCCGCCAACGGGCGGTGGTTGTAACTGATCTGTCGCTCTTGCGTGAGCTACTGCTCAGGCGATCGTCACAGCATCAGAGAGGTAAACGTCCTGGACCGCGTTGAGGATGTCGATCCCCTCATTCATCGGCCGCTGGAAGGCTTTGCGGCCGGTAATCAGGCCGGTACCGCCGGCGCGCTTATTGATCACGGCGGTCTTGACGGCCTCGGCCTTGTCGCTGGCGCCGGACGATGCGCCGCCGGAGTTGATCAGGCCGGAGCGACCCATGTAACAGTTGGCAACTTGGTAGCGGGTTAGGTCGATCGGGTTGTCGGTCGTCAGCTCGTCGTAGACGAGCGGGCTGGTCTTGCCGTAGGAGACACCGTCGGCGTTGAGCGCCAAGTAGCCGCCATTGTTCTCGGGCAGCTTCTGCTTAATGATGTCGGCCTCGATCGTCGTTCCAAGGTGGTTGGCCTGGCCGGTCAGATCGGCCGAAACGTGGTAATCGGTGCCGTCAACGACGAAGGCGCTGTTGCGCAGGTAGCACCACAGAACGGTGAACATTCCCAGTCGGTGCGCCTCCTCAAAGGCGGCTGCGACGTCAACGATCTGGTGGTGAGACTCAGCCGACCCGAAGTAGATTGTCGCGCCAACGCCGGCCGCGCCAAGCTCCCAGGCGCGCTGGACGGAGGCGAACCTGATCTGGTCGTAAGTATTCGGGTAGGAGAGAAACTCGTTGTGGTTGAGCTTGACGATGAACGGGATCCTGTGGGCGTAGCGGCGTGAGACGGCGCCAAGCACGCCGACCGTCGATGCGACAGCGTTGCAGCCGCCCTCAACAGCTAGCTCAACGATCTTCGAAGGGTCGAAGTACTCAGGGTTAGGCGCGAAACTGGCGCCGGCGGAGTGCTCGATCCCTTGATCGACCGGCAGGATTGACAGGTAGCCGGTGCCGCCAAGGCGGCCGTGATCCCACATCTGCTGAAGGTTGCGCAGCACCTGTGCGTTGCGGTCGCTTTCGCTGACAACGCGCTCGCAGAAATCCGGCCCCGGCAGGTGCAGCATCGAGGCGTCGATCGTCTTGCAGGCGTGCGTCAGTAGCGATGCGTCATCGCCCAACAGTTCTTCGAGCTGCGAGGAGCTCATCGATTCAGTGGCCACGTCAGTTGTCTCCGTATCGGTTTGCGGGAATTCAGCAGCTCATACGCTACCGGCGATTGAACTGCGGCGGGGCTTCGGCCGCCAGCTACCATCGCCACGGTAATGCCTGAGGCCCCTGATCTGCTCGTTGTCTGCCCGTCCTGCGGCGCTGAGGCCTCGCAGTACGTCACCGAATGCCCCTATTGTGGCGCCCGGCTGCGCAAGCGCGCGCCGCAGATCGCCCGTGGTCAGATTGAGGCCGCCAGTGCCAAGCCGAAGCGCAGCCGGCGGCGCCAGCGCAGCCGGCGCCCTGACCGCGGGAGCCCTGACCGCGGGGGCCCTGCGTCTGTCAAGCGGCCGCTTATCTCGGTCACGCTGGCTGCATCCTGCGCGGTTGGCGCACTATTGCTGGTGCCCGGCGTGCTGTCGGTAACTCAGGTTGGTGTTGTCGGTCCGCTGGACGGTCAGTGGTGGCGGCTGGTAACGGCTTCGTTCTTCACCGACAACCTTTGGTACGCCGCCGCCGCCGTCGTCGCGATTGCGCTGTTTGGCGGTTTGATCGAGCGCCAGCACGGTCCGTTGGCGGCGCTGTCCTGCTTTGCGCTCTGCGCCGTTGGCGGCATTGCGGCGGCCGTCGGCCTTGAGACTGTGCCGCTGGCATTGGGGGCAAACGCGGCGGGCCTCGGGCTGATCGGTGCCTATGTTGTGACGCCAATTGCCCAGAGACGCCGCGGCGAGCAGCCCGACAGCGACCTGATCGGCGTCGCCGTTTGCGCCGCCGTGTTGCTGGCGATGCCACTGGTCGTCGATCAGGCCAGCCCGACCGCCGGCATCGTCGGGCTGCTACTGGGGCTGCTGTACGGCGCAATCCTCGCGCGCCGGTCAAGTACGCTCTGAGCAGATGGCAGAGCAGCGCTACAGCGCCGAACAGGTTGATCAGGCGGTCGAGGCGATCGCCGACGGCGAGCGTTTTGCGCAGGCGCAGGAGATCGTTACGCATGCAGCGCCGGGGTTGCAGCAGATCCTTGGCGAGGCGCTGGCCGCCGGCGACTTCTTTGATCTGGCGCATCAGGGTGAGATCGAGCGGGTCGCGCAGATTGCCGACGGGCCAGAGCGCAAGGTCGCACTAGCTGAGCTGGTGGCGGAGGAGTCACGGCTGGCGATGCTGGTCGGCGTCGCCGTCGGCTTGGCGTTAGCCGACGAGCTCGCCAGCCGCGACGCCTCCGAGGCGAGCAGCCGATGAGCGCCGTCAAGGTTCTTTACCTCGGCCACTCGGCCTTCTCGATTGAGCACGACGGAGCAAAAGTCCTGATCGACCCGTTTCTGACCGGCAACCCGAAGGCCGCCGCCGATCCCGATCAGATTGAAGCCGACACGATCCTCGTGACCCACGGCCACGCCGATCACATCGGCGACACGGCAGCGATCGCCTCACGCACCGGCGCTCCGATCGCGGGACTCGTTGAGATTGCCGCCGAGCTGACCGACGAGCTCGGTCCGGGCCACCTAGTTCATGACCCAAACCTCGGAGGAACAATTGATTTTGACTGGGGCTGGGCGCAGTGGGTGCCGGCCTGGCACACCTCAACGACGCTGCTCGGGACGGTCAACACGCCGGCCGGGATTGTCCTAAACATCGGTGGCAGGACGATCTACCACCTTGGCGACACGGCGTTGTTCAGCGACTTGGCACTGCCCGGCCAGCGCCATTCGATCGATCTTGCGCTGATCCCAATCGGCGGCCATTACACAATGGATCGCCACGACGCTGTGCGCGCTGCCAACTTGGTCGGCGCGCCGCAAATCGTGCCGATCCACTACAACACCTTCCCGGCGATCGAGGCCGATGCCGCGGCCTTCGCCAAGGCGGTTGCGGCGGAAGGGCATGCGACCGTCACAGTGCTCGACCCCGGCCAGAGTTTGGAGCTGATTTGATTACGGCTTTCGTGCTGCTGGAGGCGGAGCGCACAGCGCTGCCGCGGCTCGGCCATCGACTGCGCGAGATCGACGGCGTCGCTGAGGTCTACTCGGTTACCGGCGCCTGGGATTTCGTCGCGATAGTACGCGTCGATCGCCACGAGCAGCTGGCGGCGGTGCTGACCGACAGAGTCGCGGTACTTGAAGGGATCAGCCGCTCGCAGACGATGGTCGCGTTTGATGGCTTCAGCGACTACAACCTTGACGAAATCTTCTCGGACGAGACTTGAGCGCCGCGCTGGCGCGTTCAGCATGACGTCAAATGTTCGCCCCGAATTTGGCCCGACGCTGCCGTCGATCATCGGCCCCAAGTGGCGCGCGCTTGGCCGCCCCACACGCACGCTGATCAGCGCCGCGCTGATCGCGGTCGCGCTGCTGAGCGTCTACCTGCTGCTTGGCGGCGGTTCCAGCACGCGAACGGTCGAGGTTGCCACGCCGGTCGCCTTCAGCCTTCAATACGACAGCAGTGCGCTGGTGCAGCGGGTCGGCCGCCCAGATCAGCTGCTGCGGCTTGAAAGCCCGGCCGGCGCCGCGACGGCCAGCACGCTGACGGTCGCGCCGCTGCTGCTGGCGCCGTACCGCGGCTCACTTCAAGGGGTGCTGCCGCTGACGGCAGAGAAGCTGACAGCGGCGATGAGCAGCGCCGACCCCAGCCTGATCATCCGCGCCGAAGCGCCGGTGCTACTTGAGGAGCAACCCGGCTACCAGATTTCTTACCAGTTCCTGCGCGGCGGCCAAACGTTTTACGGGCGCCGTGTGCTGCTGTTCGCCGCTCAGCCAGGGGCGCGCAGCGGTGTTGACGTCGTGATGACTGCGCCGCGCAGCACGACAACGCAGACGGCGGCCTCGGTCGGCCAGCGGCCGCCACTACGCGAGCCGTACAGGTCGATCGTCGTCGGCGGCTGAACGGCCCGCTCAGGCGCCGTCTGAGGAGCCGCTGGCGGGCTGCTCGGCGGTATCGCCGTCGGCCGCGTCAACACCCCGCGGTGTCAGCACCGGATCTGGCGTGACGACAGGATCGGGTGTGACGACAGGATCTGGCGTGACGACAGGATCGGGTGCCGTCGGGTCGCTGATCGGTACCAGCGTTACGTCGTCGTGATGTTCCTCGACCGTGACGGGGGCGGCGGCGGCTGGCGTCGGAGCCACAACATCGGCGAGCGGCGGCACGACGGCAACCGGGGCGACGGCGACCGGCACGGCGGCAGCCTTCACGGCAGCGCTGAGCGGCGAGGCGGCAGGCTCAGGCTTGACGGCGACGCTAGGCGTGGCAGGCGTCGGCGCCGGCTCAGTCAGTGCGCTGGCCGACTCACGGCTGGGCGAAGCAGTCGTTGCCTGATTGACTTCAACTGCGCCGACCGTGACGATCGCCGCAGCGGCCATCGTCGCAGCGGCCTTGCTGGCGGCTGAACCGACGAGCCCGGCCATCAGGCCGCCCGACGATGTTGTCGCAACAGCGCCGCCGGCGCTGACGGTCGTGCCGACATGGGCGAAGGCGAGCTTCTTGAGCAGCAGCAGCGGACCGATCGGCAGGATCATCGCCAGCGACTTGTTGTTCTGCTTCAGCGTTGCCTTGAAGGCCTTGCAGCGGTCGCACTCGCGCGCGTGGCGGCGGACCGCGGGAGAGATCTTCGTTAGCCCTTCAGCAACCTCGGCCAGCTCGTGGCGGACCTCCTCGCAGGAGATGTTTCGCGCTTCGGCTGCTTCGGCGAGGCCGCCGCGGGCACGAACCAGCAGCGACTTGACGCTGGGAACGGTTGTCTCCATCGCCTCAGCGATCTGGTCGTACGAGAGGGCGTCGATCTCACGCAGCAGCAGCGCCGTCTTCTGCGACTCCGGCAGCGCGCTGACGTCGCTCATCAGCTGGCGCAGATCTTCGCGTTGATGAACCTGGTCCTCGGTCGAGCGGCCGTGGTCGGCGACGTGGTGGTCGAAGTCGTCAACGCCGATTGCCGCCTGACGGCGCAGATGGTTGAGCGAGCGGTTGCGGGCGATCCGGTAGAGCCACGGCTTAACGTTGATCGAGCGCTCGTCGGCCATCATCGCGCTGTAGGCGGCTGAGAAGGCCTCCTGCGTGACGTCCTCGGCGTCCTCCTTCGAGGCCAGCATGTGGCGCGTGAAGCCGAGGATTCTGCTGTGGTAGCGGCCGATCAGAGCTTCGTAGGCGCCTTGGTTGCCGCGCCGCGTCAGCGTGACGAGTTTCTCGTCTGACTGCAGGCGCAGGAAAGCGCTTGGGGCGCGCAATCCAACTACGTCTGAGTATCTGGCGGTCGAGGTTTCCATTGAGGTTTCATCAATAAGAACACCGCGGGCGCCGAAAGGTTTCGCTTTCTTTTCGGCTGCTTTCCGGCGTTTGGCCACGGTTACAGGTTAGTCTTCAGCGCCCGCCCGGGTGGCGGAACCGGTAGACGCGGCTGGCTTAAAACCGGCTGTCCCGCAAGGGACGTGGGGGTTCGAGTCCCTCCCCGGGCACTGAGTGGCGTGGTTTGCGCTCAGCTGAGCTTGTCAAGGCGCTTCATCAGCGGCAGCGAGTCATACGGTTTGCCGCCCTTGTACCAGCCCGGCGCGGTCCACAGCTCGATGTGCAAATGGCAGCCCGATGCGCGGCCGGTGTCGCCGTTGCGGCCGAGCCGCTGACCGGCGAAGACCTTCGTGCCAACCTTCAGCGGCGAGCGTGCGCGCATGTGCATATAGGCGTAGGACTCACCGTTGGCGCGTTGCACGACTATGTAGTTGCCGGCCGCGCCATGGAACGCGTTGAACTGCACAACGCCGCTCGTCCAGGCCGCCAGTGGCGTGCCGCAGGCAGCAAAGTTGTCGGTGCCCTGATGGCTGCGGGCGCCACCGAAACGCTGCGTGGAGCTGCTGGCCAAAGTGTGTGGGCCGCGGATTGGGAAGAAGCCTTCGAGCAGTTCAAACTGCGTGTCGCTGCCAGCGGTTGCCTTGGCGGCCGCGGCGGCGATCGGATTAAGTCGCAGCAGGTAGGTGCCGCTGACGGCCGGCTGCTTGCCGATGAAGCCATTCCACTTGACCTGGCCCTTGCCGGAACGGACCAGCGGCCAACTGCGGACAACCTTGCCGTCGGTTCCGCGTATTGCCTCAACCTTCGCGCCGGCGGCCACCGCCGCGGCGACGTCGTAGCTGAAGTTGGCTTCTCGCTTACCGCCGGCGATCAGCTTCTTCGAGTCGCCAGCCTCGTCGGTTGCTGGCAGGCCGGCAACGACTTTCAGCGGCTGCGGCGAGCTGGCCGGGTTGCCGATCAGGCCGCTGACGCGGATCGGGCCGCTGACGGCGCGGCTTGGGACGGTGACAGTGATCACGGTTGCTGCGGCCGCTTTGGCGGAAAGCTTGACGACGACGTTGTCGCGGCTGCCTGAGCCGCCGACGAAGGTCACCCGCTCAGCGCTTTGAAGCTCGCTGCCGCTGATTGTCAGCAGTTGGCCGCGGCCGCAACTGCCTGCCGGCTGCAGCGCGCAGGCGAGTGAGCCGACCACCGGCTGGCCGGGGACGGCGGTGCCGCCCGGGCCTTTGGCAGCAAACGCGGCCGCGCCGCTGACGCCAAGCGTTAGCGCAGCCGCAGCCAACAGGCTGGCCTGAACCGCTCGCGATGTTGATCGTCCGGTAACTGACATTTGACTTCGGTGCGCTCTTAACTGTGCTTACGAGGTGAGCTGACGGGCTCGCGCTTAAGAGTCTGCGCGGCGCCGACAAAGGTCGGCGCTTAGCCCCAACAACCTGGTTCCCCCGCTCGCGACCGCACTGGGCGATCACGACTCGGCTGGTGATGGCGCCAAGACTAGCAGTCGCGGCGACGGAAGTGTGGAGATGCGCCGCGCCGCGCTAAAGCAGGCCGCCGCTAGGGTTGGCCGATGGATTCTGAGGCAGCTTCGACGACGACCTTCCACGGCGGCCGGTTGGTGGCACGGCGGCTAAAGCAATACGGAGTAACAAAGCTGTTCACGCTTTCGGGCGGGCACCTGTTCTCGATCTACGACGGCTGCCGTGATGAGGGGATCGAGATTGTCGACACGCGCCACGAGCAGGCCGCGACGTTCGCCGCTGAGGGCTGGGCAAAGATCACGCGCGAGCCCGGCGTTGCCGCGCTAACTGCCGGCCCGGGCGTGACCAACGGACTGAGCGCGATCGGATCATCGCTGCAGAATCAGTCGCCGATCCTTGTGCTCGGCGGCCGCGCCCCGGCGCTGCGTTGGGGGATGGGATCGCTGCAGGAGATCGACCACATCCCGTTCGTCGCACCGCTGACGAAGTTCGCCGCGACGGCCGAGAGCCCCGAGGCAATTCCCGGCCTGATTGACTTGGCGCTGCAGACTGCGCTGGCACCGCACTCCGGCCCGACCTTCATCGACTTTCCGCTCGACATCGTCTTCTCCGAAGGGGAGGAGGCCGCTGCGGCCGCGCCGCTTCCCGACCCTGCGGCCGAGCCTGCCGCCACGGCCGGGCTTGACGAGGCGGTCGCACTGCTGGCAAAGGCTGAGCGCCCGGTGATCATGGCTGGCACCAACCTTTGGTGGGGCCACGGCGAGAAGGCTTTGCTGGAGCTGGTCAACGAGCGCCGGATCCCAGTCTTTCTGAACGGTCTGGCACGCGGCTGCGTGCCGGCCGATCACGAGCTGTTTTTCGCCCGCGCTCGCAGCGAGGGGCTGAAGCAGGCCGACGTCGCACTGGTGATTGGCGTTCCAATGGACTTCCGGCTCGGCTTTGGTGGTTCGTTTGGGGAGCAGACAAAGATCGTCGTCGTCGACCGTGCTGCGCCGCTGCGACCGCATCCGCGCGAAGTTGCCGCCGAGTGCGTCGGCGGCATTGCCGCGACGCTTGACGCGCTGCGCGAGGGGACGGCCGGGCTTGAAGCGACAACGGCGCCATGGGCGGCGCAGCTGCGCGCGGCTGAGGATCAGAAGCGCGCCGCTGAGCTCGTTGAGCTGGAGGATGACCGCGCACCGCTGCACCCGATGCGGATCTACCACGAGCTGAACAACTTCCTCGACCGTGACGCGATTGTGATCGGCGACGGCGGCGACTTTGTTTCGTTTGCCGGCAAGATGATCAACTCCTACAAGCCTGGCTGCTGGCTTGACCCCGGCCCCTTCGGCTGTCTTGGGTCGGGCACCGGCTACGCACTTGCGGCCAAGCTCGCGCACCCCGACCGTCAGGTCGTGCTGATCGTCGGCGACGGCGCCTTCGGCTTTGGCGGGATGGAGTTCGACACGCTGGCAAGGCACGGCGTCAACGTCGTTGCCGTGATGGGTAACAACGGTATCTGGGCGCTGGAGAAGCACCCGATGGAGTTTCTCTACGGCTACTCGGTCGCGGCCGATTTGCGGCCCGGAACGCGCTACGACGAGATCGTCACGACGCTTGGCGGCTACGGCGAGCTGGTCGAGCGACCGGCCGATCTGCGCCCGGCGCTGGAGCGCGCCTTCGCGAGCGGACTGCCAGCGCTTGTCAACGTCCTGCAGGACCCTGACGTCATCTACCCACGGAAGTCGAACCTCGCCTAAGCGGCGCCGTTCAGCTGCCGAGCGCGGCGTCGAGTGCGACGCCGTAAAGAATGTCGTGCTCGGAGACCTCAACATGATCGAGGCCGAAGGCTTCGATTGCGCTGACAAGGATCTGGCCACCGGCGAGGATCGTTGCGGCGCGCTCGGGGTGCAGGCCAACGACGTTGCGGCGTTCGGCCTCAGGCATTGAGGCCATCCTTTCCGCGATCTCGCGGCAGCGGTTCAGCGATATCTGATGGCCGTGAACCTTCAGCGGGTCGTAGGGCTCGAGCTGCAGGTCGATCGCGGCGATTGAGGTTGCCGTGCCGGCGACGGCGACCATCGTCTCAACA
This sequence comes from Solirubrobacteraceae bacterium, assembly GCA_039744075.1. Taxonomy (GTDB): domain Bacteria; phylum Actinomycetota; class Thermoleophilia; order Solirubrobacterales; family Solirubrobacteraceae; genus F1-60-MAGs163. The sequence goes on from JBCJUC010000007.1 coordinate 43,918, forward strand.
CGGCTGCGCTCGTCCTGCGGTACGGCGGAGCTGATCACCGCGGCGGCGTCATCGTGGAGCGCCTGCAGCTCGCCGGCGGCGGGCGGGTCGCTGTGCAGATGGCGCTCGCTCTGGCGGACAACGCCGAGCTGCGTTGAAACGTGAAAACCGACCTGCCGACCGTGCCCAACAATCATCTCGGTTGAGCCGCCGCCGATGTCGACGACGACGAGTTGACGCTCGTCGCCTGCGTCATGGCCGCTGGTGGCGCCAAGAAACGAGAGCCGGGCTTCCTGCTCGCCGGGAAGCGCCTGCGCGTCGAGGCCGTAGCGCTCTGCGACCTGCCTAGTGAAGGCGGCGCCGTTGGCGGCGTCGCGCGTGGCGCTGGTCAGCACAGCGCGGCGCTGGTCGGCGCCGCCGAGCGCGTCGATCATCGCTGAGTAGTCGTCGAGCGTCGCAAATACCCGGGCCATCGCCTGCTCCGAAAGAACGCCGCTGGCATCAACGCCGACGCCGAGCCGCGTCACTTCGCTGCGGCGTGCCAGCTCGGTGATCGCCCCGTCGGCGCCAACCTCGGCCAGTAGCAGCCGTGTCGAGTTGGTGCCGATGTCGACGACGGCGATCTTCATCGCAGCGAGCTTAACTGGGTGGCGGAGCGGGCGCGGGCGTCGGCATCGGCTCGCCGTTCAGTGCCGCGAGCAGGTTATCGGCGGCGCAGTTGCCCATCGCCGCGCGCGTCGTCGCCGTCGCCGATCCGATGTGAGGGACGATCAGGCAGTGCGGCGCGCCGTAGATCGGATCGTCGGCCGGCGGTGGTTCGGGGTCTGTTACGTCCAGCGCAGCGCTGCCAATCGTGCCGGCATGCAGTGCCTCGATCAGTGCGGCCTGGTCGATCACTGCGCCGCGCGTTGTGTTGATCAGCAGCGCCGTTGGTTTCATCGCCGCCAGCGCCGCGGCGTCGATCAGGTGATGGGTTTGCTCGTTTAGCGGGCAATGGAGGCTGACGATGTCGGCCTGCGCCAGCGCGGCGTGAAGGTCGTCGTCGCGGCCGGCGAAGCTGACTTGCATTCCAAACGCAGTGGCGCGCTCGGCAACGGCCTGGCCGATTCGGCCGCGGCCGATGATCAGCAGCTTTGCACCGCGCAGCTCGCGTCCCAGCCAACCTTCCGGCTCCCAGGTCTTCCACCGGCCCTCGCGCGCGTCGCGCTCGCCGTCGGGCAGCTTGCGCGCTGCTGCCAGCAGCAGCGCCATCGTCAGATCGGCCGTCGCGTCGGTCAGCACGTGTGCAGCGACACCAACCGGGATGTTGCGCTCGGCGGCGGCGGCGAGGTCGATATTGTCGCAGCCGACGGCAAAGTTGGCGACGGCGCGCAGCTGCGGCGCGCTGTCAAGCAGCTCGCCGTCAACGCGGTCGGTCAGCAGCGACAACAGGCCCTCAGCGTCAGCCACGCCGGCGATCAGCTGTTCGCGTGTTGGCGGCATCGTGCCTGGATGAACGGTCACATCGTGGCCAGCCTCGCGCAGCCGGTCGATTGCATTCCCCGGTAGCGCCCGGGCGACAAAGATCTTGGCCATCGCGCGGCACGATACCGGCGATTGGCAGTTCGGCAAGCGGCTCACTGTTGCGCCGCTGCCTGTACGGTCATGACGATGAGAATGAGGAGCGGGGTACTGACAACCGCAATCGCACTCGCCGCCTGCGCTTTGGCAGCGCCGGCGGGGGCGGCCGACTTCGGTTCAACGTCGGCTGAGCAGCGCGCCGCGGGCGTCGCAATCGGTAAGGACGCCTTCACCTACGGGTACCCGCTGCTCGACTTCAACCGCACGCGCGCCGACGCTCTGGTGGCCAATGCGCCGCTCAACCGTTTGGCCAACGCAGTCAAGTTGGCGACGCCGGCGGCGCGCTCAGTCGTTGCGCCAAACGTCGACACGCTTTACTCGCTCGCTCAAGTTGACCTCTCTAACGGGCCAGTGGTTCTGAAGGTGCCAAAGATGGGCGGCCGTTACTGGACCTTTGAGATCGTCGAGCCCTACACCAACGTCGTCGGTTACATCGGCCGCCGGCTCAACGGCTCGGCCGGTGGCAGCTGGGCGTTGGAGTGGAGTGGGGCGAAGAAGGTCGCGCTGGGGAAGGGCGTCAAGCGCTTCAAGTCGCCTTCGCGGCGGCTCTGGGTGATCGGCAGAACACTTGTTAAGGGCGGCGCCGACACCGTTAAGGCGAAGCGGCTTATGGCTCAGTACCGGCTCGGCAAACTGGCCGACGTCGTTGGCAATAAGGCTGCGGCTAAGCCGGTCCCGCTCGACGGCGCCCGCGCCAAGCTGCCGCCGCCCTGCACCGCTGGCTACCGCGGCGGCCTTGACTTCATCCGCGACCTCAATGCGGCGCTTGCCGTAGACCGACCACCGGCGCGTGACGCTGCGATGACCGCGCGGCTGGCGACGGCCGGCGTTGGCGCTGGCCTCAATCCGACCAGCGCTGGCCTGCCGGCGGCCGTCATCGAAGGCCTGGAAGCCGGCGTTGATGAGGCCGCCTGCGCGCTGTCACTGAACTCCAAGCTGGGGATCTTGGCTCAGGCAAAAGCCAATCGTGGCTGGTACGACGCGCCGAACACGATCGGCGACTACGGCACCGATTACACCTTCCGCGCCCGCGTCGCGCTGGTTGGGCTGGGTGCCAACACGCGCATTGAGTCGACCTACCCGGTGGCGTTGACCGACCCCAGCGGCGATCTGCTGAACGGCGCCAACCGCTACCGGATGGTCTTCAAGCGCGGGCAGCTGCCGCCGACCGCCGGCTTCTGGTCGCTGACGATGTACGACTCCGACGGCTACCTCGTTGAGAACTCGGCGAAGGTTTACGCGATCGGCGACAGCCATCCGCCGCTGCTCAAAAAGAGTGACGGGTCGGTTGTGGTTGCGATCCAGACAGCCAAGCCGACGGAGAAGAACGTCAACTGGCTGCCGGCGCCGACGACCGGCTTCCGCCTCAACCTGCGCCTATACCTGCCGTCGAAGGCGATTCTTAACCGGACTTGGAAGCCGCCGCCGGTAACGAAGCTTCCCTGAGCGCCGCGCAGCGGGCTGGTGGCTCGAATAGCCTCGCCTGCCGATGAGCGACGCGCAGCAGATTCCAGTTGACGACGTTGGCAGTTACTGGCCGACTCCGTGGAGCAGTGAGGACGGCGGCTCGCAGCGCTGGTGCTGCGCCGGCGGTCAGCCAGGGCTGGCGGTCAGTGCCGGAGAGCGGCTTGAAGTTGCTGCCGTACGCGACGCTTTTGCGACCGACATGGTGATCCGCCGCAGCGACGGTGAGCTTTATGCGCTGCGCCATGAGATGCCGCTGCGCGGCGGCGCCCAGTCGGCGCCGGCCGCTGCTGCGCAGGCTGCTGCGCGCGCCAATGCAGCTGCTGGCCCAGTCGTCGCTGGCGCGGCGCAGCATGGCGTTCGGCAACGACCAGCTGGTCGTCCTCGACCTTGATAGCGGTGTTGACAAGGCCCGCGTTGACGTGCCGTCGCCCTGCTAGGGCTTCCTCTTTCCGGCGCCGGGCTTTGGCCGCGACGTCTACTACCAGAGCTTTACGACGATCGCCCGCGTCGCCGTCGTTTGAGCAGACGCCGCCGCGGTCGTCGACGTTCAGTGCCTGCGCTTGGGCGGCGTCGCTGCTAGCCTTACGAATACGTCGCGGGGTGGAGCAGTCTGGTAGCTCGTCGGGCTCATAACCCGAAGGTCGCGGGTTCGAATCCCGCCCCCGCTATTAGGTAAGCTGGCGGTCCGTTGACTTGTCCTGAACCAAACCAACGATGCGACCCGCCCGGGCCGCGACCCGCCGTGAAGAGGAACTAATGCGCGTCACAGTGATCGTGCCGGCCTACAACGAGGCCCGGACCATAGAGCAGGTTCTACGCCGCCTAACTGAGTTGCAGTTGGACGCTGAGATTCTCGTCGTCGATGACGGCTCGGCCGACGACACGGTCGCGATTGTCAGCGCTTTGGAGCCTCAGATTCCAGGGCTGCGGCTGATTGTCCACGAGCAGAACCAAGGCAAGGGCGCCGCCGTGCGGACTGGGATCAACGCCTCAACCGGCGAGATCGTGATGATCCAGGACGCCGACCTCGAGTACGACCCGTCCGACATTCCAAAGTTGCTTGCACCGATCTTCAGTGGCGCCGCCGACGTCGTTTACGGCACGCGCCTGCGCGGCGGCGAGCCGCAGCGCGCTCACCTGTTCTGGCATTACGCCGGTAATCGCTTCCTCTCGCTGCTGACCAACATTCTTTACAACACGACGATCAGCGACATGGAGGTCGGGTACAAGGCTTTCAAGGGCGATCTGATTCGCTCGATCAAGCTGGTCTCCAACGATTTCGCCTTCGAGCCTGAGGTAACGGCGAAGATTCTGCGACACAAGGACATCCGCCTCTATGAGGTGCCGATCTCCTACTACGGGCGTACCTACGAAGAAGGAAAGAAGATAACTTGGCGTGACGGCTTCGGGGCCGTCGCAGCACTATTCCGCTTCCGCTTTGGGGGCTGAGGGTGGCGAAGTCAACGAAGCAGCAGGATCAGGGCGAGCAGGAGGCCGAGCCGGTATCGAGCTTCGCCGCGGTCGAGGCCAAGATCGAGCAGGGAAAGGCGCTGCGCCAGCAGTTTCCGCGCAGATCGCACGGCGAGTGGACGGCCCCCAACGGCCGGCCCGACCCGGTCGCAATCCTTGAGGCGCAGGGCGCCGAGCGCGTGCCCGACCTTGTGCCGATTCGCTACGGGCGGATGCTCGTGTCGCCAGGGACCTTCTACCGCGGCGGCGCAGCGATCATGGCCTGGGACCTTGCCCACACGCCGACGACCGAGCTGCGCACACAGTGTTGCGGCGATGCTCACCTGCTGAACTTCGGCATGTACGCGGCGCCCGACCGGACGCTGATCTTCGACCTCAACGACTTCGACGAGACGCTGCCGGCCTCGTTTGAATGGGACCTCAAACGGCTCGTCGCGAGCGTTACGATTGCCGCGCGCGACAACGGCTTCAGCAAGCAGCAATCCCGCGATGCGGCGCAGGCGACGGCGGCTCGCTACCAGACGCGGATCGCCGAGCTGGCGCAGGTGCCGTTCCTTCAGGCTTGGTATGACCGGCTCGACGTTTCAGCGATCCTCGCGGCGCTTGAGCAGGCGCAGGGAGCGAAGGCCAACGCCCGCGCCCGGAAGGTCGTCAGCAAGGCCGAGCACAGGACCAACATTGGAGCGTTGCACCGCTACGCCGAGCAGACCGCTGACGGTTTTCAAATCATGAACGACCCGCCGGTGATTATTCGGATCCCGCTCGCTCATATGAAGATTGCCAAGAGCCTCGTTGACGGCGCCTGGGAGCGCTACCTCGAGACGCTAGCGCCGGACCGGCGCGTCGTGATCGAGCGCTACCACCGCGTTGACTTTGCCCGCAAGGTCGTCGGCGTCGGATCGGTCGGTACGCAGGCCTACATGATGCTGCTGATGGGCGACCGCGACGATGACCCGCTGTTCCTTCAGTTCAAGGAGGCGCAGCAGTCGGTGCTGGCGCCGTACGCCGGTGCCAGCGAGTACAAGCAGGAGGGCGAGCGCGTTGTTCAAGGGCAGCGGATTATGCAGGCCGCAAGCGACCCGTTCCTCGGTTGGGCAATCGGGCCCGGCAAAGCGAAGAAGCACTTCTATATGCGTCAGCTGCGCGACAAGAAGGGCTCGATCGACGTTGCAAAGCTTCACCCGACCAGGCTGGCCGGCTACGGCGCTCTTTGCGGAGCCGTCCTTGCCCGCGGCCATTCGCGCTCAGGCGACGCGGCAATGATCTCCGGTTATCTGGGGAGCGGCCCGGCGTTCGCCGAGGCGCTGGCCGACTTCGGCGACGCTTACGCCGACCAGAACGAACTTGACTTCAAGGCGCTGCAGGAAGCTCAGAGCAGCGGTCGGATCACTGTTGAGAGCGGCGTCTGACCGCCGCCGTCAGGCCGACTCGTCGAGCGCGTCCTCGACGATCTCAGCGACCAGCTCTTGTTCGGCTGCTTCAACGATCTCAGCTTCGGCTTCGACGATCGCGATTCCCTCAATGACGGCTTCGGCATCTTCAACCAGCTGCTCTTCGGCGACGGCGACGATCATGGCGTCGTCGATCAGCTGATCTTCAGCTTCGGCGACGATCTCGGCCTCTTCCAGCAGAGCGTCCGCGGCGGCTGCGACAAGCGCCGGATCGGCATCGGCATCTGCGGCAATCGCGGCTACCAGCTCGGCGTCGGCTGCGAGCTGGTCTTCGGCGGCAGCGACGATCTCGGCCTCCTCTAGAAGCTCGTCTTCTGCTGCGGCTATGAGCTCGGCTTCAGCTTCAAGGCCGATGATCGCCTCACCCACCAGTTCAGCGTCGGCTTCGAGTTGATCCTCTGCTGCTGCGACGATCTCAATCTCTTCTTCAATCCGGTCATCGGTCATCTGTCTGCTCCTTTGAAGTGGTGGGGTAGTCAAAGCTAGTCAACAACCTACGACAGATTGGGCGCGTTGGGAAGGGTCAAATCTCGTACCTTTTAGATATGGCCTCCTCTGGCAAGCTCAAAGTGAGCCGCTACCGCTCTGGCGGCGCCGACCTGCCGTTCGGTAATCCGCTGCCTGCGCATGGCGTTGCGATGGAGGGTTACTACTGGCGGATCACCGATCCCGAGCAGCGCCGCGTCGTCATCGCGCTGATCGGCGTCAATCGCGCCGCCGACGGATCTTGGTCAACGCTCGGCCTTGCCGGTTATCCAAACCGCTTTCTGCGAACCGTTGCGCACGCTGAGGGCATCGCCGACGCAGATCGTTTAGGGGCATCGGCCGGTGATGCCTTCCGCGCCACGGCGGACAGCGTCCAGGTGGAGCTTGGCGCTGACGCAAAGCTTGACTTTACGATCAGCGACCCGAGCCCCTGGCCGCGGCGTGCGCTCGGCGGATCAAGCCTGTTTCAAGCCGTGCCGGCGCTCAACCAGTACTGGCACCCGTGGCTGCTTGGTGGCCGCGCCACCGGCAGTGCCCGGCTAGGTGATGAGCTGTGGGAGTTTGACGGCGCCCAAGTTTACGCCGAGAAGAACTGGGGCAAAGGTGGCTTCCCGCCGGCCTGGTGGTGGGGGCAGGCGCAGGCCTTCGCCGAGCCGCGGGCCTGCGTCGCCTTCGCCGGCGGCGTGATCGAGTCGGGTCCGCTGCGCACCGAGGTGACGGCGGTTGTCGTGCTGCTGCCTGACGGCCGGCTAATTCGGCTTGGCGATCCGATCCTTTCGCCGGTCGAGGCGCAGGTCAGCGATCAGCGTTGGTGCCTGCGCGGCCGCAGTGCCCGCTGGCAGGTTGATATTGATGGCAGCGCGGCGCTCGGCGCAGCCCACGTACTGCCGGTGCCGCTACCGGCCGAGCGGCGCAACGTGCCGGGCGCGATCGAGCACCTCGGTGGGCGGATGAACGTCACTGTCCGTCGCCACGGCCGCGTTGTATGGCGCGGGCAGAGCGACTTGGCGGCGCTGGAGCACGGCGGGATCGATCGTGCCCGGGCTGAAGTGGCTCGCCGCGGCGGCGGCGCGGACGCCAGCGACGCGGCCGCGACTGAAGCCTGATTCTTCGCTGCCAGACGCTACGAACCGAGCTGGGCTCGCAGGAAGGCCAGAACTGCGGCCTGCGGTGCGGCGTCGGTGACGACAGTTGCGTGGCTCAACCGGTCGAACTTGGTGTAGGTCACCTTGTTGCCGCGCTTGACGAGCTCGCTGGCCAGCGCGTCGGTGAAGTTAGGGAAGACCGTCGTGTCGGAGTTGCCCTGGAGGATCAGTACCGGGACGCTGATCTTAACGTCGGGGTTCATCGCCTTCAGCACCTTGTCGACGCTGTCGGTCTTGATGCCGGGCTTAAGGATGGCGTTCGGTGCAATGTCGCCAAAGATCGCCGTTGAGCCGAGCTGCGTTGTGCAGACCTTCTCGATCTGGCCAAGCAGCGCCGCGATATTTGGCTGAACCAGCGTTGCCGGGTCTACACCGGCTTCCTGAGCCGCGCTGTAAAGGATCAGAGCCGCCAGCCCGGTCAGCGCCTTAAAGCTATCGCCGAGGATGGAGATTGCCTGCCGCTGCTCGTAGATATGCGAGGCCGGCGCGTAGGCGAAGACACCCTTGAGGCTAAGCCCCGGTGCGAGCTTCGGCGCCAGCGATGCGGCGAATAGCGCAGCGTGGCCACCCTGCGAGTGGCCGCCGATTGCCCAGGCCTTGCTGAGCAGTCTGCTGCCAAACAGGTTGCGGGCGGCGAGCGCAATGTCAACGACACCGCGGCCCTCCGAGGCGCCGATCAGGTACGGATGGCGGCCCGGAGTTCCAAGCCCCTCATAATCGGTGCGCAGGACGGCGTAGCCAGCCTTCAGCCAGCTGTCGTAGGAGGCGGAAGCGTAAGCGATGTAGCCATCTGCGGGGCCGCCAGCAGCGGTCCGTGAGGGGGCGCAAACGTCGGCGGCGCCGGTTGTGCCGTGGGCAAACGAGACCATCTTCCAGCCGCGCTTTGGCGCCTTGCCTTTCGGCAGATCAACGGTGCCAGAGACGGCGATCGCCTTGCCCTTCATGCTGCGGGAGCGGTACAGCACCAGCATCGTCTTCGAGGCTGAAGGCAGCGCAACGCGGCCATCGGCCGTGTACTTAATCTGGCGTGACCAGATGACCGATCCTGGCTCGCCCTTCAGCAGCTTCGCGGACGGGCTGTAGAAAGCGTTTCCGGCGGGGCCTTTGGCTGGGGCCTTCGCCTGAGCCAGCGAGGCGCCGGGCAGCAGCATCGCGGCAGCCGCGATGGCGAGGATCGAAAGGCGAACGGCACGGTTATGTGATGACATCGATGCTCCCCCGGGGGTAAAAGGCTGGCGAAGCGGCAGCGGTGAACAAAACTTTACTGCTGACGGCTGGATCGTGGGCCGCATGGCGCGCCGCTGCCAGTAGCGTGGCGAGCGAAAGCCAATGACGACGCCCCAGCCCAGCCAACTGCTCAAAAGGATCAACTGGCGGCTGGTCGGGCGGATCACATGGCTGCTGGTGATTGCGGTAATCGTCTACACGCTGCTGCCAATACTCGCGAAGATGCCCGAACAGGCGGCGCAGATCGTCAAGGTTCGCTGGTACGTGCTGCTGATTGCGCTGGGGGTTGAGTTCTGTTCCCAGTTCGCCGGGATGATGGTGTTGCGACGCGCGCTGGTCGCACTGACGCAGCCGCCGCCTTCGTACCCGACACTGCTGCAGGTCTGGTTTGCGCAGATGGCGGTTGCCGTACTGCTGCCGGGCGGCTCAGTGACGGCGACGGTGATGGTTGCCGACGCGCTGCGTCGCCGCAACGTCGCGCCAGCCGAGGCGGCGACGGCGGCAACATTGAGCAAGGCGCTTTCGATTGTCACGTTGGCTTTTCTTTTCGTGCTCGGTTTCGTCCTCTCGACCGGACAGGCCGGCAGCTCCTCCAGTTACGTCAACTCGGTTGCGATCGCGATGCCCTTCCTGATCCTCGGGCTGATCGCGCTGGCGGCAGCAATCGTCTGGCCGCGGATCGCCGGTGCGCTGGCCAGCGGCGGCGCAAAGCTGGCGGCGCGGGTCGTCAAGAAGATCAAGCCAGCTGAGGTGCGCAGCCAGGCCGAGTCGATCGCCGAGCAATCACAGCAGCTGCTGCGTGGCCGCAAGGCCTTCCTGACTCTTGGCTGGTCTTTTGGCTACTGGCTGACCGACGCCGCCGTCCTCTACCTGATGCTCTGGGGGCTTGGCTCGGCGCCACATATCGGCGCCGTACTGCTGGCCTACACGGTCGGCAGGCTGATTGCGATCATCCCGCTGACGCCAGGCGGGATCGGCATCGTTGAGGTCGCTGAGACAGCGATCCTGTCGGCCTTTGGTGTTCCGCCGGCGGTCGCTGCGGTCGCCGTGATCGCCTACCGCGTATTCAGCTTCTGGCTCGTCAACTTGGTCGGGATTGGCGCGGCGATAATGCTGCACCGGTCCGGTGTTGCGATTAAAGCGGCTCCAGAGCCCTCGCCGGCAGGCGTCTCAGGCAACTGAGCGCAGTCGCCGGAACGGCTCGCCCTCACGCAGTTCACGGATGATTGCCTCAACGACGCTGTCGCCGTCAAGCTGCTTGCCATCGGTGACCGCAGCAATGCTTGCGCGCTTGCGCTCAAGCAGCCGCGACATCCGTTCGTCGATTGTCTCGGCTGCCAGCAAGTACCAGGCAGTCACGGCGTCGCGCTGGCCGATCCGGTGGCAGCGATCCTCAGCCTGCTCGTGCATCGCCGGTGTCCATTCAAGCTCAAGGAAGGCGACGTTTGAGGCCCGCGTCAGTGTGATGCCCTGGGCGGCGACGCGCATCGCGCAGATAATCAGCTGTGGACCGTCGGGCTGCTGAAATGCGTCGATCGCGCGCTGGCGGGCGGCGGCGCTGTCGCTGCCGATCAGGTGGACGGCGCCGGGGAAGCGCTCGATCACGGCCTGCTGAACCTCGCGGTGGCGGGCAAATACGACAAGTGGCTCGCCCGACGCGAGGAAGTCGTGGATCCAGCCAAGCGCACCGTCGAGTTTGCCGCTGCCGGCGAGCCGCTGCAGCACGCCAAGCTGCGCCAGCCGCTCGGCCCGAAGCGTTGCGGCAATCTTCGCGTCGAGCTCACTGAGGTCGAGCGGCTGGTCGCGCAGCCAGGCGATGATGTCGGTCTCGGCCTTGCGGTACTCGCTGCGGTTGGTCAGCGCAATTGGCACGATGCTGCGCCGCTTCGCCGGCAGCTGCGGCAGCACGTCGGCCTTGACGCGGCGCAGGAAGCAGTGGCGGCGCAGGTGCCAGTGGAGCCGCTCCTCGCTGCGCGAGTGGTCGGGGCCAAAGCGCCGAGCAAACTGGGCGCCGGAGCCAAAGTCGTCGAGCCGACCGATTACGCGCAGCTGCGCGATCAGCTCCTCGGCGTGGTTGAGCACCGGCGTGCCGGTCAGCGCCA
>JBCJUC010000008.1:0-47704 GCA_039744075.1 Solirubrobacteraceae bacterium
GCTCCAGCCAGTAAACGACGAACCGGTAACTGGTGTTGCGGTCAGCGTCACCGATGTTCCAGACGCGAACGTCGTTGAACAAGTCGCCCCGCAATCAATCCCCGCCGGCGATGAGGCAACCGTCCCCGTGCCGCTACCGGACTTCGAGACAGAGAGCAGAACGTCGGAGGTCAGCGGACCGGGCCACGGGCCGAGTAGCGTGCCGTCAGTGCCAACCGCCGCCGAACGGAAGCGGGCGGCGCCACTAACGGTGGTGAAGAGACCGCCAAGGTAGACGTTGCTACCCGACACCCCAATCGCGGTCACGAGGTTGTTTATGTCAGGGTTCCAGGAGGTGCTGAGCGTGCCGTTGGTGGCATCGACCGCCGCCGCATTGTTACGGCTGCTGCCACCAACGTTGGTGAAGGAGCCGCCAAGATAGACAGTGCTATCTGACACCACCAACGCGCGCACGCTACCGTTCAGGTTCGGGTTCCAATCGGTGGCGACGCCGTCGGCGTCGATCACCGCCGCGCGGTTGCGGGTGGTTGTCCCCCCATCGGTGCTAGTGAAGTCGCCGCCAAGGTAAACGTTGCTACCCGACACCACCAATGCGTTCACGACGCTGTTCAGGTTTGGGTCCCAATCGGTGACGACGCCGGTGGTGTCGTCGATCGCCGCCGCACGGTTACGGGTGATGCCACCAACGCCACCAACGTTGGTGAAGGCTCCGCCAAAGTAGACGTTGCTACCTGAGACCGCAATCACGACCACGTTGCTGTTCATGTTCGGGTCCCATTCGTCGATGACAGCCCCGTTGGCGTTGTTGACCGCCGCCGCAAAGTTACGGGCGATGCCACCAACGGTGGTGAAGTCGCCGCCAAGGTAGACGTTACTACCTGAGACCGCAATCGCGCGCGCGTAGTTGTTCAGGTTCGGGTCCCAAGAGCTAAGCGTGCCGTCAATACCTACCGCCGACGCACGGTTACGGGCGGCGCCACCAACGGTGGTGAACTGGCCGCCAAGGTAAACAGTGCTACCTGACACCAGAATCGCACGCACGCCGCCGTTCAGGTCAGGGTTCCAGGATGTGAGGTTGCCGGCCGCGTTTACCGCCGACGCATAATTACGGGCGGCGCCACCAACGGTGGTAAAGGAGCCGCCAAGGTAGACGTTGCTACCTGACACCGCAATCGCGTTCATGAAGCCGTTCAGGTTCGGGTCCCAAGAGGTGGCGACGCCGGTAGTGGCGTCGACCGCCGCCGCACGGTTGCGGGTGGTTGCTCCACCAACGGTGGTGAAGTTGCCGCCAAGGTAGATGTTGCTACCTGACAGCGCAATCGCGAACACGCCGTTGTTCAGGTTCGGGTCCCAAGAGGTGGCGACGCCGGTGGTGGCGTCGACCGCCGCCGCACGGTTACGGGTGGCGCCACCAACGGTGGTGAAGTTGCCGCCAAGGTAGATGTTGCTACCTGACACCGCAATCGCGTGCACGCTGTTGTCCAGGTTCGGGTCCCAATCGGTGGCGACGCCGGTGGTGTCGTCGACCGCCGCCGCACGGTTGCGGGTGGTTGCTCCACCAACGGTGGTGAATGTTCCGCCAAGGTAGATGTTGCTACCTGACACCGCAATCGCGAGCACGATGCCGCCCATGTTCGGATTCCAGGAGAGGAGCGTGCCGTCAGTGCCTACCGCCGCCGAACGGTTGCGGCCAACCTCACCTGGATCGTTGCAGCCGCCGCCGGTGTCCGGGCCACCAATACAGGTGAAGTCGCCGCCAAGGTAAACGCTGCTACCTGACACCACAATCGCGCGCACGATGCTGCCCATGTTCGGGTCCCAATCGGTGGCGACGCCGGTGGTGGCGTCGACCGCCGCCGCACGGTTGCGGGTGGTTGCTCCACCAACGGTGGTGAAGAGGCCGCCAAGGTAGATGTTGCTACCTGACAGCACAATCGCGAACACGGTGTTGTTCAGGTTCGGGTTCCAGGAGAGGTCGACTGAGCCGTCGGCGTTGATGTGCGCCGCACGGCTACGGGAAACATCGTCTACACCGTCGCAGAGGCCGCTGGTGTTCGAGCCGATGCAGGTAAAGCTGCCGCCGATGTAGAAACCGCCGGAGCCATCGGCTACTGTTGCGTAGATGGCGCCATTGACTTTCGGAAATGAGGGATCCACTGCGCCGCTCGTATTGTTCGTTAGCGCCCCGTTGCCAGTTCCCCACGCATCAAATGCGGTGAAGAATCCGCCAAGATAGCGGGTGCCGTTGCTGTCCGGCTCACTGATCACGTTGACAACCCCGTTGGAGCCGGGGGCCACAGAGATCCGGTCGATGGCCTGTGCGACCGACGCGAACGACAACAACGCGACAATCGAGGCAACTGCGGCGGTGGCGAAACGACGCTCAAAGTTGCGGCTGCGGATCATCGTCGGCAAACTACCAGAACCCCGTACGTGCCGCGCCCCCTCACAACAGATACCGATTAGCCGCCAGCGCGTAATCTTCACCCCCACCCCCGGTTCAATCCCGACCGGCGACAGCGAAGGACGAGGAATGATTGAAAGCGGCGAACAGGCACCAGACTTCACACTGCCGGACGAGAACGGCGACGCTGTGTCGCTGGCCAAGCTGAAGGGCCAAACTGTCGTCCTCTACTTCTACCCCAAGGCCTCAACGCCGGGCTGCACAACGCAGGCCTGCGGCGTACGCGACCACGAAGCCGACTACGCAAAGCTTGACGCCCGCGTGATTGGAATCTCGCCCGACCCTGTTGCCAAAGTGAAGAAATTCCACGACGCGCAGCAGCTCAACTTCACGCTGCTGGCCGACGAGGACCATGCCGTCTGCGAGCTTTACGGAACATGGGTCGAGAAGTCGATGTACGGGAAGACCTACTGGGGCGCGCAGCGGGCAACCTTCGTCATCGACGCCGTGGGCGTTGTGCGCCACGTAATCCCGAAGGTCAGCCCGAAGAGCCACGACGAGCAACTGCTCGCCACACTAGCTGAGATCGGCTGAGCCGCGCAGGCGGCGAGAAAGACAACCCTGATGGCACTCCCGGCAGCAGTGATCTTCGATAACGACGGCTTGGCGCTCGACACCGAGGAGCTCTGGACGCAGGCCGAGCAGACGCTCTTTGCCAGCTACGACGCCGAGTTTGGCGACTCCCAAAAGATTGCGCTGCTGGGCAACTCGGGTGCCAACGCGGCGGTGATTTTGGCGCGCGAGCTGCGCCGGCCGGAGGCCGAAGGGCCGGCGCTGCTAGCCGAGATGAACCGGCTCGTCTACGTCGCACTGGAGGACGGCTGCGCAGCAACAACCGGAGCGGTTGAGTTGCTGACAGCACTGCAGGCAGCCGGCGTGCCGCGCGCGCTCTGTTCAAACTCGCCGCGCGAGTTTGTAGAGCGGGCGATCACGGCGGCCGGCATCGCAGAGCTGTTCGACGCAGTCGTCAGCGCCGACGACGTGGAACGCGGCAAGCCAGCCCCCGACCCGTACCTCGAAGCAGCGCGCCAGCTCGGCGCCGCCCCGGCTGACTGCGTCGCGCTGGAGGACTCGCCGCCCGGCGCGGCAAGCGCAGCTGCCGCCGGAATGACGGTCTACGTCGTGCCGTCATTTGATCAGATGGACTTTGCCGGCGCCGCCGACCGCAGCTTCGGATCGCTCGCCGACACCGAGCTGTGGGCGGCGATTGGGCTTAGCCGCGGCGACCAGCCGTAACGACCAGCCGTAACGGCCACTTTGCCAAGACGCCACGAACGGCGCGTACCCTCACCCCGTGGAGATCGCCGCCATATTCGACAGCTTTGACGGGCTTGCCAGCTCGGTTCGCCGCTTCGTCAACAGCTTTGCCAACGTCGACCTGATTCCGCTGCTGGCAGGGATGGCGATCTTCATCGCCTACCTGTCGATGCGGGCGCTGGCACTGTTCAACACGCTACGCGCCGCCTACCCGGATGAGCAGATCCCCTACCGCAACATCTGGGGCGCCTACGTCGCCGCCTACGGCTTCAACAACATTGTGCCAGCGCGCGGCGGCGACATCATCAAGTTCTTCCTCGTCAAGATCTCGGTGCCGCAGTCGAGCTACCCGGCAATCGGCGCAGCGATCCTCGTTGAGGCGATCTTTGACCTGACGATCGCGATCCCGGTGCTGATCTTTGGCTTCAGCCAGAACGTGCTACCCAGCCTGCCCGAACTGCCGAAGCTCGGCGCCGTTGATCTGTCGTTCCTGTCCGGCAACCCGCAGCTAACGCTGTTCGTCGTGACCGGAGCGACACTGCTAGCGCTAATCGCCTTCGCCTTCCTGTCGCGCCGCGTTGTCGCCTTCTGGTTCAACGTCCGGCAAGGTTTTACGATCCTGCGCGACTTCCGTCGGTACCTGAAAGAGGTTTGGCTGGTGCAGTTTGGCGGCTGGCTGCTGCGCTGCGCCGCCTTCTGGCTGCTGCTCGACGCCTTCGGGATCGGCGGCTCGGTCAAGAATGTGCTGCTGGTGCTGAGCATCAACGCCGTCGCCGCGCTGGTCCCCTTCACCCCCGGCGGCGCCGGTGTACAGCAGGCGCTGCTAGTGACCGTCTTTGGCACAGCCGCCGCCGTCGCCGCCTACTCGGTCGGTCAACAGGTGGCGATTGCGGTGGTCTCAATCGCCGTCGGCTTCCTCGCATTGCTGACGATCTTCGGCTTCCGCTCATTCGGCGATGTGCGCCGGGCCGGCAAAGCGCACCGGGCCGAAGAGAAGGCGGCGCGCGGCGGCTAACGCAGACCCTGACGCGCTTCGCGCACCAGCGCGACGGCCTCAGGGAAGACGGTTGCCATCAGCGAGCGGATCTGCTCGGCCTGCTCGGCGTTGGTGCCCTGCACGTTGAGGCGGCCGATCGCTGCGACCGTCATGTCAACGGCCAGTTTGATCGCATTGTCGGCCCACGCCAGCGTCTGCTGACTGGACATCTGCTCAGCGAACTCAGCCATCCGACGCTGCAGCTCGTCGGGATCGCCGAAAATGTCACCAAGTCCACCGGGGCCTTCCATGCTTCAATCCTAGCCATGTCACCGTTTGCTGATGGCGCAGGAGTCAAACTTCACTACGTCAGCAGCGGTGATCAGGCGCCGCTCTGCCTGATTCACGGCATCGGCGGCCACAGCTTGACCGGCGACCAGCAGGCAGCGCTCGCCGCGCGAACGCGGCTGATTAGCTTCGAGCGCCGCGGCTATGGACAGAGCGAGGCGCCCGACCCCTACCTGGCGACGACCGTTGCCGAACAGAGCGCCGACGTTGCCGCGCTGCTGGGCGAGCTGGACGCCGCGCCGGCGCTGCTCGTCGGCTTTGGCTTTGGCGCGCTGATCGCGCTTGATCTGTGCCTGCGGCGCAGCGAACTGGTCAGTGGCACGGTGCTGAGCGACCCACCGCTCTACGCCTTCGATCAGCAAGGCTCGCGCGAGCTGGCCGATCAGCGGCAGGCGATTGAGCTGGCGCTGCTGGCCGGCGACCGCAGCGCGGCGATCACGGCGCTGGTCGGGCCGTCCGGCGGCGACGAACTACCGGCCGACGCGGAGGCCGACAACGGCGCCTGCTTCGCCGACTACGCAGGGCTAGCATCGCTTCCGCTAACGCGCCGTCAGCTGCGCGAATGCGATACACCAATCCGGATCGTCGTGACGGCAACGGCATCGCCGGTACTGGCACGAGTCGCGGCCGAGCTGGACGGGCTGCTGGCCGACAGTGCGCTGCAGCCCGATCGCGACGTTGTCGGCGCGGCCGAGGCGCTGCTCAGCTGAACCGCGCGCCGCGTAGACTCCAGCGACCGATGCGCTCGCTACTACCGGAGAAGCAACTGCCGCTCCCCCCTGCCGACCCGCAGCAGACGCTGGCCTGGGAAGATGCGCACCGCTGGAAGGCCGCCTACTGCGCCTGGGCCGCAGCGATCCTGACAGTCGTCGGCGCAGTGATCACCAGCTTGGCGCTGTCGGGGCTGCCGAGCTTCAACGGCAGCCTCGTGACGGCGCCCGATGCGATGCGCGACCTGCTGAGCGGCCAGCCGATCCCGCCCGGCCGGATCGCACTGCAGGCCGAGTGGCTGAGCAACCGGCTGACGCTGCCGATAATTGGGACCGTCCTTTACGGCCTTGGCTCACTGCTGATCTTTGGCCCGGTCGTCTTCCTCTTCAAAGCGACGAGGGCGCGCAACCCCGACTTTGGCCAGATGACGCTGATCGCTGCCGCCTTTGGCGCCGTCGCCTTCGGCGTCGGCCGGATGGTCGCGCAGCTGACCTATTACTTCGGCATTGCCAGCTTTGATGGCGGCAACAACCTTCAGGCCACCGAGGCGCTGAGCGGCGGCCCGTTCTTTGCCGGCCAGCTGATCTGGCAACTCGGCAGCTTCGCGCTCGGCTTGGCCTTCGTCATGCTGGGCCTGAACGCGATGCGCGTGGGCCTGCTCAGCCGTTTCATGGGAGCACTGGCGATGATCGTCGGTGTCACCTTCATCTTGCCGCTCGATCAGCAGGGCCTGCTGCGGGCCTTCTGGCTGGCGCTAATCGGCCTGGTCTTCATTATGCGTTGGCCGGGCGGTAAGACGCCGCCGGCTTGGAGCAGCGGAAAGCCCGAGCCGTGGCCGAGCATGGCGACGCGGCGCGGCGAAAGCGCAGCCGGCGGATCGGCCGCCGACACGCCAGCGCCAAGCCTGCCGCCGCAGGCCAGCAACGGCTCCGGTGATCTGCGTAAGAAACGTAAGCGCAAGAGCTAACCGGCTGAGCTTCTATAGGCTGCGCTAATGGCCCTCCCAAGCGCATCAGACTCAGCAACCGTCGTCGTTACCGGCGCCTCTTCGGGGATCGGCGCCGAGCTTGCCCGCACGCTCGCCCAGCGCGGCCACGCAGTGACGCTGGTAGCGCGCCGCAGCGACCGGCTGGAGCAGCTGGCAGCCGAACTGCGCGCCGCGCACGGCGTGAGCGCGAGCGTGATCGCCTGCGACCTGAGCGACCCAGCGGCGCGCGCCGAGCTGGCGGCGCAGCTGCTCGACGGGCCGCAGCTGGCAGGGCTCTGCAATAACGCCGGATTTGGCGTCAGCGGCCGTTTCGTAAGTAATGACGCAGAGCGCGAACGGCAGATGATCGAAGTCAACGTTGACGCGCTGCACGACCTGACAATCCGCCTGATCGGGTCGATGATCGAGCAGGGCAGTGGTGCCATCCTGAACGTTGCATCGACCGCTGCCTTCCAGCCGCTACCGGGCTTTGCCAGCTACGCCGCGACAAAAGCCTTTGTCCTGTCGTTCAGCGAGGCGCTGAGCACCGAACTGAAAGGCAGCGGCGTCTCCTGCACAGTGCTCTGCCCCGGCGCCGTGCGAACCGAGTTTGCCGAGGTTGCTGGCAGCATCGGCTTTGAGGACACGCTGCCGGAGTTCACGATCGTTGCGGCGCAGGACGTCGCCCGTCAGGCAGTTGACGCGATGGAGCGCGGCAGCCGCGACGTCATCCCTGGCCTTCCCAACCGGATCCAGGCGATTGCCGGGCGGATCACGCCGCGCACGCTGCTGCTGCCGATCGTCGCGCGCTTGACGCGGCAGTAGGCTGAGCCGATGGCTGAGGATCCAAAGCTCGAAGCCGAACTTGAACAGTTGATGGAGCAGCAGTGGTTTGAACCGCCGGCCGAGTTTGTCGAGCGGGCGCTGATCACTGACATGTCGGAGCACGAAGCGGCCGCCGCCGACCCGGTCGGCTGGTGGGAGAAGCAAGCCCGGGCGCTTGACTGGGCGACCCCCTGGGAGCAGGCGCTCGACGATTCCAAGCCGCCGTTCTACAAGTGGTTCAGCGGCGGCAGCCTGAACGTCTCGTACAACTGCGTCGACCGCCACGTTGAGGCCGGCAATGGCGAGCGCGTCGCATTTCACTGGCATGGCGAAGAGGGCGGCGAGCGGACCGTCACCTACAACGAGCTGCTCGACCAGGTGCAGCGGGCCGCAAACGCACTGAAGGCGCGCGGCATCGGCCCCGGCGACGTTGTTGGCATCTACCTGCCGATGATCCCGGAGGTAGTCGTCGCAATGCTGGCCTGCGCCCGGATCGGCGCGCCGCACAACGTTGTCTTCGGCGGCTTCAGCGTCGATTCGGTGCGCGAGCGGATGGAGTTCTCAAAGGCCAAGGCGCTGATCACGGTTGACGGCGCGGCGCGTAAGGGCAAGACAACTCCGATCAAGAACGAGGTTGACGCGACGCTCGGTGACCTTGCGTCGCTGCAGAGCATCTTCGTCGTGCGCAACACCGGCACGCCTTTCGAACTGCAGGAAGGGCGCGACGTCGTCTGGGACGAGGCACTGGCAGCGGCCGACCCGGTCTGCCCGCCCGAGCCGTTCGACAGCGAGCATCCGCTTTTCATCCTCTACTCATCCGGATCGACCGCCCAGCCAAAGGGGATCCTGCACACGTCGGGTGGCTACCTGACCGGAGTCACCTGGAGCTTCAAGTACGTCTTCGACATCAAACCGGAAAGCGACATCTTCTGGTGCTCGGCCGACGTCGGCTGGGTCACCGGCCACAGCTACATCGTCTACGGCGCGCTGGCCAACGGCGCTACATCGGTGATGTATGAAGGCGCACCCGATTACCCCGACAAAGACATCTGGTGGCGGCTCTGTGAGCGCTACAAGGTGACGATCTTCTACACGGCGCCAACGGCGATCCGCGCCTGCATGAAGTGGGGGCCGGAATATCCGCGTCGCCACGACCTGAGCTCGCTACGGCTGCTGGGAACGGTTGGCGAGCCGATCAATCCAAAGGCCTGGGCCTGGTACTGGCTGGTCATCGGCGGCGGACGCTGCCCGATCATTGACACCTGGTGGCAGACCGAGACCGGCAACATGATGATCACTACGCTGCCCGGCGCGCAGGCGGCAAAGCCAGGGTCGGCCGGCACGGCGCTGCCAGGGATCACAGCCGAAGTGGTTGATAACGACGGCAAGCCGGTTGAGCGTGGAACACAAGGGCTGCTGATACTGAAAGGCGCCTGGCCGGGAATGCTGCGCACGCTTTACGGCGACGACGAGCGCTACGTCAGCACTTACTGGGAGCGTTTTGGGCCACCGGTCTACTTCGTCGGCGACGCAAGCCGCGAGGATGCCGACGGAAGGATCTGGGTGATCGGCCGCGTTGACGATGTGATCAACGTCTCCGGCCACCGGCTAAGCACGGCCGAGATTGAGTCGGCGATCGTTGGCGACCTGCACGTCGCCGAAGCTGCCGTCGTCGGCGAGAACGACGAGCTGACCGGCCAGTCGATCTGCGCCTTCGTGACGCTAAACAGTGGTGCGCAGGGTGACGACGAGGCGGCCGACCGGATTCGGCGCGTGGTCGGTGAGCGAATCGGCAAGTTCGCCCGCCCGAAGCGGATCATTTGGGCCGACGACCTGCCAAAGACGCGCTCCGGCAAGATCATGCGCCGACTGCTGCGTGACATCGCCGAAGGCCGTGCGCTAGGCGACGTGACGACGCTGCGCGACCCGGCAGTGATGGCTTCGCTCGAGCAGCAAATGGCCGAGCACGACGAAGACTGAAGCGGTCGCTGCGCTTTAGCCGGCGCTGCTGCGGCCCTCTGTGCGCATCTCGCTGAGGATCCGCTCAAGCCGCGGCTCGGCCTGATTATCGACGTGGATCATCGCCGCCGCGACGGCTGGATGATGCTGAGCGATCTCGCGCTGCATCTGGTGAGCGACGGCGCGGTAGCTGGGATGACCCTCGCGGCCGGAGCGCAGCTCGATCAGCTGCATCGCCTCGCGAGCGTTGCAGTCGAGCACAAAGCGAATCCGGTAACCAAGGCACAGGGCGTACGGCGCCGCGTCGAGCTGCCCGTCCGCGGCGAGCCGCTGATACTCGGCAGCTGAGGCCTCAAGCCCCCGCTGGTAGCTGTCGGCGACGCCAGCTGCCTGCAGCTCGTCCGGCACGCCGGCGCCAAGCTCGGGGCCCAGCGTCTGCCACTGCACGGTCAGCATCCGGTGGCGCTGCAGGTCGCGGAAGGCACCGTAGTCGGCAACGATCTCAAAGCGGTAACGGACGGCCTCGAAGCCGCGGCCTGGGCGGTGACGGCGGTTGGCGCGCACACCAACGAAGTCGCTAAGCATCTGCGCCTGCTCGTCGCCGCTGAGCCGCCTGACGGCGGCGCGGATTGAAGCCTGATCGCTGCGTGACTGCTCAAAGAGCAGTGAGCAGAGCAGGTCCTCCTCGTTGCCATCAACGTGCGTTAGCGCCACCGACGGCCCGCCGTCGCTGTCCCCCGCTGCAAGCTCCAGCCGCTGCGCCCAGTCGCTGCCAGCGGCGCTGCGCTGCGCGAGGTACTCGATCCATTCGCCGCCGCGATCGGCACGCTCAACGCGTGAAACAAAGCTCGGCATCACCTGCTTCAGCGTCGCCAGCAGCATCCGGCCGTAATCCTGCGCCTCGGGCAGCGGATGAGCGATCAGATGCAGGATCAGCTGCTCATAGGTTTGACCGGAGGCAAAGATCCCCATGTGCGACAGCGACGCTGCCGGCAACAGGCCGCGCAGCAGATCCAGCGCCTTCGCCTCAATCGCCCGCTCCTGCGCCCGGGCCGACACACCGTCCGCGGCCGGGAACTGCTGATGCGCCCAGGCCGCGACCTGCGGGATCGCAGCCGAGTAGCTGGTGAACAGTCCGTCCATCGCCTGCTGATACTGCGGCCCTAGCGAAGCGTCACGGTAATAGCGGTAGCCAATCCCCGGCACCTCTCCGTCGTAACGAATGTAACGCGTCGACTGCTCAAGATAGGCGGCCAGCCGCGGCCGCTGGAGGATCTTCGTCAGGATGTTTGAAACCCACTCGCAAGCAACGTGGGCGCCGCCCAGCTGGGCGACCGAGTCATCGCCGTAACCGAGAAAAATCGTGTCGTACAGCTCGGCCGCGCGCTTCCCCTCATCGCCCTCCCAGTCGCCGCCGCTCTCGGCCAGCGAGCCAGCGAACTCATCAAGAAACAGGCGGCGCAGTGTCCCGTCGTAGCGCGAGTAGCGGGCGAACAGAGCGCCCTTGACTGTCTCCGGCAGGTTGACGAGCGCGAAGACCGGCTGGTCGAGATTGGTGAAGTGCGGCTGAAGGCGCGCCTGCTCGGCCGCTGTGAAGCTCTCGACGGGGTAGTCCACGGGCTGCGAACCGTACCGCGCACGGCGGCGCGGACGGCGTGCGGATCAGCTCAGGCCGAGCCCTCGCGCGGCGTCAGCGACGAGGTTGAAGATCGGCTGCGGCACGATCCCGAAGAAGATGATTGCGGCGGCCAGCAGAACGCCGACCAGCTTCACTTCCCAGCCGGCCTTGACGGGCTCGCCCTCCGGCGCGCCGCCCGCCAGTACTGGCGCGCCGCTGACCGGTTCGATGCCAGGCTGCACCTCGCTGCGCCAGAGCGCCGCGACAACCGGTAGGTAGTAGGCGAGCGAGATAACCGAGCCAAGCACGAGGACCACTGCCAGCCAGGCCATATCGCCCTGCGCTGCGGCCTCAATCAAGCGGAACTTGCCGATGAAGCCGGCCGTCGCCGGGATGCCGGCAAGGCTGAGCATCGCCAGCGTCATCACAACGGCCGTTACCGGGCTGCTGCCAGCAACACCGTGCAGCGACGCCAGATCGTCGCCGCTGCTGCTCTCGCGCTCACGAATCACGATGACGGTGAAGGCCGCAAGGTTAGCGACTGCGTAAACGATCAGGTAGAAGCAGATCGCTTCAATGCCAAGCCGGGTTGCGACCACAAAGCCGATCAGCAGGTAGCCGGCCTGAGCGATCGATGAGTAGGCGAGCATCCGCTTCAGCGATGACTGGCCGATCGCGCCGACATTGCCGACGATGATCGAGAGGATCGCGATCGCAATCCAGGCCGGCTTCCAAGCATCGGCCGCCGGGCTCAGCGCAACGTCAAACAGGCGGATGATGACGCCGAAGGCAGCGGCCTTGGTCGCAACCGACATGAAGGCCGCAATCGGTGTTGGTGACCCTTGATAGACGTCAGGCGTCCACTGATGGAACGGCGCCAGCGAGGCTTTGAAGGCAAAGCCGACTGTGCACAGCGCGACGGCCGTCAGGAACAGCGGGTCGGTTGCTAGGCCCCCGGCCGCGATCTTCACCGCGATCTGCGAGTAGGAGGTAGTGCCGGTCGCGCCGTACAGCAGCGCAAAGCCGTAGAGCACGATGGCCGAACCAACCGAACCGATGATCAGGTACTTCAGGCCAGCCTCCAGCGAGCGCTGCTCACGCACGCGGGCGGCGCAGAGAATGTAAAGCGGCAACGACAGCAGCTCCAAGCCAACGAACGTTGTTACAAGGTCGCGTGAGGCGACGAGGACGAACATTCCGGCGCTGGCCAGCAGCAGCAACGCAAAGAACTCGCCGTGAGCAATCTCCGAAGCGGCCTGCTCTCGCCAGGCCAGCAGCGCCGCGACAATCCCGGCGGCGCAGATCAGCAGCGTCAGGATCAATGTCAGCTGATCAAGTTGCAGCGCCCCTTCGATCAGCACAGCGCGCTGGCCCCAGAGCGCGATCACGGCGCCGATCGTCACGGCGAAAGCGACCACGCTGAGCGCCGGCACAAGCTGCGTGCGGATTGCGCGCGGGCCGGCAAGGCCAACGATCAGTACGACGATCGAGCCGATGATCAACGCGAGCAGCGGCGACAGGCCAGCCCAGTCGATTGACGGCGCGGTTGGCACGACAGTTGCGAGCGCCGCGCTCATCGCCTGCCCCGGTCTGCCCGCGCTGCGGCCAGCGCCTGCGCCTGCTGTGCCTGCTTCGTTGCGCGCAGCGCCTGACTTGTGCCGTCCTCGGCCGGGCGGAGCGAGAACTGCGGGAAGATTGACAGCGCAATCACGATCAGCAGTAGCGGCACAACCACCAGCGCCTCGCGGCCGGTCATCTCAAACGACTTGACCTTCGCGCCAACGCGGTGGTGCATCGACGTTACGTACAGCCGCAGCGCGTAGAAGGCGGCCAGCGCAACACCGATCGAGGCAATCAAGGCATAGACCAGCTTGCTTTCGAAGGTGCCGAGCAGAATCATGAACTCGGCGATGAAATTGGCCGTCCCCGGCATTGCCAGCAGCGCAAAGCTGAGCACGAGGAAGACGGCGGCAAAGGCCGGCGCGCCCTTGGCGATGCCACCCATATCGGTGATCTCCTCACTGCCGCCGCTGCGCGCCGCGAGCATCGCAACAACGAAGATCAGGGCGCCGGCGACAATCGCATGGTTGGTGGCCTGCAGCAGCGCGCCGTCGGCGCCGCGGTTATCGAAGGCAAAGATCCCGAGCACGATGAAGCCCAGCTGAGCGATCGACGAGTAACCAAGAATCAGCCGCGCGCTGGTGACGGTGAAGGCCATCGCTGAGCCGTAAAGGATCGAGGCGACCGCGACGATCATGATCAGCTCCTGGTAACGGACTGCGGCGTCGGGGAACAGCGGCAGCGCGATCTGCAGGAAGCCGTAGGCGGCAACCTTGCTGAGGATCGCTGTGAAGACGGCCAGCACACCGATCGGCATGTTTGAGTAACCACCGGGCATCCAGCCGTGGAACGGGAAGGCCGGCATCTTGATCAGGAAGGCCAGCGCAAAGCCAAGGAAGATCCAGCCCTGGGCGCTGCTACCAAGCGGCGTTTTCGCCAAGTCGGCCAGCAGGAAGCTTGGCTGGCCGCCGTTCGCCGCCAGCACGCCGGTTGTGATCGCGCCGACCAGCATCAGCAGCGATCCGACCAGCGTGTAAAGGAACAGCCGCAGCACAGCGCTGGTGCGGTCCGGCCCGCCCCAGATCACGATCAGGAAGTAGAACGGCACCAGCATCAGATCGAAGAAGATCACGAACAGCGCCAGATCCTGCGCCATGAAGGCGCCAAGCACGGCGCTCTGTGCAAGCCCCATCAGCAGCGCGTAAAGGCCGGGGCGCAGACCGTCCGGCTGGGCCACCAGCGACCAGATCGCCGAAGCCGTGAAGACGACCGAGGTCGTCGCCAGCAGCACAAGGTTGAGGCCGCTTACGGCCAGCGCGTAATGGATCCCGAGCGAGCGGATCCAGAGAAGATCGGTGACGTACTGCAGGCCGCCGGCGGCGTGGTCGTAGTCGGCCAGCAAGGTGATCGTGTAGGCCAGCACGAGGAGCGCACCGAGCAGCGAGATCCAGCGCGCCAAACGGCTCGGCGCGACCAGCGCGACGAGCCCGAAAGCGAGCGGCATCCAGAGAATGATTGACAGGTGGATTGTCACAGTCCACGCACCAGGAAGTAGAGAAGTACGACCGACAGGCCACCGATCACAAATGCCGCGTAGCTGCGCAGCAGGCCGGTCTGGATTGCCCGCACGGCGGCCGAGCCGGCCTTGACGAGGCCCGACGTGCCACCGATGAAGGCACCGTAGACCACGACCCGCTCAAAGCTGTCCTTCGCCCAGCGGCCGATCCAGACGACCGGCCTGACGATCAGCGCCGAGTTCAGCTCGTCGAAATACCACTTGTTTGCGAACAGCGTGTGCAGCGGCTGCAGTCGGGCCTGAATCGCCGATGAGCTGCCGGGGCGGCGAACCCAGACGATGTAGGCGGCGGCGAGGAAGAGAACGGCGATCACGCTCGACAGGATCAGGCCAAAGGTCTCAAGCCCAGGATTTTTGGGGTGGTAGGCGATGATCGTGTCGGCGAAGGTCGGCTCGAGAAAGTCGCTCAGCACGTTGGTAAGACCGAACGGAAGCTGAACCACGCCGGCGATAACCGCCAGCACAGCGAGCGGGATCATCGCAGCGCGCATCTGCCAGGTCTGTTCGGCGATCTTGTGAACGGCGCCGGGGAAGCCAACCTCGGTGTCCTCAACCTCCTGCGTTGACGGGTCGTCCTCGTTGCCGGTGTGCGGGTTGGTGTGCTCCGGGTAATGGAAGCTGTGGCCGGTCTGCTCCAGCACCGTCGCCTGCTCGCAAGGCTTGCCCCAGAAGGCTCGGAAGATCATTCGCCAGGTGTAAAGAACGGTGAAGGCAGCGCCGATGTAGCCGGCGACGTACAGCGCGATGTACCAGCCGCCGCGCGCACCAACCTCAAAGAGCAGCGTGTCCTTTGAGAAAAAGCCGGAGAAGAGCGGAAAGGCTGAGAGCGCGAGGCCGCCGGCAAGGAAGCAGGCGAAGGTGAACGGCATCGCTTTGCGAAAGCCGCTCATGTTGTTGAGCGACTGATTGCCGGCCATCGCCGAGATGACCGAACCGGCCGCCATGAACAGCAGCGCCTTGAAGAAAGCATGCGTCATCAAGTGGAAGAAGCCGCCGACGTAGGCGGCGGCGCTGACGCCCATGATCATGTAGCCGATTTGCGACATCGTCGAGTAGGCGATGACGCGCTTCAGGTCGGTCATCACAAGGCCGATACTGCCGGCGATCAGCAGTGTCAAAGCACCGACGATTGCGCCAACCGCGGCGGCCGTTGGTGCCCACTCGAAGAGCGTGTGCAGACGGCCGATCAGGTAGACGCCAGCCGTCACCATCGTCGCCGCGTGGATCAGCGAGCTGACCGGCGTCGGGCCTTCCATCGCGTCTGGCAGCCAAGTGTGGAACGGGATCTGCGCCGACTTGGCAAAGGCACCGACGAGGATCAGCAGCATCCCGATCACCAGCTCCGGTGAATCCTTGGCGAAAGCGCTGTGGACACCGGCGAACAGCTGGGTGTAGTCAACGACGCCCATCGTCTTGAAGATGAAAAGCGTGCCCAGCACCAAGCCGACGTCGCCGATCACGTTGATCACGAAGGCCTTGATGCCGGCCGATGTCGCCGTGTCACGGCGGTACCAGTAGGAGACCAGCATGTAGGAGGCAGCGCCGACAAATGCCCAGCCGATGATCAGCAGCACCAGGTTGCCGGCCAGGACCAGCAGCAGCATCGAGAAGACGAAGAAGTTGAGGTAGGCGAAGTACCGCACGTAGCCCTGATCGGTCTGCATGTAACCGGCCGAGTAGAGGTGGATCAGGGTCGAAACGCCGGCGACGATCAGGATCATGAAGGTCGAAAGCGGATCGACATAGATTCCAAGCTGGACCTTCAGGCCGGCGACGTTGATGAGGTCCGCAAGCGATGAGGTGACAACGCGCTCGTCAACCGGCAGCTGCTGCAGCTTGATCAACGTGATCACGGCGAAGATGAAGGCGATACCGATCGCTGCAGTGCCGATTGTGCCGGCGGCGCGCGGGGAAAGCTTCTTGCCGAGCAGCGCAATCGTCAGCGTCCCGGCCAGCGGGAAGGCGAGTACCAGCCAGGCGCTCAGTGGCAGGCTCATCCGCGCAGCTCCACCAGCTCGTCAACATCGACCGGCAGGCGGCGCCGGTAGAGCGCGACGATGATGCCAAGGCCGATCGCCACCTCGCAGGCAGCGACAACTAGCACGACGATCGCGAAGATCTGGCCATCGCCGTTGCCCCACATGCGCGAGAAGCCGATCAACGCGAGGTTGCCGGCGTTCAGCATCAGTTCAAGGCAAAGCAGGATCACCAGCGGGTTGCGGCGAACCAGCACGCCACCGGCGCCGATCGTGAAGATCAAGGCCGAGACGATCAGGTACCAGTTGATCGTCACCGCGAATCATCCTCCGGCGTGGCGCGGACCGGCTGCTTGAGCTCACGGCCCTCAAGCTGCGGCGCGGGCAGTGGCCGTGTTACGCCGTAGCCCGACACGCCCTCGGCCATCGAACCGGTCGCGGCCGGCGCCGGCGTGTAAACCTCACCCCTGTTCGGCGCCATGTTCGACTCATCCTCGGCGATACCACCGCGCCGACCGGCCAGCGCAACAGCGCCAATGGCGGCAACCAGCAGCAGTATTGAGGCCAGCTCGAACGGCAGCAGAAAGTCGGTCAGCAGCAGCTCGCCGATCTGCGCCGGCGAGCCGTAATCGGCGGCCAGCTTGGCGCCGTCGGTGCTGAGCGCTGAGAGCGCCGTGCCGAGCAAGGCGATTGCCAGCGCGATAAAGATCGCCGCCGCAAAAATCATTGCCAGCGCCCGCTGGCGCGCACTCGCCCGCCAGAGCGGCGCCGGATCATCACCGCCGCCGACATAGCCGACGACGAAGACGTACAGCACCATCACGGCGCCGGCGTAAACGACAATCTGGGCAACGGCGACGAACTGCGCTTCAAGCAACAGAAAGAGCAGCGCCAGCGCGATCAGGTGAACGACCAGCGAGAGAGCGCAGTAGAACGGGTTGCGCAGCGCGACGACGCCGCCCGCGCCGGCCAGCGCGATGAGCGCGAAGAGGAAGAAGAAGAAGCCGACGACCACCGTTTACTACTCCCCCTCCGCGCGCAGCGGCGTGCGCTCCAGTGGCTCGGCCAGCAGCATCTCTTTCGTGAAGATCAGGTCGGAGCGGTTGGCGGCGGAGAGCTCATACTCGTGGCCCATCGTGATCGCGTCGAACGGGCAGGCAACCTCGCAGTAGCCGCAGAAGATGCAGCGCGACAGGTTGATCTCGTAAACGGCGGCGTAACGCTCACCGGCGGAAACGCGATTCTCCGGCGTGTTCTCAGCGGCGACAACACGGATGCAGTCGGCCGGGCAGGCGGCGGCGCAGAGCGAGCAGCCAACGCACTTCTCAAGCCCGCTGTCCTCAAAGCGGTGCAGCTGGTGGCGGCCACGGAAGCGCGGATAGACGGGAATCTTCTCCTCCGGGTACTGGATTGTGTCAACGCCCATTCGCAGCTGGCCAAAGGTCGTCTTTAGGCCACGCAGCGTCTCGCCGAAGGCGCGGTAAAGGCCACCGGCGCCGCCGGGCTTGTCCGGTCCGCGGACCACCTCAATCACATCTGCTTCGGGATTCCAAGCCATATCCAAGCTCCTAAAAGACGACGACGACGATTGCAGTTACAAGCGCGTTCAGTGTTGCCAGCGGCAGCAGTACCTTCCAGCCAAGCGACATCAGCTGGTCGTAGCGCAGCCGCGGCAGCGTCGCGCGGACCCAGATGAAGAAGGTCACGACCAGCAGCATCTTGAAAATCACGACGAACGGACCAATCCAGTTCGGCGCGTCGATCCCAAACGGCAGCAGCCAGCCGCCGAGGAAGATCGCCGTTGCGACGCCCGACAGGACGATCAAGTTGAGGTACTCGGCGAAGAAGTAGAGCGTGAACTTGCTGCCGCCGAACTCCGTGTTGTAGCCGCCGGTCAGCTCGGCGTCAGCCTCCATCAGGTCAAACGGCGGGCGGTTGGTCTCGGCGAAACTGGCGACCATGAAGACGACGAAGCCGAAGAACTGCGGCACGATGAACCACATCCCCTGCTGCGCTTCGACAATCCCGGTCAGCGACAGCGTCTGCGCCGTCATGATCACGCCGATCAGTGCCATTCCCTGCGGCACCTCGTAACTGATCAGCTGCGCGCAGGCGCGCATTGAGCCAAGGAACGAGTACTTCGAACCTGACGCCCAGCCGCCCAGCATCACCGAGTAGAACGAGACCGCACCAAAGGCGAAAATGTAAAGCGGACCGATGCTGACGTCGATCCCGTAAAGGCCGGTTGCCGTCCCGAAGATGTCAACGACCGGACCGTAAGGAACCAGCGCTAGGGCGCCGAAGGCGGCGACGATCGACAGCACCGGTGCCAGCTCGAAGAGCCAGCCGATCGCCGTCTTTGGCCGGAAAGGCTCCTTGCTTAGCAGCTTGATGACGTCGGCGATCGGCGTCATCAAGCCATAAAGCCCGACCCGGTTCGGGCCGTAACGGTTTTGGAAGCGGCCAAGGATTTTGCGCTCCATCAGCAGCACGATCGGCACCAGTTGCAGCCCAATAACGGCGAAGACGACGCTCTTAATGACAACCATCCACCAAGGTTCGATGTAGCCGACCAGCGCGAACGGAACGTTGAGGTTCATCCGCGCTTCACCTCGACCAGCGGCCCTTCGAGCAGCGCGGCGCTGCCCTCGGGGATCGCGCTCTGCAGGAAGACGGTTCCCGGCTGCGCAGCGGCGCGGATCTCAGCAAGTCCTGTCACCGAACTGCCGTTAGAGGTAACCGTGACACTTTCGCCTTGCGCGATGCCAAGCCGCTCAGCGTCGGCCGGCGCAATCTCAACCCGCTGGCGCGGATGCAGGAACGCCAGCGCCGGTGATGCCTCAACCTCGGGCGAGGCCCAGATTGAGCGGAAGCTGCCCAGCCGCAGCAGCCCGCTGTGTGAGGCGGCGGCTGGCGCGGCGTCGAGCGCGAAGGGTGCGGCGGGGGCCGACGGGAAGCTTGCGGCCGCATCGCGCTCGGTCCAGCGGACGCCGCTGCCACCGATCGAATCAAGCGACAAGCCCTTGTAGAAGGGAACCGCGTCGAAGATTCTGGCGCTCAGCATCGAGCAGGTCAGCACCTGCGGGTCGTTGCCGATCCGCGCCGCAAGCTCAGCCAGCAAGGCCCACTCGGCGCGCGTCTCACCCTGGCGGGCGATCGAGCGGCGCAGACGCTGCAGGCGGCTGTCGGGATGGACGATCGTCCCTTCCTTTTCGGCGTAAGACTCGGCCGGGAAGATCACCGTCGCGTGCTCGCGTACGGCCGGGGTCAGGAACGCGGCGTGCGCGATCACGCTCGTCGCCTTACCGAGCGCCCGCTGCCACAGCTGGGAACTTGGCTGATCGAGCAGCGGATCGCTGTGCAGCAGGATTAGCGCCGTCAGCTCGCCGCTGGCCAGCGCCTCGCCGATTCCCTGTGCGTCGCGACCGCTTGCGGCAGCGTCGCCAAGGCCGATCGAAGCGTTTGGCAGCACGCCGACCTCGCGCAGGCCGCGCGAGTTGGTGCCAGCCGGGATCTCCAGCAGGCCAGCGCCGTCACGGCCGGCAAGCTCAAGCCGCGCGGCAAGGTTGAGCAGCGCGCGGGCGCCCTGCTCGCGGCGCGGGCCGGCCGTCAGCCGCTCGCCCCAGAGGATCACGACATCTTCGCCCGCGTCACGCAGCTCGCCGGCCAGCGCCTTGAGGTCGGCCGGATCGGCGCCGGCGGCAATTGCCAGCGCGTCTGACGGTTGCCCGGCCAGCTCGGCATCGAGCGCCGCCGTGAAGGCTTCACCGCAGCCGGGCGCAAAGCGGGCGCTGCGCGTCGCGCGTCGGTCAAGCGCCGACGGGCGGCTTGAAGCGATCAGCAGCTTGACGCCATGGTGGCGAACACCTTTGCGCAGTCGCAGGTCGAGGATCGGCGCGTCGTCAACCGGCTCACAGTCGAGCAACAGGACGCAGTGCGCGTACTGCAGGTCCGGCACCGAGGCCTGCAGCGACGGTTCGTTCAGCGCCCGCAGCAGCTCCAAGTCGAGGCTGCCGCCGGCGCGCGAATCAAGGTCGTGTGAGCCGAGCGCCTCACGCATCAAGTGCGTCAGCAGGACACCCTCTTCGTTTGTTGTTTCGCCGCCGACCAGAGCGCCGGTATTTGCGCCAGCGTGGGACAGCAGCTTCACCGCCGTCTGAATCGCCAGTTCCCAGGTAACCGGGCGCAGCTCGCCGCCGTCGCGCAGCATCGGCTCGGTGATCCGCTGATCAACGTGGATTGCCTGATAGGCAAAGCGACCCTTGTCGCAGAGCCAGCCATCGTCAACGCCTTCATGGTCACGCGCAAGAACGCGCAGCACGCGCTCATCACGGACCGAGAAGCTGACGTTGCACTGCGCCGGGCAGAGCGTGCAGATCGAGCCGGCCTGCTCAATCTCCCAGGGCCGCGCGCGGAAACGGTAGGGCCGCGAGGTCAGCGCGCCGACCGGGCACAGCTCGATGATGTTGCCGCTGAACGGAGCGACATAAGGGTGGCCGTCGAAGGTTGTGACATAGGTGTTTGAGCCGCGTTCCTCAAGCACCAGCTGGTCGTCCTCACTTACCTCTTCGCTGTAACGAACGCAGCGGTAACAGAGGATGCAGCGCTCGCGGTCGATCGCGATCAGCGGCGAAAGCGCCAGCGGCTTTTCAAAGTGGCGCTTGGGCTCAACGTAGCGCGACAGGCCACCTCCGTAGCCAAACGAGTTGTCCTGCAGCGGGCACTCGCCGCCCTTGTCACAGACCGGGCAGTCGAGCGGATGGTTGATCAGGATGAACTCCAGTACTGCCTGCTGCGCGTCCTTGACCTGCTGCGTGTCGGTGTGAACGACCATCCCGTCCTTAACGCCGACCGCGCAGCCGGCCTGCAGCTTGCCGAGCCCTTCAACCTCAACCAGGCACATTCGGCAGGCGCCGACCGGCGGGCCGATCTTGGCGTCGTAACAGAAGACCGGTATCTCAACGTCGCCATACTTCAGCGCAGCGTCGGCCAGCATCATTCCTTGGGGCGCCTGAACATCGTTGCCGTTGATCGTCAACTTGACGAGCTTTTCGATCGGCCGTGGCATCAGCCGCTAACAACTTCGATCGCAACCTCAGCGCTGGCGAACTCGCTCGCCAGCTGCTGCTCGCGCGCCGCCCGGTTGGCCTCGATCTCAGCCTCAAACTCGGGCCGGAACTTGGCGATCAGCGAGCCGATCGGCATCGCCATCGCATCACCGAGCACGCAGAGGCAGTGGCCGATGATCTGCTTCTGAACGCCGGCCATGATCTCAAGGTCCATCGGCGTCGCCGTGCCATCCTTGATCCGCTCGATCATGTTCACAGTCCAGGTTGTCCCCTCGCGGCACGGCGTGCACTTTCCGCACGACTCGTGGGCGTAGAACTTGGCCAGTTTGTAGGCCAGCTCAACGACCGACTGTGTTTCGTCGACGACGATGATTGCGCCCGAGCCGAGCATTGAGCCAGCCGCCTCAATCGAGTCGTAGTCGTAGCTGACGTCAAGATCGTCAGCGGTCAGCACCGGCACGCTGGAGCCGCCAGGGAACCAGCATTTGATCGCGCGGCCATCGATTGGGCCGCCGGCCATCGTGTAGATGATCTCGCGGCTCGAAGTGCCAAGCTCAACCTCATAGTTTCCGGGCCGTTCGACGTTGCCGCTGACCGAGACAAGCTTCGTGCCGGCCGAATCCTTGACACCGATCGCGGCGTAGCCGGCGGCGCCGAGCTCAACGATGTGCGGCAGCGTCGACAGCGTTTCGACATTGTTGATCAAAGTCGGACCCTGGAAAAGCCCCTGGTTGGCTGGGAAAGGCGGCTTCAGCCGCGGGTTGCCGCGCTTCCCTTCAAGCGAGTCCAGCATGCCGGTCTCCTCGCCGCAGATATAAGCGCCGGCGCCGCGGTACAGCTCCATCTGCAGGTTGAATCCCGACCCAAGAATGTTCTCGCCCAGCAAGCCGTGCTGCCTAGCCTCTTCGATCGACGCGTCGAGAATGTCGGCCTGCTGGTCGTACTCGCCGCGAATGTAGATGTAACTGATCGACGCATCGATCGCGTAGGCGGCGATAATCACACCCTCAATCAGCTGATGCGGGTTCTTCTGAATAAGTTCGCGGTCCTTGAAGGTGCCGGGCTCTGACTCGTCGGCGTTACAGACGACGTACTTCTGCATATCGCCGTGAGGAATAAACGAGGCCTTTGTACCCATCGAGAAGCCTGCGCCGCCACGGCCACGCAGGCCCGATTCGGTCAGCTGCGCGATCAGCTTGTCGCGCGGCGTTGAGAAGGCCTGCTTCAGCTGCTTGTAGCCACCGCGGCGCTCGTAAACGTCGATCGTGTTCAGCCCCGGTTCGTCGATGCCGCGGAACAGCAGTGTGTCGGTCACTCGCCAGCCGCCTTCGAGTCGGCGCAGGGACGGCGCAGCAGCTGGCGCGCTGGCAGCGGGTCCTCGCCAGCGACAACCTGCCGCGCCAGTTCGTCAACCTCGTCAAGCGGGATCGGGCCGACGTAGATGCCGTTGACCGAGGCCATCGGCGCGATGTCGCAGGCACCGAGGCACTCGAAGCCGCGCAGATGGACGTCGGGCTCGTCGCCGAGCCGCTGCTCGAGCGCCTCAAGCAACTCGTCAGCGCCGCAGAGCGAGCAGGAGATGTTGGTGCAGACATAAACCGTCTTGCGGCCGAACGGCTCCATCCGAAACATGTCGTAGAAGGTCGCAACGGCGGTCAGCGCGGCCGGTGTGCGGCCGAGTACTGCGGCGGCCTGCACGATCCCTTCCGGTGAGCACCATCCGTACTGCTGCTGTACCGCGTAGAGCGCCGGGATGAAAGCCGAGTCACCTTCCGGGAAGCGGCGCACGGCGTCCTCGATCGCGGCGCGCAGTTCGGCCGGCAGCTCGGTCGTCGCCGGCTCGGGGACGACGGCCGGCGCTTTGTCAAGGTCGGCGGCGCGGTCCCAGCCAGGGATCCGCGAATCGTGCGTAAAGCGGACCACCTTGGCCGCGTCATCGGCCATCAGCGGTCAACCCCTCCGATGATTGGGTCGAACATCGCGACGGTTGCCAGCATGTCGGCGATCAGCCAGCCCTCGGTTGCGGCCGGCGCGGCCTGCAGATTGACAAGGCTTGGGTCGCGCATGTGGACGCGGGCAGGCTTGCTTGATCCGTCGGAGCGGACGAAGCAGCCAAGCTCGCCACGGGCGCCTTCGATTGCGTAGTAGGCCTCGCCTTCCGGCACGCGCATCCCCTCAGTTACAAGCTTGAAGTGATGGATCAATGCTTCCATCGAGGTGGCCAGCTCGTGGCGCGGCGGCAGCGCGACCTTGCGGTCGTCAACGATCGTCGGCCCTTCAGGCAGATTGTCGAGCGCCTGAACGATGATCTTGACGGACTCCTTGACCTCCGCCAGACGGACGCGGAAGCGGTCGTAGTTGTCGCCATGTGTGCCGACCGGGATCTTGAAATCAAAGTCCTCGTAAGAGCTGTAAGGCATCGCCTTGCGCAGATCCCAAGGGTTGCCGGCGGCGCGCAGCAGCGGCCCGGTAACACCAAACTCCATCAGCTTCTCAACCGACAGCGGGCAGACATCGCGCTGGCGCTGGAGGAAGATCTCATTCTTATTGAGCAGATCGCCGTAAGTGTCGGCGCGTTCCGGCATCACGTCGCAGAAGGCGCGCGTCCGCTCGATCCAGCCGGGCGGGATGTCCTCAAAGACGCCGCCGATCTGGAAGTAGCGGGTGTGCATCCGTTGCCCGGATGACATCTCGAACAGGTCGAGCAGCGTTTCGCGTTCACGGAAGCAATACCACCAAACGCTGATCGCTCCAAGGTCGAGCGCGCTGGTGCCGAGGAAGACAAGGTGGCTCATGATCCGATTGAGCTCAAGGTGAATCACGCGCAAGTACTGGGCGCGCTTTGGGATCTCCAACTCAAGCAGCGTCTCAACAGCACCGCAGTAGGCCATTGCGTTGAAGTAGTAGGAGACGTAATCCATCCGCTCAACGACCGTGATCGCCTTCCAGTAGCTCTGCTGCTCGGCCGTCTTTTCGATCCCTGTGTGTAGGTAGCCGAAGATCGGCTGCAGCCGACGGATCACCTCACCGTCGAGTGTTACGAGCAGCCGCAGCACACCGTGCGTCGCCGGGTGATGCGGACCAAGGTTCAGCGTCAGCAACTCGCGGTCGCCCTCGAACTCGGTCGTCTCCGAGATCGTGACGCTTTGCTCCATCTTGCGGTAGGCGCTGAGCGCTGGGTCGACGGTGCTCATTCAAACCACCGCGGCACGTTGTGCTCGTTGTGCGTGAACAGCACCGGCTCACCGCCGATCGGGAAGTCGCGGCGCTGAGGAAAGCCTTCGTAGTCCTCGGGCATCAGGATCCGGCGCAGATCGGGATGGCCATCAAAAATCAGGCCGAACATGTCGTAAGCCTCACGCTCTTGGTTGTTGGCGCAGGGCCAAGTCGGCGTTACCGAGGGAACGTGCGGATCCTCAATCGAGACGCGCAGCGTTAGCGCAATCCGGTCGCAGGCCTCGGTGCTGAGCAGTTCGTAGTCAACGCCAAGGCGCGGCTCGTGCGGGTAGTAGTCAATGCCGTGAACACTGGCGAGAAAGCGATAGCCGGCCTCGCGCAGCACTTCGAGCGATCCGACGATCGACTGCGGCTTGATCTGAACCGCAACGCGGCCAGGGCTTTCAACGGTGTCGATTACGGCGTCGCCATCGCTGGCCTGCAGCGCAGCAACGAGCCGCTCCAGCGTTGCCGCGTCAGGCACTCGTGCCCTCCGTGCCGCTGGCGCCAAAAACGTTGACGCCGGTCGCGTCGGCGAGCGGCAGCGGATAAATCTCCTCCGTGCCGCTGGCCTGGTAGCGCTCACGCCAGCCAAGCGACGGGTCGCCGTGGACCATGTCGCGCAGCTCAAGGATGCCGTGCATCAAAGCTTCGGGGCGCGGCGGGCAGCCGGGAACGTGAACGTCAACCGGCATGAACTTGTCGGCCGCGACGAGCGCGTAGTTGTTGAAGACGCCCGTTGAGCTGGCGCAGGCGCCCATCGCGATCACGTACTTCGGCTCCAGCATCTGGTCGTAGATACGGCGGATTACAGGCGCCATCTTGATCGAGATCCGGCCCGACAGGACCAGCAGGTCGGCCTGACGCGGCGAGGCCCGGAAGGCCTCATAACCAAAGCGCGCAATGTCGAGCCGCGAGGCAGCGACAGTCATCATCTCGATCGCGCAACAGGCAAGGCCGAAGGTCAGCGGAAAGAAGGAGTTGCCGCGCGCCCAGTCGGAGGCCTTCTCAAGCGTCGTCGTCAGCACCCGCTCCTGCACATACTCGTCAAGGTCCTGATCAACATTGAGATCGCCTTTGAGCATGTCGCGGGCGCGCAACTGGCTCGAGCCGAACTCGGCCGGGGCATCAACCTTCTGGCGGCTTACTTCCATGTCAGTGCTCCGCGCCGCCAGACGTAACCAAAGCCCACAAGCAGCAGCAGGATGAAGGTGATCATCTCCAGCAAGGCAAAGGTTCCAAAGGTCCGCAGCACGACTGCGATCGGGTAGAGGAACAGCACCTCGATGTCGAACAGCAGGAACAGAATTGCGATCATGTAGAAGCTGATCCCAAAGCGGAAACCCTGCTTGATCTCCGACGGCATCCCCGACTCATACGGGTCGAACTTGTGGTCGTTAGCGCGCGGCTTCGGCCCGAGCCGCTTGTTCAGCCAGCCGAAGCCGACGCCGATCGCGGTTCCGATCGCAATGAAGATCAGGGCGGGAGCGTAAGAGGCCAGCACAATAGGTTGTTGTATCAGCTGCAGACAGTTCGTAGATGACAGGTTGGAGATCGTGACAATGAGCTCAAATTGCGACAGATAGCGGAGATCGCGGCAGGCCTCGTCGCCACGCTGGCGGTCGTTGCCGCGCTGAGCGGCGGCTGGGCTTGGTGGCGCGGCAAACTGGAGCGAGCCTTCTGGCCGTTGTGGCGAGCAACGCAGCTAGCCACGACGGCGCTGGCGGCGGTCGCACTGATCGCCTTCATCGCTGGCTACGACCCATCAACCGGGCTCTTCTGGCTGTACATGCTGCTGCCGATCGCCATCTCAATCATCGCCGAGCAGCTACGGGTCGCCTCGGCCGACACGGTCCTCAGCGCGCGCGAGCTCGACGACGCCCAGGCCGTCGGCCTGCTGCCCGAAAGCGAGCAGCAGCTGATCGTTTCAACGATTGCGCAGCGCGAGCTGGCGGTCGCGGCGCTGGCCTGCCTGGTGATCGCCTTTCTGGCGCTGCGCGTGCTGGTGACGATTTGACTTTTCGGCCAGCTTGATGGGCGGACGGCCGATCCGGGCGGCTGTCTCGTATTATTGGCAACCGAATGTTGCTGCGCCGCTCACTGCCACTGCTACTGCTCGTCGTCTGCGGCGTTGGACTGGCTGCCTGCGGCTCGCAGAGCAACGACGTGACAGGCCAGTCAGCCGCAGTTGAAGCCGGTAGTCAGCTGTTTGCGGCGCGCTGCGCCGGCTGCCACACGCTCAGCGTTGTCGGCGCCGAAGGATCGGCCGCGAAGGTCTCCTCAGCGGAGAGGACGAACGGCCCGAACTTCAACACGCGACGCGCATGCTACGACAACATCCTCTACGCGATCCAGAACGGCGGCTACTCCGGCGCGATCATGCCAGCCAACATTGTCGTCGGCAAAGAGGGCGAGCAGGTTGCCGCATTCCTCGCCAAATACTCGGGCGAGGATGCGGACAGCTCGACGACCGCCGCGAGCGCTGAGTGTGCCCCGATACCGGCCAACGCCGGCGGCTAAGCGGAGCCGGTTCGGCGCGCGATGCTGGACCTTAAGCGACTGCGAAGTAACCCTGATGAGGTGCGCTGCGCGCTGGCGCGCCGCGGCGGCGCTGACAGCCTGAGCCGCGTGATCGAGCTGGACGAGCAACGCCGCGCACTGCTGCCCCAGCTGGAGGCGCTGCGGGCCGAACAGAACGCTGCCAACGAAGCGATCTCAGCCGCCAAGGCGGACGGCCAGTCGGCCGAGTCGCAGATCGCAGCGATGAAGGATGTTGCGGCGCGCGCCAAGCTGCTGGGCGCCGACTTACAGCAGGCCGAAGCTGAGCTTGATGGGGCGCTGGCACTGCTGCCAAACCTGCCCGACGCCGACGCGCCGGACGAGGACACAGTGCTGCGCGAGTGCGGTGAGCCACCGCAGTTCGACTTTGAGCCACGCGACCACCTCGACCTTGCCGGCGAGCGGATCGACATGGAGCGCGCAGCGCGGCTGTCGGGCGCACGCTTTGCCTATCTGCGCGGCGAGCTTGTGATGCTGGAACTGGCACTCGTTCGCTGGACGCTGGAGCTGCTCGGTGAGCACGGCTTTGAGCCCGTGATCCCACCGGTACTGGTGCGCGAAGAGGCGCTGCACGGGACCGGCTTCCTGCCCGACACAGAGCAGCAGATCTACCGCCTCGCCGACGATGACCTGTTCCTCGTCGGCACCAGCGAAGTGGCGCTGGCATCGCTCCACGCCGGCGAGATCATCGACGCTGAGCAGCTACCGCTGCGCTACGCCGGCTTCTCTCCCTGCTTTCGGCGCGAAGCCGGATCGGCCGGCAAGGACACGCGCGGCATCTTCCGCGTGCACCAGTTCGACAAGGTCGAGATGTTCAGCTTCGTAGATCCTGACCAAGCACAGGATGAACACCTGCGGCTGCTGGCAATCGAGGAGCAGATCCTGACGACTCTCGGCCTGCCCTACCGCGTCGTCGACATCGCGATCAACGACCTCGGCGCCTCAGCGGCGCGCAAGTTCGACTGTGAGGCATGGCTGCCAAGCGAGGGGCGCTACCGCGAACTGACATCAACCTCCAACACGACCGATTTTCAGGCTCGGCGACTGGCAATCCGAATGCGCCCGCAGGGCGGCAAGCCGCAGCCGCTGGCAACGCTCAACGGCACCGCCGTCGCCGTCGGCCGAACGATTATCGCGCTGCTCGAAAACGGCCAGCAGGCCGACGGTTCGGTTGTGATCCCGCCGGCGCTGGCGGCCTGCGGTGCGCCGGCAACGCTGCCGCCCGCAGGGGCCTGAGCGAAGGTGGACCTCAACGCCGACCTGGCGGAGGGGAGCGGGGCGGAAGGTTGGCAGGCCGACGCAGCGCTGCTTGGGATCGTCACCAGCGCCAACATTGCCTGCGGCGGCCATGCCGGCGACGAGCAGACGATGCGCCGCGCCTGCTCTGCCGCAATAGAGCGTGGCGTGGCGATCGGCGCCCACCCCGGCTACGCCGACCGTGAAAACTTTGGCCGCGTGGAGCTTGATCTGCCAATCGCGCAGATCATCACCCAAGTTGAGCAGCAGCTGGCTCTGCTGATGCGAATCGCCGTTCAGGAGGGCGGCCGCGTAACGCACGTCAAGCCGCATGGCGCCTTGTACCACCGGGGAAACGCCGACCCGTCGCTGGCCGCGGCGCTGGCTGCGCTGCTGGCCGAAGCCGACAGCTCACTGACTGTGCTGGCAGCGCCCGGCGCGGCGCTGCTCGCGGCGGCCAAGGCCTGCGGCCTTGCGACTGCGGCCGAGGGTTTTGCCGACCGCGCCTACAGCGCCGACGGACTGCTCGTACCGAGGACAGAGGCGGGCAGTCTGCTGGCGGCGCCGGCGGCCGTCGCGCAGGCGCTGTCGCTGGCCACCAGCGCCAGCGTCACGGCAACCGACGGCACAGTCGTCGCCGTCGCCGTCGACTCGATCTGCATCCATGGCGACAGCGCCGGAGCACTGCAGCTGGCCGGCAAGATCCGCAGCGCGCTGCTGGGCAGCGAAGTCCGGCTGGAGCGGTTCGCTTGAGCGCCGGCCGATCGCTGGAGCGGTTCGCTTGAGCATCGAGGCGTCGATCCGCCGCGCCGGCGACCGCGCGCTGCTGGTTGAGCTGGCCGACAACGCCGCCGTGCAGCAGCTCGCTTTGGCGCTCGAACCGCGCCGCGGCACTGAACTTGAGGAGATTGTCCCCGGTCATTGCACGCTGCTGCTGGTTTGGAAGGGTGCGGCGCCGGCGCGGGCGCAGCTGCTCGTTGCCGAGATGACGCAGAGCGCGGGCGCGGGCGCGCCGCCGCCGGCCGCGGTGACGTTGAGCGTCCGCTACGACGGCCCCGACCTGCAAGCCGTCGCGGACGGCTGCGGCTTCAGCGTCGAGCAGCTTGTCAGCCGTCACCTCGCCTGCGATTACCAGGTCGGCTTCATCGGCTTCTCGCCCGGCTTCGCCTACCTACTGGGCGGCGACGAGGCGCTGCAGCCGCCGCGGCTGGCTGAGCCGCGAACCCGCGTGCCGGCCGGGGCGCTGGCGATCGCAGGCCCCTACTCGGCCGTCTACCCGCGCAGCTCACCCGGCGGCTGGAACCTGATCGGCAGCTGCCAACAGCAGATCTTTGATCCGGCCGCCACCCCGCCGGCCTTGCTGACCGCCGGTACGCCGGTGCGGCTGGAGCTGAGCTGAGAATGCCGATCGAGGTCCTACGCGCCGGCGCCCTGACAACCGTGCAGGATCTTGGCCGTGCTGGCTTCGCGCAGCTCGGCATTCCCCGTTCCGGCGCCGCCGACCGCAACTCGCTGCGGCTTGCTAACCGGCTGGTTGGCAACGACGAGGGCGCCGCCGCGCTGGAGTGCACGCTGATCGGGCCGAGCCTGCTGTTTCATGACGCTGCCGTAATCGCCGTTACCGGCGCGACGGTCGTCGCGAAGCTGAACGGCGAGGAGATCACGATGAACTTGGCGGTCAAGATCGACGGCGGGTCGGTGCTTGATTTGGCAACAGCGAGCGCCGGGCTGCGCAGCTACATCGCAGTGCGCGGTGGGATCGATACGGCGGTCGTGATGGGCAGCCGCTCAAGCGACCTGCTGAGCGGCCTCGGCTCGCCGCCGGTCAGCGGCGGCGAGCTGCTGAAGATTGGTCCGCCGCTCGGAAGCGTGCCGGCAATCGGCGTCGCTCCGGTCGCGCCGCCGCGCAGCGAACCGCTGCTTCATTTGATCCCCGGGCCGCGTGACGACTGGTTCAGCGCCGACGCGT
This sequence comes from Solirubrobacteraceae bacterium, assembly GCA_039744075.1. Lineage (GTDB taxonomy): Bacteria > Actinomycetota > Thermoleophilia > Solirubrobacterales > Solirubrobacteraceae > F1-60-MAGs163. Next base: position 30,287 of record JBCJUC010000008.1, read on the forward strand.
TGGCGCTGCTTTGCTCAACTGCCTGGCAGGTTTCCAGCGACTCCAACCGCAGCGGCGTGCGACTCAAGGGTCCGTCCTTGGAGCGTGTGCGCGACGCGTCGCTGCTCTCCGAAGGTGTTGTCGAAGGGTCAATCCAGGTTCCCTCGTCGGGCCAGCCGATCATCCTGCTGGCCGACCACCCGACGACCGGCGGCTATCCGGTGATCGCCGTCATCGTCAGCGACGAGATTCCGGCCGCGGCGCAGCTACGGCCCGGCCAGCGGCTGCGCTTCGCCCTTAGCTTCGCCCTTAGTTAGAGCCGCGCTGGGCGCGCAGCTCGTCGCGAATCTGCGTCAGCAGCTCGCTCTGGCTCAGCCCCTCGTTGGCCACTCCGCCGCGCCGAGCGTTCAGCGTATTCATCGGCTTGACGACGAAGAAGAAGACGGCGGCGCCGATCGAGATGAAGGCGATCAGTGCATTGAGGAAGTTGCCGTAGGCGAAGACGCTGCCTTGGATTGTGAAGCTGAGGTTCGAGAAGTCCGACTTGCCGATAATCGCCGCGATAACGGGCGTCAGCAGATCGGCGACGATCGAGTTGACGAGCGCCGCAAAGGCCGCGCCGATAACGACTGCAACAGCCAGATCAACAACGTGGCCGCGCAGCAGAAAGTCCCTGAACTCCTTAATCACATGCACATCAGCAATATTCCAGCCGAAGTGGACGGGATCGGCGGCGCGACTGCTCAGCTCAGCTCGGGCAGCGGGCCGTGGCGCGCTTCCAAGTCGGCGAGATCGGCAAGATCACGCGGGCGACCAGCGAGCCGCTTAAGCGCGACCAGCGAGGCCAACCCCGCGACTCGCAGACGGACGCCGTTCAGTTCGGCTTCGATTGAATCGGCGGCAACCGAGTCGAAGTCAAGCGGCGCTGCGCCGCCGCGCACTAGGTCGATCAGGCCAGCGGTCGGGCTTTCAACCCGCAGGTTTTCGCTGGCAGTGATCGTTGACGAGTCGAGCGCGGCGCCATCGGGGCCTAACACGCCAAGCTCGGCAAGGCCCGCGGCAAGCGCTGCGTCGTTGGCCTGGCTGTCAGGTATCAGCAGGTCGCAATCCTCGGTCGTGCGCATCACCTGATGGGCGACAACCGCAAAACCCACGATCAGAACAAACTGGGCGCCGGCAGCGTCAAGCGCCTGCGCCACGCGGCCAACGTCAGGTACCACGACGGTCCGTCTGCGGCGCGAAGGCTGCGGCCAGGGCGGCAGCCTGACGGTTGAGCGCAACCGCCGCCTCGATCCGCTGGCCCGCGCTCAGCGCCATCATCCGGGCCGCCGCATCGGCCCCGTCGCGCCGCGCCGCGTCGGCAAACTGACGCCTGCGCTGCGGACTGTCGAGCGGCTCGGCCACAGCAACATTCTAACCCGCGCGCCGGGGCAAAGCCGGCAGTCCGCTGGCAGCCACGGTTCCGGCGGCCAGCGGAAGGGGCGGAGCGGAGGGGGCGGCCAGCGGAGGGGGCGGGATTCGAACCCGCGGTCCAGGGTTACCGGACTCCGGTTTTCAAGACCGGTGCATTCGACCACTCTGCCACCCCTCCGCCGGGGATTGTGGCAGCCCCCGCTGGGCAAGGCGCGAGTTCACTCGCGAGTTTTTCTAGCCCCTCTTTTCGGGCTCCCGTGGGATCGGCTGTTTTCAGTCGCGAATGCAGAGGGGCCACCGGTTCGAATCCGGGCGTCGGCTTGGGGGATTATCGCTAGGTAGAGCGGTTTTGAGTCGCTGGTAGACGGATGCTTATCTCAAGTTCTCAACCGCTGCTTTTAGGTTTTTCCTGTGAACGATCCGAGCTACAACGATCCGCCCACCGTGCTCTTCGTAACTGTAAAGCACTCTGTAGACCCCCACCCTAAGTCTCATCCAGGGCTCGCGGCCGACCAGTGGCTTGATATTCAGATTGGCAGCTGGAGGCTCATCCTCTAAACGTTTGAGCGCTTTCTGTACCGGGAGCGCGAGATCGTTTGAGAGCCGTTCAATCTCTCTGGTGGCTTTGCGTGATAACTCAACCGTTGGCATCTATCCGCTTGTTCCTCGTCTTTATCACTTCATCAAGCGACGTGGTCCTCCCAGCCCGCAAGTCATCCTTCGCCTCTTTCATGCTGGCGACAAACTCAGGAGCATTAGCTAACACCCAGTCCTCAAACGCCTCCTCATTAACTGGTGTCACCATCGCCACCGGACGGCCGTTGTTTGTCACCACCGTAGGTTCGCCGGTACGGCCAACCTCACCAACAATACGGCCGGTACTACGAGATAGTTCTCTGATTCCAATTATGTTCATAGTCTAGCTCCTTGTCTGACGCTTGTCATACATTCTAACAGGCTCCCCGAATCTAACCGAGGCTGTCCCGATCGTCGTGGAACTTCGACGGCGGTCCTGAACTAATAATCTGCAAGGTAGGCGACCACCTGTGCGACTTGCCGCGAGCTCAGGCGCGGTACTCGGGATTAGGGTGATCGGGATCGGAGAGATCCCAATCGTCGGCGTTGTTTCCGTAGCCAGGTATTCCGCCGGCGTCCTTCAGCATCCGCGCCAGGTGGAGGAGGTTCCACGCCATGAAGACGGCGTTGCGGGTCGTCCAGGCGTTGTGCTCGCCGCCCTCATCACGATCGAGATATGAGGGGCCGGGGCCGGCCTCGCCGTCCCAGTAGGAATCCGACTGCGGCGGAACCACCATCCCGATGTGCTGAAGCGAGTAAAGAACCATCGCGCTGACATGCTTGCCGCCGTCCTCGTTTCCGGTGGTGAGGGAAGCGCCAACCTTGCCGTAGTAGGTCCACTGGCCCTTGTCGTTGGTGTCTCCCGAGTACGCGTAGAGCCGCTCGATGATCGTCCGCGTCATCGAACTCTGGTCGCCGAGCCAGATCGGGCCGGCGAGAATGACGATGTCGGCCGGCACCACCAGCTCCCTGTAAATCTCCGGGAACTCGTCGCTCTCCCAGCCGTGTTCGGTCATGTCGGGCCAGTTTCCAGGCGGGATGTCGCGGTCGATCGTGCGGACCACATCGGTCTTCACGCCAACCGACTCGAAGATTCCGACCGGGATCGAGAGCAGGCCCTCGGTGTTGCTGACCTCAGGCGATCGCTTGAGTGTGCCGTTGAAGACGACGGCACGCAGGTCGTCGTACCGGGCGGGGGCCTGCGCGCTGAGCCGGTCGATGAATTTCTGGACGCTCTGGGGGATCGGCATTGGTACTCCTTCGGTTGGGGTCGAGGCAACAGTTTGTCAGAGGCCGGCGCTCAGCCGGCCGGGATCTGCTGCGTGATGCAGTGGATGTTGCCGCCGCCGAGCAGGATCTCGCGGCCCGGCACGCCAACCACTTCGCGCTCCGGGAACAGCTCAGCCAGTTTCGCGAGTCCCTGATCGTCGGTCCGTTCATCCAGCAGCGGCGCGACGATCCGGCCGTTGGCGGCGTAGAAATTGATGTACGAGCCGGCCAGATGGTCGCCGGCCAAGCGCGGCGCCGTCGTTTCGGAGGCGATGATCCCGGCCGCTTCGGCCTCGGTCATCGGCGCCGGTGAAGGCATTGGCAGCAGTGCCACCTGCAGCTGGCGGCCGCGCGCGTCGGTCATCTGCTCGATCCGGCGCAGCGCGTCAAGCGAGATTGCGTGCTGCGGATGGCTTGCGTCATCGGTCCAGGTCAGGGCGACAAGGCCGGGCCGGATAAAGCAGACAAGGTTGTCGACGTGACCGTTTGTTTCGTCCTGCCAAGTACCAGCCCCCAGCCACAGCACACGCTCGACGCCAAGATAGTCGCGCAGGTGCTGCTCAATCTGCTCGCGGCTAAGCGACGGGTTGCGATTGGCGTTGAGCAGGCACTCCTCTGTCGTGATGCAGGTTCCCTCACCGTCAACATGGATCGAGCCACCTTCAAGAATCAGCGGCGCGCAGTAGCGGGCATCACCCTCCAGTTCGAGCACCTTGGCGGCGACCTGCTGATCGAGCTGCCAGTCGGCGTAAAGCCCCTCAGCCTGGCCGCCCCAGGCGTTGAACTGCCAGTCAACGCCGCGCCGCTCGCCAACCCCATTGGTTACAAAGGTCGGGCCGACGTCGCGCATCCAGGCGTCGTCGCTGTCGAGCTCGATGATCTCAACGCTGCCAGGCAGCAGCGCCTTGGCTTGGTCCAGCAGCGCGCCGCGCACCCCCATCTTCAGCGGCTCGGCCGCGGCAATCGCGCCGGCAACCTCGGCGTAGGCCTGCTGCGCCGGGCCGCCCTGCTGGCGCCAAGTGTCGGGCCGGTGCGGCCAGAGCATCCAGGTTCCGTCATGCGGGCCAAACTCGGCCGGCATCGAAAAGCCATCGGCGGCGGCAGTCGATGGCAGTGGCTCAGTCATCGGCGCGATCCTATGTGCTGGCGCCGTCAGCCGGCAGGGCCGCGGCAGGCGCAGCGACAATGCCGGCGCCGCGCTGCGCGCCGCGCTCTTAGCTTGAGCTCAGGAGCTTGAGCTCAGGAGCCCTGCAGCAGCTCGGCGATCGTCACCGGCTGCAGCCGCTTGCGTTCGAGAATCTTGACGATCTTGGCGAGCGCCTTCGAAGTCGGCGGGTAGTTGGCGTGCAGCAGGATGATCCGGCCCGGCTTCGCCCAATAGTCAATCGCGTTGAGGATGTAAGGCTCGCTGCGCAGATCGGAGTCGGCGACCGTTCCCGACCACATGATCAGGCGCTTGTAACCGGCCTGACCGGCGGCGGCAACAGTGCCGGAGTCGTAGTCGCCGTATGACGGCCGAAACCACGGCCGGCCGGTCAGGCCGAATGTCTTCTGAATCCAGTCCTCGTTGCGCTGCAGGTCAGCAGCGAAAGCGGCTGAGCCGATCTGCGTTGCAGCGCCGTGGCTGAAGGTGTGGTTGCCGAGCGTCAGCTGCCCGTCCTCAACCAGCTTGCGGATCCGCTTCGCCTGCGGCTCCCACGAAGCGCCGTAGGTGCCGTTCGCGAAGAAGGTCGCGGGGGTGCCGCTCTGCTCAAGGAAGTCAACGATCCGTTTGACGCACTCAACACAGGTGCCGTCATCGAACGTCAGCGCGACCTTGCGACCGGCGGCCGGCCCCTCGCTGATCACCTTCGCGTTGCCCGGCACTAGCGGCTTGATCTGCTGCGGTAGCGGGCCAGCCGGCAGCGTCGCGGCAGGCTTTGGCTTGGACGCCGGTTTGCTCGCCGCAGCGGCGCTCTTCGATGGCGTGGCCGGCCGTGAGCGGTTATCCGAAGCAGCGCCGCCGAGTACCGGGATGATCACAACAACGCAGGCGACGACAACGACGGCCAGCGCGCTGAACGCGGCGATTCGGCGGCGGCGCGCCGTTGCCTGGCGCTGCGCACGGCGCCGTTCAATGCGAGGTTCCATCAACTCAATCGTCGCAGCCTTAACAGCGGCAGCAGCAACCCCGCCTGCGGCGCCACCGCAAGAGGCCAAAACGCCTGTCATTAGGCCAATAAGCGGAGAGGGCGACAAATGGCCACTGCGGGCTGTGAGGCACGGCCTCCTGATGACGCCCACTGGTTCTGATGCCAGTTCGTTGGCTACGGCGCACCTCGTCGCTGCTCGGCGGCCAGCTTCTCAAGTCGATTAAGCACTCCCTCCCGAATTGCAGGCTGCAAATCAATGTCGAGAAACGTCGCGAGTCGTCGCCCGAGAGCATTAATCTCGCTCTCGTCCAGCCGCCCGACCGGACTCGTGACAATGGCCGAACGGTGGATGCGGACTAAGGAGTTCAGGTCAACAGCGTTTTCCTGCCGGAGCCCGTACTTCGCGGCGTCGCACGGCAAGTAGAAGAGTCCGGGCTCGTCAAGGTCGCGCACACGCTGCTGATGAACAGGCGGGAGTTTGGTAAAGCGAGCGAGTTTCAGTGCTGCATACTCTGGAAGCGCGCCACGCGGACGGTCCTGCAGAAACACTAACGGCCGGATTTTTGCCGCCACCAGATAGGAAAGAGTGCTAGAGAGTTCGCCATTCTCTATCGCCTGAGCCACTTCCCCGGAAGACCCGAACCGGCGCATTTCGCCGCTCTCCAGCCGCACCTCAAACGGAGCTTCGGGCTGAAAGGCGGTAAATGCCCAGGCGATAGCGCCGCGCATGCCCCGGTCAAGCGACAACGACTTCACTCAACCGGATGCGTCTGAAGCAACGAGAAGTCGAACTCTTCAAGATCCTCGCCGGCTTCCGACGCACGATGCACCTCAAGGGCAGTATCCGAAAGCAGGAGCTCCGACGGCTGATGCTCGTCAAAGATGGCGAGCATGCGCTTGAACAGGTCGAGCGCCTCCCGGTCGATAATGGCGGCGTAGGTCTTGCCGTAGCGCTCCACTACGACAATCTCGCCGCTCGACGGCTGAGGAATGCGGACGTCAGCTGCGGGTATCGACGTGATGTGCATCTGATTTATCTCCTTGGTCTCGTACAAGATAGCGCATCTCGTACGACAATACTAGTTACCTTACGAGACCCGCAGGGTTGATCTGCCCAGCGCCCCGGGGAGACCCGCTGGGCGCTCTTTGGGACTTAAGCGTTTGCTTTAGCCAACGGCCTAAGCGGAGAGGGCGGGATTCGAACCCGCGAACGAGGTTACCCCCGTTACTCGCTTAGCAGGCGAGTGCCTTCAGCCGCTCGGCCACCTCTCCGGACGCTGCGCAGTGTACCCGCGGCGCCGCATCGGCGAAGCAAGGCCGAAAACGCGAACGTCACATTCGTAACTTCCAGCGGTCAAAGGTGTTATATGGCTAGAATTAGAAGAACAATCCGTGTCCAATCCGCTTCTTTGACCCCTATTACAGCCAAATATCGTCGCCGCGCCCCGATCGCCGCCCTACTCGGCGTAGTCGGCGTTCTGGCACTCGCCCCGGCTGGCGCTCAGGCTGCTGGCAGCGAATCCGATTACATCGTCCTCTACAAAAGCGGCGCTAATCTGACACTGAAGGTTCAGTCCGAAGAGGCCCGCGGCAACGATGTTCAGGATGTTTTTCGCAGCGCCGTCAAAGGCTTTGTTGCACCATTGGACGCAGCCGACGTAGCGCGTCTGCGCGCACGCAGCGACGTTCTGCTGGTTGAGAAGGACAAGCCGGTAAGAGCGCTTAGCGCTGGCCCCCGCAGCGGCCTTGCCGCCTCGTGGGGCCTGGATCGGATCGACCAGCGAACGCTGCCGCTGAACAGCCAGATCTCGACCAGCGAGAACGGCTTCGGCATCACCGCTTACATCATCGACACCGGCATCCGCGCCGACCACAACGAGTTTGGCGGCCGCGCAACTGTCGGCTTCGACGCGATCGGCGACGGCCAGAACACGAACGACTGCAACGGTCACGGCACGCATGTCGCCGGCACGGTAGGCGGCGCAACCTACGGCGTTGCGCCGCAGGTCTCGCTGGTCGCGATCCGCGTACTTGACTGCAGCGGCTCAGGTTCAACCTCCGGCGTTATTGCCGGCATCGACTGGGCAACGGCAAACCACGCCGCCGGCGTCCCTGCGGTCGCCAACATGAGCCTCGGCGGCGGCTACTCGCCCGCACTCAACACTGCAACGCAGAACGCAATCACCGACGGCATCAGCTTCGCCGTAGCCGCCGGTAACTCCAACGCCGATGCCTGCAACGCATCGCCGGCCTCCACGCCGAATGCAATCACGGTCGGCTCGACCAGCTCGAACGACGCACGCTCCTCATTCTCCAACTGGGGCAGCTGCATCGACATCTTTGCTCCCGGCAGCAGCATCACCTCGGCTTGGAACACCTCATCAACAGCGACCAACACGATCTCCGGCACGTCGATGGCCGCCCCCCACGTTGCCGGCGCCGCAGCATTGATCCTCTCCGGCAGCCCGTCAAGCACGCCGGCGCAGGTCGCGACCGCTCTGACGGACGCGTCGACGACCGGTGTCGTTACCGACCCCGGCACGGGCTCAGTCAACCGACTGCTGTTCACCGGCGCCGCGTCGGTCGTCAACCCAACGCCGCTCCCCGCGCCCGCGCCACCGCCAACCGCTCCTGCCAACGACAACTTCGCCGACGCAGTGACGCTCAGCTCACTCGCGGCGGTGACCGGCACGACGGTCGCGGCGACGCATGAAAGTGACGAGCCCGACCATGCCAGCTCTCGTTCTGCGGCATCGATCTGGTACAGCTGGACGGCGCCCGATGACGGCACGCTCGATCTGAAGACCGAGGGCAGCAACTACGACACGCTGCTCGCCGCATACAGCGGCAGCGCCGTCTCGGGCTTGACGCAGCGCGCCGCCAACGACGATGCCAGCGGCGGTCTCTGGAGCCAGGTCAGCTTCAGCGTTACCGCGGGAACCGTCTACCGGATCGCCGTCGATGGCTACAACGGGGCGACCGGCGCGACGCGCCTAGTCGGCACGTTCACTGCCAGCGCGCCGACACCTACGCCAGAGCCGACACCTACGCCAGAGCCGACACCTACGCCAGAGCCGACACCTCCCGCCAACGACAACTTCGCCAATGCCGTGGCACTCAGCTCGCTGGCCGGGACGGCCGGTACGACAGTTGTCGCGACACATGAAAGCGGCGAGCCAGCCCACGTCAGCGTCAGCGTCAGATCGGCGGCATCGATCTGGTACAGCTGGACAGCCCCCGCTGACGGCGCGCTGACACTGAAGACCGAGGGCAGCAACTACGACACGCTGCTCGCCGTGTACACCGGCAGCGCAATCAGCTCGCTGACAGCTAGGGCCTCGAATGACGACGCGAGCGGCGCCCGGTGGAGCCGCGTGATACTCGCCGTGACCAGCGGCACGACCTACCGGATCGCGATCGACGGCTATAACGCACAGACGGGAACGACCAACCTTGGCGGCAGCTTCACAGTCGCCGCTCCACCAGCGCCAACACCTCCACCAGCGCCGCCGGCCGACACGACCGCGCCGGAGACGACGATCACCGACGCGCCTGGCAGCGCGACGACCAACACGCGGCCGCTCTTCTCGTTCATCTCTAGCGAGGACGGCTCGACCTTCGCGTGCCAGATGGAAGGACGCGCTTGGTTTGACTGCGGCAGCCCGTTCCAGCCCGCCGCGGCGCTCAGCAACGGTTTCCACTCGTTCGCCGTGCGGGCAACCGACATTGCCGGCAACACCGACCGGACGCCCGCCAGTGTCGCCTTCACAGTCCAGGCCCCTGCGACAACCCCTGCCCCCGACCCCGGCCCGCCGATACTGAATGACGGCTTCTTCACGCCGACCAGCACGACGCTCTCTGTTGTCGGCCGCACGGCAACGCTCTCGCTGACCTGCGTACCAGCGTCGGCATCGTCGCGCAGCCGCGTCGCGGTGATCGCAACCGACGGGCCGTGCGCTGGCCGCCTGCGCCTAGTAACCAGCCGCGGATCCAGCCAGCGGACGGTGAGGCTCGACGCCGCGGCAACGGCCAACGTCACCTTCACGATCAACGCCCGTCTGGCCCGGACGATCGCCGCCGGTAACGCCCAGCGCGCAACGCTGCGGATCTACCAGGGCTCAACTGCGCGTCAGGTGACGGTCACGCTGCGCAAGCTCAGCACCAGCGTCCGCTCCCGTCTGCTGGGCCTGGCCCGCCGCTAACCGCGGCGTCGGTACACTCAGCGCCGCTGCGCCCGTAGCTCAGCTGGATAGAGCGTCGGTCTACGGAACCGAAGGTCAGAGGTTCGAATCCTCTCGGGCGCGCTTAAAAAGTAGCTCGAAATAAGCGATCGTCTCTAGGAGGGTGGCCTGCGTCAGGGATCAGCCGGCGCGCGTCAGCCGGCGGGTGGATCGTTGCTCGGCCTTCCGAAGCTGACGACGACCTGTTGCTTGTCCTTGAGCTTGAGCGCGCCGAAGGCTTGCGATGGCTTGCCGTCGACCCACATCTGCACAGACTTGCTCGCGCTGGCGCGATAGGGGCCAAGACCGTTAGCACTGAACGGCACGCCCCAGATGGCGAAAACCATGGCCAGTGTCGCGTTGCCCTGACCCTCATCGTGGACGACGCCGTCGGGCGTGTGGGTGTGCAAGCTGGCCATGTCACCATGCGGCAGTTGCGGGTCGACGCCGATGTTCGATGGCACCTCGACGCGCTTGCCATCAACCCAAACGCTGAGTTGTATGTGGATGTGAGGAGCGTCAACGTTCGCCGTGGACATGGTCGATACACCGGCCTGCAGCCGCCGCTGTTCTAGACCCGCGTAGTGCTGTCCGAAGGAAGTCTCCGAGCCCTGCGGTGTCTTGCCTCCTTTGTCGTTGCTGCTAGCAAAGACAAAGATCCCAACACCAACTGTCGCGACCGCGACCGCAATGGCAGCGAGCAGGCGCTGTCTACTACGACGCTCACTGGCCGCAGCTTCATGCTCCTGCTTCTCCCTCTCGGCGCGCCGGCGCTGTTTCACTGTCTTGCGGCTGCTCATGGTTGGCGCACTCTGATCCAGCGGAGTGTCGGCGTCATGTTGGGCTAGGGATCGGTGGCCGGTGAGCGTCGCAGGAGTCCATCGACGAAGTAGCCACCGAACGGAACGACAGCGCCGAGCAGCACAAGGAGCGTCGTGCGAGTACGCCATCCTAGGCCAGCGCGGACCACGAACACGAGTGCTACGAAGGCAAGAAACAACAAGCCGTGTATGGGGCCGAGCACCTGGACGCCCAGCTCGCCCGCGTCTTGGCGCTTGAGGTAGGCGGCGACGAGGAGCGCGAGGAAACTCGTGGCCTCGGCAATGGCGACAATACGTAGAGCAGTACTCGGATTCATGGGAGAAGAGGATTAAGCGGGACGTAGAGGTCCACAAATATTACATGGCCCAGTTGGTTGGCCCTTGCTCGGGTGTCTCGTCGACCGAAGGCTAGGCGGACTGGACCAAACGTCCGGGAGATGGGCAAGGCGGTCGATCCCCTAGCAGTCTGTCCGATTAATCTCGAAGAGGAATCCGACTGCTTGCAACTAATATCACGGGTCTGAAAACGTTTCGTTCGTATGATCAGAATCAGATGCTGTTGATGCTGCCAAGCGTCGTGAATCTCCGAGTTAGGAGCTGACGCCGATGCGTTTGCGTCGCCTCTTGGCGGGCGTGGCTCTGCCGTTGCTCGTTTGGGCATTCCTGCCGCTGGTTTCCAGTGGCCATGCTCCAACGGGCAACTCCGCCACGCTCCAGGGCAAGATCGAATCGAAGCGCGCTGAGCTCAACGTCAAGCTGGGCAAGGAAAGCGTGCTGTCATCCGACGTCGCGGGCTTCTCGGACAAGATCAACAAGCTGGAGCCGCGCATCGGCAAGCTGCGAAAGCGTCAGAGCGACCTGCAGGCTGACCTCGATGGCAAGCAGTCCGAGCTGGAGGCGATCCAGGCCGATCTGCGCAAGGAGCGCCGGCGGCTGGTAAATCTGCGCGCACGCCTTGTCGAGGGTCGTACGGTGCTCGCTCAGCGGTTGGTTGCCCTGTATCAGGCCCAACCGCCAGGTCTGGTGACCGTCGTGCTCGACTCGGAGGGCTTCGCCGACTTGCTCGAACGCGGCGAATTTCTCCAGCGCATCCATAGCCAGGACCAGCGAATCATCACGAACGTGACCACCGCCAAGGCTGACGCGACCACGACAGCGGCAAGGCTCGACAAGCTGGAGTTGCGCCAACAGCGGGTCACTGCACTCGTGCTGACGCGGCGTAACGAGGTCGCCTCCGTCAAGCGACCTCTGCTCGCTTCGCAGAACGCGTTCCGTGATGCGCGCCGGGGTAAGGATCGCCTACTGAGCAGGGTGCGCGACGACCGGAAGGAGACCGAGGCGGACCTCGCGCTGCTTGAGAAGGCAAGCGCGAAGGTCACCGGCCAGCTACAGGGCAATGCCCCGATCCAACCGATCAAGGGCGGCGATGGACCGTGGATATGGCCTGTAACCGGACCGATCTCCAGCACATTCGGCCCGCGTTGGGGGCGTCTCCACGCCGGCATCGACATCTCCGCTGGGGGCGGGACCCCAATCCGCGCTGTCGCCAACGGCCGCGTCGTGTTACTGCAGTCCACCGCACAATCTGGCGGCTACGGCAATTACACCTGCGTGCAGCACACCGGCTCGCTCGCCTCCTGCTATGCCCACCAGAGCAGCTTCGGGACATCGAACGGCGCGACGGTGAGCAAGGGACAGGTAATCGGCTACGTGGGCAACACCGGTAACTCATTCGGCGATCACCTGCACTTCGAGGCGCGCGTGAACGGCACGCCCGTCAACCCCTTCAACTACCTGTAGAGGCCCACCGAGACGTTCTGGCGGTGATCCCGTAAGGCGCGATCCACGTTGAGGCAACAGACTTTCCACATCTGCGCATTGCATATTCCTCATTGACGCAGTATGATTTCCGCATCTCCTCATGACCATCGCGCTGATTCAACGCCGCGCCCGTGCCGCGGTCATCGAGGCGCTGGGCGACACACGGGTCGTTCTGGTGCTGGGCGCCCGCCAGGTCGGGAAGAGCACACTGTGCTCGGAGATCGCCAGGGACCACCACCCTGCCACGATCTACACGCTCGACGACCTGGCCACCCGGAACGCCGCGCTGAACGATCCGACCGGCTTCGTGGCCGGCCTGGCCGGGCCGGCGGTGATCGATGAGATTCAGCGCGTCCCGGATCTCGTGCTCGCGATCAAGGACGCGGTGGATCGCGACACGACACCCGGTCGTTTCCTGCTGACCGGCTCAGCGAACCTGCTGTCGAACCGACACGTGCGCGACTCCCTGGCCGGCCGAGTGGAGACCGTCCGGCTGTGGCCGCTCGCGCAGGCAGAGATCCACGGAGCTGAGATCAACGTCGTTCAGATGCTCCTAGGCGGACGGGTGCCGCGCATCGTCGATGCACCGGTAGGTCGCGACGCCTTCGCCTCCGTGGTGGCCGAGGGTGGCTACCCAGAGGTCCGCGCCCGTCCGGCCGCGCGCCGACCGGCCTGGTTTCGTGACTACATCCAGGCGATCGTCGAACGCGACATTAGGGACATCGCCTCAGCGCAGAAGGCCCACGAGATCCCGGGCCTGTTGCGACTGCTGGCCCCGCAGGCCGCCAACCTCCTTGACTATCGCAAGATGGCACAGCAGCTCGATCTGGACCCCAAAACCGTCAAGGCGTACGTGAAGCTCTTGGAGGACGTGTTCCTAGTTCGCAGCGTGCGCGCCTGGCGACCGGGCATCGGCAGGCGTGAGGTCCACAAACCCAAGCCGTACATCGTCGATAGCGCCCTGATGGCGTTTCTGCTGGGGGCCGATGAACGACGGATCAGAGAGGACGACCAGATCACCGGCATGATCCTCGAGAACTTCTGCGCCATGGAACTGCTCAAGCACGCGGAATGGTGCGAGGACCGTCCCGAGCTCTACCACTACCGTGACGGTCGCGACGAGATCGACGTCGTGATCGAGGACCGCGGCGGCGACCTCGCCTGCGTCGAGGTGAAGTCGACAGCGAGCCTGACCACGAAGGACTACCGAGCGATGGCCAGGCTCCGCGACTCGCGCCCCAAACACTTCAAGGCCGGCGTCGTCCTCTACACCGGAGCTCAGACGATTCCGCTCGGGGACCGCCTTTGGGCCGTGCCGATCAGCGGGCTGTGGACGCCCAGCAACTGAGCCTCGACCGCCTCGCGCAGCCCCGCGGAAGACCGTGCGGCGAAAGATGTCCCCAACTCGGCAATTCTGACCCCTCATACCGGTCCGAAGATGACGAAATCGTCCGTAAACTGCGTCGACCGGCGCAGTCAGGCGCTGCTCTGCGAGCTGCTTGCTGAGGACGTCGAGCACGACGACGGCCACTGCGAGCACGCCCGCAGTGCGGAACGGGCGAAGACTATGAACTAACGTCCGCATGACCGCTAGAGTATTGGTCCATGAGCGTGGACGAGACCTGTGAGCTGCTGTGCATGGATCTCCCGAAGGCTGAGGCGCTGCGCCTTGGGCTTCCCGACCTGGAACAGCTGGGCCCGGTGGCCGAGGGCGCGAAGGCCCTGTCGGACCCCACCCGGCTTCGGCTAGCGATGGCGCTGAGCGATTCCGAGGAGATCTGCGTCTGCGACCTCGCCTGGATCAGCGGGCGTCAGGACAAGCTTGTCTCGCATCATCTACGCCAGCTACGTTCAGCGGGCCTTGCGCGCTCGCGTAAGGATGGGCGGACGGTTCTCTACTCGCTGACAGACCGCGGGCGCGGGCTGCTCGCCGCAGTCATTCAGGCGTCGGCCGAGGTTACGCGGTGAGCGGCGTGCCGACGGCGCCGATGGCGCCCGCGGGCGAGCAGACCGCAAGGCCCGCGATCGGTCCCGCTGCGCAGCGCTTCCGTGTCGACGGCATGGACTGCGCCTCGTGCGCGCGGACCCTGGAGAAGGTGGTGTCGGGTCTGGATGGGGTGCGCGGGGTCCAGGTGTCCTTCGGTAACGCGACACTGCTCCTTGACGGCGATCTGGCGCCCGAAGCCGTGCAGGCGGCCGTGCGCGGGGCGGGATACACGGCCCATCCGGCCGGCCGCCGCCGCGAGCCCGCCGCGCCGTTCTGGCGGCGCAGCGTCCGCGCCGTGTCAACGACGGCGTCGATCGCCCTGCTGCTCGCGGCAGTCGCCGCATCGTTGCTGGACGCGTCCCGCGTCGTGAGCGAGTCGCTGTACCTGCTGTCGATCGCTGTCGGCGGCTGGCCGATCGCTCATGCGGCCCTGATCGCGTTGGGCCGCCGGATACTCGACATGAACGTGCTGATGACGCTGGCCGCCGTGGGCGCGGTCGGCATCGGAAGCTATGCGGAGGGCGCCTGGTTACTCGTCCTGTTCGCCGTGGGCACGACGCTCGAGAGCTTCGCGCTGGATCGCAGCCGGCGGTCGGTGGAGATGCTGATGGACCTCGCTCCGGCAGAGGCGCAGATCCTCGTCGACGGTCGAGAGCAGACGGTGCCGGTCGAAGAGGTCGTCCCGGGCACCTTGCTGGTGGTGCGCCCGGGCGAGCGGCTGCCGCTGGACGGCGTGCTCGTCGAGGGCAACTCGAGCGTGGATCAGTCGGCGCTGACGGGAGAGTCGGTGCCGGTGGACAAGGAGCCGGGATCGGAGGTCTTCGCGGGCACGCTGAACGCCTTTGGGGCGTTCACGATGCGAGCGACCTCGGGCGTGGCGGACTCGACGCTCGCGCGCGTTGCCGAGCTGGTCGCCGACGCGCAGGGCAGCCAGGCTCCGTCAGAGCGCTTCGTGGACCGCTTCGCCCGCGTCTACACGCCGCTGGTGTTCTCCGCCGCGCTGCTGCTGGCCGTCGTGCCGACGCTGCTGGGCGGGGAGTTCGATACATGGCTGTACCGAGCGCTGGCGCTGCTCATTGTCGCCTGTCCGTGTGCGCTGGTCATCTCGGTACCGGTGAGCGTGGTGTCGGCGATCGGCGGCGCGGCGCGGCGCGGCGTGCTGATCAAGAGCGGGCAGGCGCTCGAGGATCTCGGCGCTGTGTCGGTGGTGGCGCTCGACAAGACCGGCACGCTGACCGAGGGCCGCCCGGAGCTCGCGAGCACGGTTGGACTGGGCGACGGGACCGAGGCCGGATTGCTGGGTTTGATGGCAGCGGTAGAGCGCGGCTCCGAGCACCCGCTGGGCCAGGCCATCGTGCGCGCCGTCGTGGACCGCGGCATTGCGGTGCCGGTGGCCGCGGACTTCGAGGCGCTGCCGGGACGCGGTGCCGCTGCGACCGTGGCCGGCCGCCGATTGTGGGCGGGCGGGCCGCGCCTGGCCGCCGAGCAGGGCGCGACGCTGCCGGACGCGCTGCAGGCGGCCCAGGAGCGCGGCGAAACGGCCGTGCTGCTGGGCGAGGGTCGCCGCGTGCTCGGGGTGTTCGGGCTTGCCGATCAGCCGCGGCCGCAGGCCGCCGCGGCCGTCTGGGCACTGCGGGAGCGCGCAGGCATCGAGCGCCTGGTCATGCTCACCGGTGACAGCGAACGGGTGGCGCGCGCGGTCGCGAAACGCACCGGGGTCACGGAATGGCGCGCAGGCTTGCTTCCCGAGCACAAGCTCGCCGCGGTTCGAGAGCTACGCGACAGCTACGGGCCGACGGCGATGGTCGGCGACGGCATCAACGACGCGCCGGCGCTGGCGGGCGCGACCGTCGGCATCGCGATGGGCGCAGCCGGATCTGACGTCGCGCTGGAGTCGGCCGATGTCGCCCTGATGGCTGACGACCTCGAGCGCCTGCCCGAGGCGCTGCTAGAGGCCCGCCGGGCGCTGCGGGTCATGCGCCAGAACGTGGCAATCTCGCTGCTGACGAAGGCAGTATTCGTCGTGCTCGCCCCGCTGGGCTATGTGACGCTGGTCATGGCCGTGGTCGCCGACATGGGCATCTCGCTGCTGGTCACCCTCAATGGCCTGCGCTTGCTGCGCGGAGCGAAGCGGCAGTCCGCCGACGGCGGATCGGCGGGCGCCCGAGCAGCAACGGCTGCGCCCGCAGCGTGTCGCAACGGCTGCGCCCGCAGCGTGTCGCAACGGCTGCGCCCACGGCGTGTGGTGAAGGCGGAAGCGAGCCAACCCTCCGCCAGCTCGAGGAGGGCTCCGAGAGCGACCCGTCGGCCTTCGTCGGCTGTCAGGAGGACTGCTGCTCGCCGGCGCAACGGGAGCGTTCGATCGGGCCTGCGCTGACGAGGTAGATTGGGGCGATCACCCTGTCCACCCAACCGAGGGGCTTCGATAGTTCACAAGCGTCCACGATCGTCTGCCCGCGATCGGCCACCCCGGAACTTCGCGCGCCAACGCGGCGAACCGAACCACAAGCCGACGGGTCAGAGCACCGTGACCTCGGCTGACCAACGGCTGATCGCGCGATCGCGCGATCAGCCGCACGTCCTCGCAGCCTGAACCGATGGCGTGGCTTGCGCTGACACTTGTGAGCGTCTTCTTGATCGTGGTCTTCCCGCTGCGGTCCTGGCGACGCCGGGCGCGTTTCGGCGACGCCGGGCGTGCGGACTATCGCCACGGGCGCCCCGGCAGCTGGAAACGTGCCGACGCGCTGTTCCTGCTGGGGTTCGCGCTGGTGCTCACGGGTCCGGGGCTCGCGGCGGTCGAGCTGATCGACGTGATCGCGCAGCCATCCCCTGCCACGATCGTCCAGGGCATAACCGTGGTGGCCCTGGCCATGGCGCTGGCGGTGTGGGCGCAGAACACGATGGGGGCGGCGTGGCGCCCGGACATCGCGCCGGCCGACGGCTGCCAGGTGGTCACCGGCGGCCCTTTTCGTGTGGTGCGCAATCCGAACTACGTGGCGATGCTCGCCGCCGCCGCCGGCACGACCATGCTGGCCCCGACCGTGGTGGGCATCGTCGGCTGGCTGGTGCTGCTGACCAGTCTTGTGCTCACGACACGCGCAGAGGAACCGCCCTTGCGCCAAGCGTACGGAACCGACTACGAGCAGTACGCGGCCCGCGTCGGCCGGTTCCTGCCGCTGATCGGGCGTCTGCGCAATCCC
>JBCJUC010000009.1:0-31536 GCA_039744075.1 Solirubrobacteraceae bacterium
AGCCCGTTGGGGTCGCTTGCAAAAACCTCTCCGACAAGTCGGCGGCCACGCAGCATCCCGTAATGGTCTGCGATACAGACGCGTACCGTGTCGATCTCGCCGCTCTCGATCTCGCGCAGCAGGCCTGCGAAGGTGAGGCGTGTTTCAGTCAACGCCGCGCTCGGCTGTGAGCGGCTTGCCCAGCCAGTCACTGTAGAACCCGTCAAGATCCGGCAGGAAGTCGTGTACGACCGGATAGCCGGGCGGAACCGATTCGACGTCAAGCAGCGTGAATGAGACTGGGTCGTAGTACTCGCGCAGCTCGTTCCAGGCGGGGTCGGGGTGCATCTTCTCCGGGTATATCTCGAGCAGCTGCTCAACTGACCGGCGGACCGTGATCTGTGCGTTCATTTTCCAGTTCTCCCGGTAGTCACCGAAGATGAACCCGGAGTCCGACCGTGTGACGCGTCGCCCATCAGGCAGCTCGACGATCGCAAGGTGCGGCGCGATCGGCAGGAGCACGCGATCCTCGGGGAAGGGCCAGCGGCGCTGGACGAGTTCGAGGTTGAGTGCGAAACGTTCGATGTCCTTGCGTCCCGACTGCATCTGGCGGATCTGACCCGCCGGTAACGTGCCGTCGATCAGTGCTTCTAGCGTCTCGGTGGTGACCGCCGGTTCGCCGCTGGTCGGGACGCTTGGGACCGGCTCGCGCACGTCTGTGCGCGGCTGGCGCTGGAGTTCCTCCGGGTCGCGCCCGGCAATGATCTGACGGGAGATGTCGATCGTCGGCGTTGGAATGTCAAAGACAAACTCGGTCGGCAGGCTCCAGAACTGGCGAAACTCCTCGGCCCACGGCTGCGAGAGGCGCATCGACTCGGCATACATCCGCTGAACCGGCAAGGAGAATGGCCCGCTGCCGCCTTCACCGTGCTCGAGGATACGGTCGCGCTCCCCTGCGACCCAGTCGATCACCGCCACCGACTTTTCCGCGCGCTCTGCGCGGATCGCCGATCGACGGGCCTCCGTCGCGCCCGCGTCGACGGTGCCGTCTTCACAGAGGACCACGCCGTAGACGCTGTTGGCCAGCCGCTCAATCACGTAGTTGCCGTCAACGTCTTCGGCGACCGCTGCCGGGTCTCGCTCCAGAGGGTCGCCCAGTCCAGCGCCGCCGCGAAACGGCGAGAGCGTCAGGTCGCCTTCGGCCATCGCCTCCGGCATGGTCAGCGTGCGCTGGTCGAAGTCACGGTCGCCCGAGACGGCCATCATCTGGGACTGCTCCGTGTTGCCGTCGACGACCGGGTACGGAGCACGTTCCGCGACCAGATCGAAGAAGTCTGTGTTGCGAATGTTGTGTCGGTAGCCGGTTGCGCCCGGGTAGCCGCCCCAAAGCCCGGACTGCATCGTCACGGCACCGTTGCCCATGTTCTGGACCTCAAAGAACGGCGTTCCCCAGCAGAGCCGTAGTGACTCCCAGCCGGAACCACCGCGGAAGCGGCCGCTGCCTGCCGTTGACGCCTTGACAGCGGCACCGAGGAACAAGAACGGCTCGTTGATCTCCCACGTTTCGAAGTCGCCCATGTCGCCCTGCGGGTTCCACATCGCAGCGGCATAGTCGAGGCCGTCGGCGAAGGGCTTTGCGCCGCCGCCAACGCATGACATCGAGAAGTTGGTTACCGATGCCTGACGGCCGTACTGATCGATCCCGCCGCCTTGGAAGGTGTTCGCAGACATCGCGTACGGTGCCAGCACCTCCTCCAGGAAGCCGCGCGCGTAGAGGCTGGTCGAGAGGCTCTTGAGCACGCCCGTGAAGCTCGGTATCAGGAAGCGCCAGGGCGACCCGGTTGAAGCCTGGGGATTTTGGTGGTTTGACCAGGAGCCCGGCGGGAAGTTCGTGCTCAGCGCGTAGTAGGCGCCGTCGTTGATCTTGTCGTTGGCAAGGACGGTCTGCGTCAGCAGTACCCAAATGCCGCCCTGCATCGCTGACGGCGTGCAGTTCGCCGAGTGATGGCCCCAGCTTGACGCGCCTTCGAAGTCGAGTTCCAGGCGCGCGTCTGTCGTCACGCGTAGTTCCACCGGCGCATGCATCAGCGTGTCAACCCGGGCGTGCGCAGGCAGCCTGTCCTCCTTCGCGAGCGTCATCTCGGCGAATGCCGGCGCGCGATAGCGGCCGGGGACGGTCATCGTCGCCAGCCGGGTGCGGAAGGTTCGCCGACCGTCCTCGATTACCTCCGAGCAGAAGCTTGAGAAGGTCTCGATGCCGATGTCTGCGATTAGACGCTCGACCTGATCGCGCCCGATAAGGCAGCCGGCCAGCCGCGTACGTTCGTCGAGCATCCAGAACCGCGGCGTCCGCGTTCCCTTGGCGGCTCCCTGAGTGTGATCACGGAAGAGCTCGTTGTTGGCGCCGACCTTGCGGCAGGGAATGTCGATGCCGTCTTCGAAGCGGCTTATCGGGCCGAGCGGCAGGCTCCCCGGGGTGCTGGCGCCAATTTCGATCACGTGCGTTACGCCCGCAACCCAGCCGATCAGCCGCTCCTCCCAGAAGACCGGGACGATTGTCTGGACATCGGCATTGTGGACATCGCCGATCATCGAGTCGTTGTTGCAGAAGATATCGCCCGGGTTGATTCCGGGGTTCTCTTCGAAGCCTTCACGGATCATGTGTTTGATGACGTCGGACATCGTGTGGACGTGGACGATGATTCCGGTCGACAGGGCGACCGAGTCGCCCTCCGGCGTATAGAAGGCGAAGGCCAGTTCGCCGAGTTCCTTGACGATCGGCGATGCCGAAATGTTCAGCGCTGTCTCGCGGGCCGATACCAACCCGCCGCGCAGCCGCGAGAAGATCTTTTCAAAGAGGATCGGATCGCTGCGCTTGAATGGCAGCTCGCCGGTCAGCCCGGCGTAAGCCCCGGTCGCCGCGAACTGCTGTTCGCGTTCGCCGAGCAGCCGTTGAAGCTCTGTCAGCCCGCCCTCTGTTGGTGCCTGTCCGGTGGTTGTCATCGTGGTTCCTGTCGAATCGCTGTGTCGGCAAGGTGGAAGATGCGATGGCGATCGAGCCTTGCTGTTCGGCCGGGCGGTATCGCGAAGGTTGTCGCCGGTGCCTCGATGATTCCCGGCCCGACGATGCTCTGGCCGCTCCGTACGTCGTCCTGCTCGAAAATAGGTGTCGGGACGTGAACCCCAGTCTGCTTCCACCAGGCCAGCCTTTCTGCCTTGGGCACAGGCGGTTGGTCGGTCTCTGGCTCGTCGGGCAGGACGGGCTTGGCGACTTCGGCCGAGCCGACCAGCGCCAACGAGGTAATCGTGTAGCCGAGCTCCGGCGAGCGAGCGCCGCTGGCGTAGAGGCGGCCATACAGGTCCTCGAAGCCAGCGATCAGCCGCTTTGTGTCGGCCGGTTCGTCCGGGTTTGCCGTTACCTCGATGTCATTCAGCTGGCCGCTGTATTGCATGTTCGCGAGGTAGCGCAGCGTTACTTCGCCCGGTTCGATCCCGGAGCCGGCAAAGGCGGCGATTGCCCGGTCCTTTAGAAGCCCCCATACCTCGTTGAGCCTGCTCGCGGTTGCGGCCGGGTCGTCGTTGGTAAGAGCTATCCCGGCAGTCTGGTCAAAGCGGTACGAAAAGTCACCACAAGCACAGCCGTAGGCCGAGAAGCCCGCCGCCCAAGTGGGGATCAGCACGTCGGCGTACTGGGCTCCTTCGGTGTACCCGGCGACGTGGAGCGGGCCGCCACCGCCGTAGCAAAGGAGTGCGTAATCGACCGGCGAGTAGCCCTTCGCGAGGACGCGTGCCTGAGCCGCGTAACGCAGCTGCTCCTCGAACAGGTCGACGACGCCGCCGGCTGCCGCATCGAGCGAGAGTCCGAGCGGGTCGGCGACCTGACGCTTGACCTCGGCCCGTGCGCGCTCGATGTCTAGCTGCACTGCTCCGCCGAGGAAGTACTCGTGGTTGAGGCGACCGAGCACGAGGTTGAGGTCGGTGATAGTGACAGTCTCGAAGTCGCCCTCCGGCCAGGCAGTACCTATACGCGCGCCAGCCGAGTCAGGGCCAATCTCCGGCCGTCCTGACGCCGGGTCGATACGGACCGATGATCCCGTCCCGGCGCCGATTGACTCGATCTCGACCATCGGCAGGTTGAGCAGGTAGCGAGCGATGTCGGGTGTCTGGCGGATCGCCAGCTGACCCTCGTTGATCAGAGCAAGGTCGAAGCTGGTGCCGCCGATGTCGGAGCAGACAACACGGTTGATTCCGAGCGTTTCTGCAAGGTGGCCTGCGCCGACGACACCGCCGATCGGGCCTGATACGAGTGTCCGTCCAAGCTCGCGCGAACCGATCGCGATCGTCCCGCCGTGCGCCGCCATGATCCTGAGGTCGAAGCCCGCTCCGGCATCAGTGATGGCGTCCTGAAGGCGCCGAAACTGGTGGCGGGAAGGCTCCGCGGCGTAGGCTTCAATGACGGTCGAGTTGAGCCGCGGAAAGTCACCGCGCAGCGGGTAGAGCTCGCTCGACACGAAGACCGGCAGCTCGGGTGTGCCGGCCTCGTTAAGTATCTCGTGCGTGATCTCAGATGCACGCTGCTCGTGCACTGGGTTTGTGAAGCTCTGTAGGAAGCAGATGACGATCCCGTCGACATTCTCTTTGAGTAGCGATTCGACCGCGGTGCGCACGTCTGCTTCGTAGAGCGGGATTGCTTCGCGTCCCTGCACATCGATGCGCCCACGGATCCCGTGCATTCGGTTGCGTGGGACAAGTGGCTCGTTGTGGTAATGCGTGGTGACGTGGAGGCGGTCAGCGTAGGTCATCCCAAGCCAGGTCTGAAGCCCGCGCTCGAGCCTCAGATAGTCCTCAAGGCCGCCGCTGACAAGGCAACCGACGCGGGCGCCCTTCCGTTCGTGCAGGCGGTTCAGCATCGCCGTTCCTGAGAAGACGCCGGAGACGATCGATGGGAACGCGGTAGCGGTGTCGGTCTGCCACTGCGCCAGCGCGTCGATCGTTGATTCCATCAGTCCACGGGACTCGTCGTCGGGCGTCGTCTGGGCTTTGCCAACTACGAAGTTTCCGGCGCGATCGACGATGAAGCAGTCGGTCATCGTCCCACCCGCGTCATAAGCAATTACCTCGGGCTGCCGTGAAGAAACGCTCATCGGTTACTCGCTGTGTACAGTGAATTCAGTGGCTTGTCAAGGCGGGTCAGGCCTTCTCTCTGCCGCCGCGGCACGCTACAGACCCGGCTTTTCGACATGTTCGACAGCCTCGGCGCGGGCCTTCTCGATGTGGCTTTCAACCGCGTCGTTGACGGATACTCCGTCGCCGCTTTCCAACGCCGCGATGATTCGCTCATGTTCACTGACCATCGGCTGCGGGTCATGCTCTTCGAGCATCTGCAGGTTGTACATCCGCAGCGCGCTGGGCATCGACCAGAGCTGGCTGAGCATCCGACGGATGATGACGTTCTCACTGGGGCTGATGATCAGAGCGTGGAACTCCCGGTTGAGTTCAAAGGCGCCAGCCCCCTGGCGCCCGGTCTGCGCGGCGATTGAGGCATTCAGCTCGCGCAGCTTTGCAATCTCGGCTAGGCCGTGGTGGCCGGCCGCCTGAGCGGCCGCGGCGGGCTCAAGCGCCAATCTGACGTCGTAGATGTCGAGTACTTCGCGGGCCGTGAACTCGCTGACGAGGTAGCCGCCGCGCTGTGGCGCGGGGTGCACCAGTCCTTCCTGGGCGAGCCGCATCAAGGCGTCCCGGACCGGCGTGCGGGAAATACCAAGTTGGTCGGCGAGGTTGTTCTGGACAAGCCGCTGGTTGGGCTCAAGCCGAAGATCGCAGATCGCTGCGCGCAGTTCCCGGTAGACGCTGCCGGCGAGGCCGCCGGTAGCGTCTGGGTCGATAGTCAGGTCTAGCTGGTTGCTGATTGATGTAACTCCGAGGCTCATAGTTGCTCACGCTTCTCTGCTTGCGTCGAAATCGCAACGAGAATCGCGACGAAGCCAAGTAGGACGAAGGCGATTGCAGAGCCTAACGGCCAGTTGTTTGTCGCGCCGAACTGGCTGAAGACCTGGTTGGCGATCATCACGTCGTCCGGGCCGCCGACGAGCTGCGGCGCGACGAAGTCGCCGGTTGACAGCCCCATCGTGAACGTCGCGCCGGCGATCACCCCCGGCAATGAGAGCGGAATAACGAGCGTCATAAATGTTTTGACTCGGCCGACGCCGAGGTCTTTTGATGCCTCGATCAGGCTTACCGGCATCCGCTCTAAAACCGCGTAGATCGTCAGGATCATGAAAGGCGTGAAGATGTGCGTCATCGTGATCACAACCGCAGCCTGCGAGTACAGAAGGTTGGAGAGGAAGGTATCCTGCAGTCCAACCTGATCAAGTACCGATGCGAACAGTCCGTTCTGTCCGAGGATTATCTTCCAGGCGTAGGCGCGCAGCAGGTAGCTCGCCCACAGCGGGACGATCACCAGCACATAGAGCATCAGACGCGCTCGGTGGTTACGGATCTTGAAGGCCAGCAGGTAAGCGATCGGGAACGCCAGCAGCGTTGCGAATACGGTGACCATCGCGCCGACTTTCAGCGAGCGCAGCAAAGTTGGGAGGTAGATATTCCCCGTTAGGCTGTCGCCGAAGAACACCATCCTGTAGTTCTCGAGGTTCCAGTCGTGGGAGACGCTAAAAGCGGTCGGCTTCCAGAAGCTTTGGAGGAACAGCAGGAAGTAGGGGATTGCGAAGAACAGGAACATCCAGCCGACGACTGGTACTCCGAGGAAGACGCGCCCAAGCCCCTTCCCTTCCTTGTGCTCGACCTCGGGAGTTACCGGCGGCAGCCCGACCTGTGCTGCAGCGTCGCTCACGCGTCGGCTGCCGGGGGCTGGTCGGCGCTGGCGGCTGCAAAGATGCGAATCCGGTCGGAATCAACGTGTAGCCGGACATCTGCCCCCGGCTCAAACGAGGCGCCGCGACCAACATGGGCGACGACGGTCTCCTCACGGCTCGTGATCTTCATAGCGATATGGCTGCCAACCAGCACGGAGTCCTGAACAATCGCGTCGCCGGGCTCACCGAGCTCAACCCGAACGTCGGTCGGCCTGATGCTCACCCGAACGCGGTCACCGGTGTGGAGGTCATCATCGCTTGAGCCGCCGATCTCGCCGAGCGGGCCGAGGTCAACGCTGGCGTGGTCGCCGTCGATTCGCGTGACCGTTCCATGAACGATGTTTGTGTCACCGATGAAGTCGGCAACGAACGCGGTCAGAGGGCGGTCAAAGATCTCTGCCGGGGTGGCGTCCTGCTCGATCTGTCCCTTATTCATGACGACGATTCGGTCGCTCATAGTCATCGCTTCTTCTTGGTCATGGGTGACGTAGATGAAGGTCACTCCGACTTCGCGATGGATCCTCTTCAGTTCGAACTGCATATCTTTCCGGAGCTTGTAGTCGAGCGAGCCAAGCGGCTCATCGAGCAGCAACACCTCCGGGTTCAGCACTAGTGCGCGTGCCAGCGCTACACGCTGCTGTTGGCCGCCTGACAGTTCGCGCGGGCGCCGGTCACCAACTTCCGGGATCTGCATAAGGTCCATCATCTGGCTGACCCGTTGTTTCGTTTCGAGCTTGTCGACGCCGGTGTGCTTCAGGCCGTAGCCGATATTTCGGCTGACGCTGAGATGCGGAAAGAGCGCGTACTGTTGGAAGACGGTGTTGACCGGGCGCTTGTAGGCGGGCCTTGCCGACATGTCGTCGCCACCAATCAGGATCTCACCCCGGTTTGGCGTTTCGAAGCCGCCAATCAGCCGCAGCGTCGTCGTCTTGCCGCATCCCGATGGGCCGAGCAGAGTGAGGAATTCGCCATCTTCGACGCGGAGGTCCAGATCTTTGATCGCCGTTACGTCGCCGTAACGCTTAGTGACATTGAGCAGCTCAACGGCGCCGTGCCCGTCCGGGACGCCCGTTGCGGGCGCCCCGGCCGAACTCGCACTGGCGGTACTCACGCAGCGATCACCGCATTGAGCACGTCGAGGTACTTCTGGCGACGTGGCACGGCCTTCCAGTAATCCAGCGACTCGATGAAGTCTGGATTGCCTAGGTCATAGACCTTCGTGTATTCCGGCGTCATCAGCTTGAACGCGTTCTCGTTCGTGATCCCGTACCCGGTGATTTCCGCGAACTGCTTCTGCGTCTGTGGCTTGTGGAAATAGTTGAGGTAGGCAAGTGCTGCGTCGGGGTTCGGTGCCTTCGTCGGGATCATCCAGAAGTCAAACCAAGAGGTCGCCCCCTCGGTCGGGATGATCTCCTCGACGTTGCGACCTTCAGCTTGCAGCTGCGTTATCGTCACACCGCCGAACGACATCCCGGCGATCACTTCGTTGTTGGCGAACAGGTTTGCAAGCTCTCCCGCCGTCGTCCAATACTTGCGGATGTTCGGCTTCTGGGCGATCAGCTTTGTTTTGATTGCCGCGAGCTGGGTGTCGTCGAGCGTGTAGATCTGCTTGTAGCCGAGCTGGATTGCAGTCGTATAGATCAGCGCGATGTCCTGCCAGACTGCGATTTTGCGCTTGAACTTCGGATCCCACAGGTCCTCCCAGGATGTCGGCGCCGGCTTGACCTCGTCGGCGTCGTAGATCAGCGGGATGAAACCCCAAGCGACCGGCACGCCGTAGAGCTTGCCGTCGACGTTCCCGGCCGGAGCCGTCTGGAAGAACTTGATTGTCGTCTTAGCGTTCGGGACCTGATTGAGATCGACGGTACGAACCTGCCCGGCGTCGATCAGGATGTTGGTCGTGTCCGAGGACGGGCTTACTAGGTCGTACTGATCTGGCGCGCCGCGCAGCTTGGCGACCAGCTCATCGTTCGAGCCGATGAAGGTTGACTTGACCTTGACGCCGGTTTCCTTCGTGAACTGCTTCGTCCACGCGGCATCGGTGTATCCCTCCCAACAGAGCGCGTTGACTGTGCCGGAGACGTTTGTCGGCGGTCCGGCGCTGCTTGCCGTCGTTGTGGTGTCCGAGTCACCGCCGCAGGCTGCCAGCAGGCTTGAGCCTCCCATTACTCCTGCCACGCCGATCGCGCCGTGCTTCAGCGCCGACCTGCGGGTGGTGACTAGTGGACTGTCGTTTTCAACGATCTTCTTGTTTGTCATCTCTCTCTCCCTTGTTTCGTTACTTGTTTACCTGCTGTCCTCCTTGGACAGCAGGGCAAAGACGATAACGAGCATCGCGCCCGAAAGCACGACGAGCGTGGCAATCGCATTCAGTGCCGGTAGTTGTGCGCCGGTGCGCAACGCCGACCAGATGTACATCGGCAGGGTGTTCTGCGGTCCGATAGTGAAGATCGTTACGGGGATCTCGTCAAATGACAGCGTGAAGGCCAGCAGCCCGCTGGCAAGGATCGCTGTGCGGATGCTCGGGAGCGTCACGTGGAAGAACGTCCCGATCGGGGAAACGCCGAGGTCCAGCGAGGCCTGCTCGGGCGAGCGGTCAAGGCGCAGTAGACGGGCGTAAACGGTTGTCAGCACGGTTGAGACGAGCGCGGTTCCGTGAGCCAGCGTCACTGTCAGTAGTGACCGCTTGAAGTCGATCAACTGGAAGAATGTCTGGAAGGAAACACCGGTGATCACCCCCGGCAGGATCAGCGGCAGCAGCACGAACTTCTGGAAGACGACTTTGCCGGGGAATGAGTAGCGGTCAACCAGCAGCGCACCCGGGACGCCGAGCGTGACCGCGATGATCACGGCGCCGACCGCGACGATTACGGATCCCTGGAGTGCAAGCAAGACTTCGCTGTTGCTGAAGGCTTCGTTGTACCACTTCCATGTCAGGCTGCCGAGCGGCAGCGAAGCGATCTGATTATTGACGACCGAGAAGACCGCGATGACGGCGAGCGGGAGGTAGAGGAAGGCGAATAGTAGAACTGCGTAGAAGCGCAGACCAAGGCCTGTAGTTGAGGGGTGGTGGAGGCGCTCGCTGAAGCTCATGCTTGGTTTACGGTGGGGTGCAGACAGCGCCTGCCCGACCACCGTATGCAATGAATACACTGGTGCGTGCATGGCTGTCAACCTGAGCGCCACTAGACCGCTGATCGGCATCACTGCCGTTCCGAGAGATATTCAGACCGGTTACGGGCCCGACCGTGGTGATACGGCCGTCAAGGGGATGACGTCGGCGGTCGAGCGCGCAGGAGGTGTGCCGCTGCTCCTTCCGATCACTGAACCGGGGTTGGCCGAAGCACAGCTTGCGGCACTTGACGGGCTTATCTTGTCCGGTGGTCAGGACATCGACCTGCCGGGATCGACGAACGATGAGCGTTGGATTGACCCGTCTCGCGACCTTCACGAGTTTGCGCTCTGGCGGGCGGCGCGGCAGGTTGGGTTGCCGATCCTCGGGATCTGTCGCGGCCTCCAGCTTGCCAATATAATGAGTGGTGGAACGTTGATCCAAACGGTCGATGGCCACGACGCTGGCGCGTGCCACGCAAGCGAGTTGCATTCGGTGCGGGTTGAGCCGTCAAGCAAGTTGGCGGCGATCCTCGGTAGCGATTGCGTCAATGTCAACACGGTTCATCATCAGGCTCTGGACGTGCTCGGCGATGGAATCGTCGCGAGCGCCTGGAGCGGGGATGGTGTAACCGAGGCGGCGGAGATCGATCGTGGCGGTTGGTTTGTCGGCGTTCAGTGGCACCCCGAGCTGATGGCAGGAGTGCCGGCAGGAGACGCGCTGTTTGAAGAGCTTGTCCTGAGGGCGCGCGGCGTAACCTAGAGGGCCGTGCTGCTCTTCCTACTGCTGTTTCCGGCGGTAATCGCCGCGCTGCTCTATGCGCGCCGCGTGCAGACGCTGCGCGGCACGCGGCGCGCCGTGCCCGGCTGGCGCCAGGTTTGCATGATCTCGGGCCTAGCGCTGATCGTCATTGCGATTGGCTCGCCGATCGGCAGTATCGCCGGTGATCTTTTTTCGGTTCACATGGTCGAGCACCTGCTGCTCGGTGACATTGCGACGCTGCTGATCGTTGTTGGCCTGACGGCGCCGCTATTGGCGCCGGTGCTGCAGCTGCCGGGCGTTGATCGGCTGCGCGTACTGATCAACCCGCTCGTTGCCTTCCCGCTGTGGGCGATCAACCTTTACATCTGGCATCTGCCGCTGCTGCATGAGGCAGCGGTCCGCAATGAGCTGATCCACGTTGTTCAGCACGCCGCCTTTGTGATGCTCGGGATCAACGTCTGGATGGCACTGCTGGGGCCGCTGCCAAAGCCGGGCTGGTTTGGCACGGCAGCGCAGTTCGCCTACATCGTTGCTGTGCGGTTGACCGGAGCAGTGCTTGGCAACGTGCTGCTCTTTGGTGACGTCTTCTACCGCGTCTATGACCCCGGCCACGCGAAGTGGAACGTTGGCGCTGCCTCCGATCAGGCGTTCGCCGGCGGCCTGATGATGTTCGAAGGGTCGGTATTGACGCTGGGGCTGTTGGCGTGGCTCTTCTTGAAGACGGCGCAGCAGAGCGATGAACGTCAGGAGCTGATTGAGTTTGCCCGCTCCGAAGGGGTTGAGCTGACCGACTCGCGCGCCGCGCGGGCGGTTGCCGCCGGGCGCGGTGAGGAGCTGCGCGAGCGGATCGGCGCCGGTGCTGGGGTTTAGCGCTGGCGTTTAGCGCAGCGGCTCGGCGAACAGCCGCTCGAGCTGGTCAATCGTTTCGGCGGCGCTGGTGTGGTGGATCGTATGCATGCCGTTTGCGCGCGCCGGCTTTAGGTTGCCGGGCAGGTCATCGACGAAAACGATCGCCTCTGCTGGTAATCCCATCCGCTCGATCGCGATCCAGTAGATCGCTTCGTCCGGCTTGCGGACACCTTCCTGGCCGCTGATCACGACGGCGTCGAACAATGCCGGCAGCTGTTCATGCGGGTAGCGATCGATTCCCCAGGAGTTCGACAGTAGGCCGGTGACGATTCCTTTCGAGCGGGCGATCCGCAGCGCCTCAAATAGCTCCTCCTCGGCGACGATCGATCCGAAGACGCGATCGACAAGTCCCGGGCCTCTCTTCTCGCTCAAACCGAGCAGGGCGGTCAGCCGCTGCTCAAATTCGGGCTCGCTGATCAGGCCCCTCTCTAGCTCGCTGAGTGCCTGGCGGCCGTCTGGGTCGGCGGCGAACAGGTCGCGCACGCGCAGCGGGTCAAGCCCTTCGTCCTTGCAGAACAGCTGAAAGCCGACGAAGACGTCGCTCGTCAGTACGCCGCCCCAGTCGACCAGCAGGCCGCGAGTTGCGCTAGGCGCCATCGGCCAGTGTCCGTGCGCGGCCTGCCAGCTCAACCACGCCGTCGCCAAACTGCTTCAGGTACGGGTCGTCGGTCGAGCCGCTGATCGCACGCTTGTAGTTCCCTTCCATGAAGACAACGGCCTTCCACAGCGCCAGCGTCTGATACCAGCGGGTGTCGGTCATCGCGCGGCCCGAACCTTGCTCGTAGCGGGCGATCAGCTCAGCCCGCAGCGGAAAGCCTTCTTCGCGCGTCATCGCGTTCAGCTCAAACATCCCGAGCGGTGGATCGTCGCTGTCGACATAGCGCGTCGCGAAGTAGCCGAGGTCGGCCAGCGGGTCGCCGATCGTCGCCATCTCCCAGTCGAGGATCGCTGCCAATCTGGCCGGCGCCTGCGCTTCGAAGATCACGTTCCCAAGCCGATAGTCGCCGTGGACGATCGTCGCCTCGCCGGACTCGGGCAGGTTGGCCTGCAGCCATTTGCCGACCGCGTCAACGTCCTCAAGCTCGCGCGTGCGGTTGTGTTCCCAGAGGCCGCCAAAGCGGCGCAGCTGGCGCTCCAGGTAACCGGTCGGCTTGCCAAAGCCTTCAAGCCCCGCCTCCCGCCAGTCGACGCTGTGCAGCTCAATCAGCGCGTCGATCAGCTGCTCGCCGATCCGCCGCCGCTCTTCCGGCGCGTCAAAGATCGCCGGCAGCTCGGAGCTGATTACCTCGCCGTCAACCTGTTCCATGATGAAGAACGGCGCGCCGATGATCGCGGCGTCGTCGCCAACCGCCAGCACCTGCGGCACGCGCGCCGCAGTCGGCCCGAGCGCGCCGATCACGCGCGCTTCGCGCAGCACGTCGTGGGCGCTTGGCGGCAGCGGGCCGCGCGGCGGGCGGCGCAGGATAAAGCGCCGATCACCGCGCTGCACTGCGTATGTCACGTTGGAGTGGCCGTCGCCGATCGGCTCGATCTGTAGTTCACCGCTGCCAATCCCGACGGCGTCGAGGAACCCAATCAACGGTTCGAGCACGACCAGTGGCTCACGTTCGTTCGCTGCGCCCTGTTCGTGGCTGCGAACAATGTCGTCATCGGCTATCTCGTGCACAGACATCGACGCACAAGGTTATCCGCTTGCGAGCGAACTAGTCGTTTACCCTGAGTGGCGATGGCCCAGCAACTGTGGTTACTGCGGCACGGCGACGCCGAGCCCCACGGCGCGCGCCGCGATCAAGATCGCCAGCTGAGCGAGCGCGGAATCGAGCAGGCCAGTGCTGCCGGCCTGGCGCTGGCGGCGCTTGGCTTTGAGCCGTCGGCGGTGCTGACAAGTCCGAAGGTCCGTGCGCGTGAGACTGCACTTGCGGCCTGCGCTGCGCTTGGCGTCAAGCCGACCGAGTTTGAGCCACTGTCCGGCGGCTTTGACGGCGCCGCGGCGCTTGACCTGCTCGGCCCGGAGCATGGCGACCGCGTCTTGATCGTCGGTCACGAGCCCGACTTCAGTCAGGTCGTCTACGACCTGACCGGCGCGAGGATCGACATGAAGAAGGGCGGCCTGGCCGGCCTGCGGCTCGGTGCCAGCCGACCGGAGCTGATCGTGCTGATGCGGCCTAGCGAGCTGATCGAAATCGCTGCGCGTGGTCGCAAGTGAGTGGCGTGGCACGGACGATTGAGGCAGCCGGTGGTGTCGTTGAACGGGACGGGTTGATTGCCGTCGTTCATCGCCCGCGCTACGACGATTGGTCACTGCCGAAGGGCAAGCTGAACAAAAACGAAAGCTTCGAGCGCGCCGCTTTGCGTGAAGTGCTGGAGGAGACCGGCCTTAGCTGCCAGCTGGCTGAGGAGCTCGACCCGGTCAGCTACACCGACAATCGCGGCCGTCCAAAGACCGTCCGTTACTGGCGGATGAAGGTTCTCGACGGTGACTTCGTCGAGAACGATGAGGTTGACGATCTGCGCTGGCTAACGCGGACCGAGGCGATCGAGCTGCTCAGCTACGCCCACGACCGCGAACTGGTGGAGGCGATCGGCCGGTGAGCCAGATGGAGCCTGCGCTCACGCTCTGGATGGGGCCGGGCGATGCCAGCGCGAGCGGCAATGTTCACGGTGGCGTCGTGCTGCGACTGATCGACGAGGCCGCCGGCTTGGCGGCGCTGCGTTTTGCGCGGATGCGGGTCGCCACCGCTGCCGTCGATTCGATGAGCTTCCGCACCCCCGTGTTCGTTGGCGAGATCCTCAGCCTCAACTCCCGGGTCAACCAAGCGTGGAGGAGCTCGATCGAGGTCGAGGTAGAGGCCTGGGCCGAGAACCCGGTAACCCGCGAGCGGCGGCTCGTCGCTACTGCCTACCTCACGATGGTCGCCCTCGACGAGGACGCTAGGCCCGCTCCGCTTCCAAAGTTTGAGGACGGCGACGCTGAGGTAATGGCCGCCGCCGACGCTCGGCGCCAGCGGAGACTGGCCGAGCGCTAGGCACCGGCGGCTGGAAGCGGATTGCCCGAGCGCGGCAATCAGCGGAGGCCATTAAGCGACTTTGCGGCGCCAACGACGTCGCCTGTTTCAACGTTGTTGACGGCGAGGATCGTTGGCAGCTTGCCGCGCACGCTCTGGCAGGCGCGGGCGCGCGCGACGATTGCCGCCTTGGCGTTGACGCTGACGGCGTCGTCGGGCGAGCTGATCCCTAATGGCGGGCGCGTGACAAAGTTATTCATCAGGAAGAGTGGCGCCTTCGCCGGGCCGCGGTTGGTGACGCAGCTTGCCGCCAAGTTTGCCGGCGCGGTCAGCAGGTCGGCGCTGAGAAACGAGTAGGGAGTTTCGTTCAGCGCTTTCGCGTAGGCCTTGAAGTACCACTTCGAAATCGCGCTGCCGGCCGGCGCGTTGTCGCCTTCCGACATCATCACGACGCGCTGGCCGCTGGCGATCATCTTCGCCAGCGTCGGGAACTTCGTCTGCGAACCGCTGTAGAGGTACTTTTTTAGGCCCGATTTGACGACGGCAGCAGCAAAGCCCGCTGGCTTCGTGTAGTCCTCGTTGATGATCACGAAGACCTCGCGCGGGTGTCTGCGAACGAAGCTGAGAATCGTCTTCAGGCTGTTGGCCAGCGGTGTCGCGCCCATCTCGCACTTGTTATGACAGAGGTAGAGTTGACGCTTCGGGTCTGAGGGCTCGACCGTCGTGACGAAGTTGATCTTCTGCCCGCCCAGCTCGTAGCTACCAGGCACGCCGTAGTGGGTGTCGATCAGCAGCGCGCGGACGCCCCGCTTCAGCTGCTCGGCCATCGTGATCACGTGGTTGGGGATGCCCCAGCCGAGCTTGCTGCTCGACATCGCGTTGTGGCTGCCGGGCAGCACAACCTTGTCGAGTGTGCGCGAGCAGAGTTTTGGCGAGCCGTTGCAGGCTGGCGCAGCCGCTGAGGCGACGCTTGATCCGGCAAGCACTGAGGTTGCGACGGTCAGCAGGATGGCAAGCGAGCGGCAGCGATTTATCTTCATGAGCGGCAGTATCGCTGCTGGCGCCGGTCGCTGCGCTGCTTTGCGGCCGGGCGGCAGCGGAGAGGGAGGGATTCGAACCCTCGAACGGGGTTACCCCCGTTACACGATTTCCAGTCGTGCCCGTTCAACCACTCCGGCACCTCTCCTGGGGCCCGTCGGCCCGGGAAGCGTAGCCCCCACCCCGTAGCATTGTCGCCTCATGGCCATCGCGCTCGAGACCTTCACCATCACCGGCGCCGTCACCGACACCGTGGCCCAGGTGATCCGCGACCTCGGCCTGCTTGGCTTGGTTGCCCTGATGTTCGTGGAGAACGTCTTTCCGCCGATCCCTTCCGAGGTTGTCCTGCCGCTGGCCGGCTTCTTCGTGGCGCGCGGCGAGCTGAGCTTCGTGGGCGTGCTGCTGGCCTCGACGCTCGGCTCGGTCCTGGGCTCGATCTTCCTTTACGAGCTGGCCCGCTATGGCGGACGGCCGTTCGTGCTGCGCTACGGCTCGCTCCTGCGAGTCGGGCCGGAGGAGCTCGACCGGGCCGACGCCTGGTTTGAGCGTCGCGGCCCGATCGTCGTGCTGGTGGGCCGCTGCATCCCCGGCGTGCGGAGTCTGGTCTCGCTCCCGGCAGGGACGCTCAAGATGTCAAGGCTTTCGTACATCCTGCTCACGCTGGTCGGCACCCTCATCTGGAACACCGCGCTTATCGGCACCGGCTGGGTCCTGGGGGAGGAGTGGGAGAGAGTCTCCGACGTTGTCGGGGCGGCCGGGACGCCGCTCCTTGCCGTGGTGCTGCTCGTACTCGGCGTGCTTTCGGTCGTCTGGTGGTGGCGCCGCCACCCGAGCCGGCGCGCGGGCTGACCGGGTGTCGGCGCAAGCCCCTTCCTTCAGGGAGGGGTCAAGCCGAGGCGGCGCGTGAGCGCCGTTCTGGCCGGTTCCTAATCTATGGTCCTATTAGAATGATGCGGTATCAGTCCTCAAATAAGACGGTTTATTCGGCGGATCAACAGGTGGATGCCTAAATGGCCCATCGTTATCGCATTTACCCAGATCGGGACCAAACAGAGGGTTTCGCCCGCCACTGCAACGACACTCGTTTCATCTGGAATCTGGCGTTAGAACAGTTCAATCTTTACGACCGGCGTGTTGCTGGACAAAAGGCTCCCGGCGCTGGGGAACGCCAACGCCAATTGGCTGAGCTGAGGAAAGTCTCGTGGTTAGGAGAAGGCGCTTCGAGCGTGCAGCAACAAGCACTACGCGATTTTGAGCGAGCTTGTTCTAATTGGTGGCGGAGGACTCATCGCCATCCGACCTGGCGTAAAGCCGGAAGAAATGAAGGCTTCTGTATCCGTGATACCTCCGTTAGGATCATCAACGGGAAGTGGGCAACTGTTCACGTTCCGAAGTGTGGTCACGTCCGTTTCCGGCTCTCTCGTCGATTGCCAGAAAAATACGGCATGGGACGTGTTACTTGTGATGCTGTCGGCCGCTGGCATGTCGCATTCTCCGCGCCGCAACCAATGTTGTTGCAGATCACGTCTGGTCGCACAGTTGGAATTGATCTTGGTATTGCCAATACGATCACGACAAGCGACGCTGCGCACTTCGATGCCCCAACGCCAGGAGCCCGCGAGAAGGCTCGATTGTTGCGACTTCAGCGTAAGTTTGCCCGTCAAGTGAAAGGCAGTAACAGGCGCGGCAGGACACGAGGTCAGATTGCCAAGCTGAAGGTCCGTCAAGCCGATCGTCTCAAAGATTGGCGGGAGAAAGTCACGACTGAACTTGTCGTAAGCAATGATCTGATCGTTGTTGAGGACTTGCGCGTGAAGAACATGCTCAGAAGTACCAAAGGTACTGTCGAGAAACCCGGCAGCAACGTGAAAGCTAAAAGCGGCCTTAATCGCGAGATAGCAGCCCGTGGTTGGGCTGCTTTCACGCTTCGCCTCGAGCAGAAGGCAGCGGTCTCGGATGCGGAGTTCGTCAAAGTGTCAGCGAAGAACACCAGCCTCAAATGCGGGAAGTGCGGCCACACAGACAAGGACAACCGTAAGAGCCAAGCGGTCTTCCATTGCATCAAGTGCGGGCATCAAACAAACGCGGACATAAACGCCGCAAAAAACATTCTGGCGGCAGGGCTTGTCGCTACTGGACGTGGAGGGACCGTAAGACCGGTTGTGGCATTAGCTGCGACCGGCAGACCCAACGAAACGTCAACCACTGGGAGCGCACTATGCGCAGCCTAGGAATCCCCTTGCTTCAGCTGGGGGAGGATGTCAATCAGAGCTGCCACTCGCCGGCGGCGAGCAGCTCAGTGCGGCCACCGTCGCCGTTGATGCCGCTGACGACGACTTCAGCTGACCCGATCATGAAGTCAACGTGGATCCGGCTGAGGTTGATCTTCTCGCGGTCGGCGTCGCCGTCGAGGCACATTCCGTAGGCCGACCCGAGCGCGATGTGGCTAGCGGCGTTCTCGTCGAGCAGCGTGTCGAAGAAGGTTGTGCCGAGCTTGCCGATCCGCCCTTCGCCGTCAACCAAGGCAACTTCGCCGAGCCGTGAGCCGCCTTCGTCGCGTTCGCAGTAGCCGCGCAGGATCTCGGCGTTCTGGTCGGCATCGATTCTGACCGCCTTGCCGTCCTTGAACTCAACTACCAAGCCGCTGATGATCGACCCGCCCAGCACCAGCGGCTTCGTTGCAGTCACAAGGCCCGATGTGCGCGCCGGGTCGGGCACTGAGAAGATCTCCTCCGACGGAATGTTCGGCATGTGGTCGATCCCGTCAACGGTCTGGAACTGCGCGGCGAGGAACTTGCTGGTTGGCAGCAAGCCAACAGTCAAGTCGGTCCCTGGCCCTTCGAAGTGAAGCGCGTTAAAGCGCCGCTCGGTGATCTTTGCGGCTGCGTCAACGAGCACCGTGGCCCGCTCGTGCCAGGCGGCGACCGGGTCGTCCTGGTCGAGCCGGCAGACGTGGATCAGCTGCTCGGTCAGTTTCGCCAGTGCGTCATCGGCGCTCAGCTCAGGGAAGACCAGCTGGGCCCAAGCGCCGCTTGGGCAGGGACCGATCGTCCAGTTGGTTGTCGCGTCGTTGACAATCGTGCCGGACTCCTTGACCGCTGGCAGCTGGTCTTTGCCGACCAGCTTTGGGTCGATGTCGTCAAACAGCCCCGGCGCGGTCGGTCCGCTCAGGCCGATCCGCGCGCAGCGCTGATCGCCGAGCGCGAGGATCCGTTCGCCATACCAAGAGGGGACAAAGGCGAGTGTTTCAGGGTCGGCGTTGGCGAGCCGGGCGTGCTTGACATGCGGGTCGAAGTAGCCGACATCAACGAACCGCGCGCCGTGACGGTAGGCGCTGGCGGCCAGTGCGCGGGCGACCTCCTCCTTGCCGATCTCGGCGCCGATCGCGACGATCTGGCCTTTCTGTACGTTGGCGCCGAAGCCGACCATTAGGTCGGCGAAGCGCCTCAGGGTTGCCGCGTCAAATCCGCTCTCTGAGGCCATTGCGCCAGCCTATCGACGATCGGGCCCAATACCGCTCACGATTGGTCTAGAATAGAGCCATGTCTACTCCCGGATTTGCTGTCTCACAACCGGTATCGCGCGAACGCGCACTGGCAATCTTTGGTCAGGTGATGGGTCTTGTCGCGGTCACCTGCGGTTTTGCTGCGCTCGGCGCCTACATCGGCCGCGGCGTCACCGGCGTCACCGTCATCGTGCCGTGGATCCTTGCGTTCGGCTGCATCATTGGCCTCAACGTTGCCAACAACAAGGGTCTGCGCCAGCTTGCATTGGTGTTGCTGTTCTCGGTTGGTCTGTTGCTTGGAATCGCCGTCGGCTACTCGCTCAACTACTGGGCCGTAACCGATTCGACGGTTCTCTATCAGGCGGCTGGCGCGACCGCCTTGTTCGTCGCCGCGCTCGGCGTTGGTGGCTACGCGATCCGTAAGGACCTCAGCTACCTCTACCGCTTCGCCTTCTTTGCGCTGCTGGCACTGATCGTCTTCGGCATTGTGACGATCTTCGTCAGCATTCCCGGCGGTGGACTGATCTATGCGGTGGTCGGGCTGGTGGTCTTTGGCCTGTTCGTCGTGCTTGACTTCAACCGTCTGCGCCGCGCCGGTCAGAAGGAAGTGATTCCGCTGGCAGCCGGCATCTTCCTGACCGTCTTCAACGTCTTCCTCTTCTTCATCCAGATCTTTGGCGGCGGTAGCCGCTAAGCATGTTTCGTAAGACGCTGGCAGCGATATTTGATGAGCCGGCGCCGCAGCAGACGCTGCCGGGCCGCGAGGCTGAGCTGCCGGGGATTTCCGAGCGGCACGCCGTACTCGACGCGCCGCTGAAGGCGCCGTTTGGCGAAGCTGTTCGCAGTGCGGTCTTCGGCCTCGGCTGCTTCTGGGGGGCGGAGAAGATCTTCTGGCAGCTGCCCGGAGTTGTTTCGACCGCCGTCGGTTACGCCGGCGGCATGACGCCCAACCCAACCTATAAAGAGGTTTGCTCCGGTCGCACCGGTCACACCGAAGCGGTATTGGTGGCTTATGACCCTGCGGAGATTAGTTACGAGCAGCTGCTGAAAGCGTTCTGGGAAGGGCATAATCCGACCCACGGCATGCGGCAGGGCAACGACGTCGGCCCTCAGTACCGATCGGCGATCTACTGGGACGGCGAGGACCAGCAGGCTGCGGCGCTGGCGTCGGCCGAAAGCTACGGCGAGGCATTGAAGGCCGCTGGAAAAGACGTGATCACGACCGAGATCGCGGCTGCCGGCCCGTTCTACTACGCCGAGGATTCCCACCAGCAGTACCTGCACAAAGTGCCGCGCGGTTACTGTGGCCTCGGCAGCACCGGCGTCAGCTGCCCAGTCGCCGTGCTTCCTGCCGCTTAGGCGGGCGGCGGCGACGCGGATCTGAACCGGCGCATCCCGCCGCCGTCTTCGCCATAATGCCGGTATGAATAAAATCGGTAGTACAAAAACTCGTAGTTTCCTAACGCTTTCCTTGGCGCTTGCGGCAATCGCTGCGCTACCGGCTGCTGCACAGGCCGCGACTGCCAATGCATCGGTGTCCTGTGGCCAGTTCCGCGTGATGCACAACGACCACATCGGCTCGGTCAAGTTCCCGGCCGGCCCTTACACCATGGTCGCCAGCCAGATGAGCTGTGCTCAGGTAACGAAGACCTTCCAGCAGTTCCTCCAACGTCCGGCTGGCAATCTTCCGAAGCCGTGGAAGGTCAAATTGCTTTCGGGCGAGCGTCGCCGCTTCACGAAGGTCGGAACGAAGGTCGACTTCCAAGCTACGCTTGGCCACGACCCCGCGCCGACGCCTGGCGGATTGACCTGCCCCGGCACCTTCCGGGTGCTGCACAACGATCGGATCGGTGCGATGCAACTGCCGGCTGGCCGCTATACGATTTCGCTGCTGAGCCACAACACACCAGGGCTCAACTGTGCTTCGGCATCGAACGACTTTTCCTACTTCCTCAATAATGACTGGGCTGGCGTGCTGCCCCGGCCATGGAAGATGAATGTCTCAGCGAAGAGCTTCTGGATGAGCCCCTCGACGACCGACGGCTTCAAGGTCAAGCGCGTCGGCAGTTAGCTTCCGGATGGCGATGAATAAGTCGTCCCATCGTCATCTGGCTGTGATTCTGAGCGCAGCCGTGGTCTGCGCGTCGGCACTGGCCGGCGCGTCGACCGCGGCGCTCGCTCAAACCGAAGTGCCGGGCGAAGCAGTGCCCGTTTTCAGCAACTGCGCCGGCACCTATCAGGTGCTGGAACGATCTCAGGCAGGCAGCCTGAAGCTGGCGGCCGGTGCCTACACGTTGGCGCCGACCGCCAACCTCAACTGCAACGAGGCGGCGCGGCTATTCGGCGAGTTCCAGAAGAGCTGGACGACGAAGCTTCCACTTGGCTGGAAGTCTGTCAGCGTCCCGACCGGTTTTGCCAACGCCGCCGGCCAGCGCTTCCGTGTAGCGTCCGCAACCGCCGCCGGCAGCTCCGCCCGTGGCTGCCCGTACCTCAGCGTCGCTCAGGCCGGCAAGCTCAACCAGTTGTCGGTTGGCGCCGGCCGCTACCGCCTGCTGCGTTCGTCAACCTCGCTCAGCTGCGCCGCTGCTGCGCGCAACTTCTTTGCGCTGCTTTACAAAACCGGCGACGCGGACGGCAGCTGGCGCGCGGCGCGGCTTGGCCCAGGAGCGATTCAGCTGAGCCGCGGATCGGCCGGTTTCACGGCCCGCTTTGCCTACAAGGCAGTTGACGGCGCCGGCACATTCCCGTCGCGCGGCGAGTACCGCTGCGGCCCCTTCTTCACGGTCAACAACAACGATCCGATCGGCAAGAAGTTCCTTGTCAATAAGGGGCGTTACTCGATCACGACCTTCGGTTCGACCGACTGTGCCAAAGCGGTCAAGATCCTGCCTACGCTGCTCGGCCAGCGCGCCGGTGTGCTGCCGTCGCCCTGGCGGCTGCGCGGCGACACTGGATCGTTCGTCCGCAGCGCCAGCGGCGCGCACGGCTTCAGGCTCTCGCCCTACCGCGGCCAGTAAAAGCGCTAGGTCGTCATGCCGGTGAACTGACCACCGGTGATGTTCAGCGTCTGGCCGTGCACGTAGTTGCTCCACGGCGAGCAGAGGAAGAAGACGCCGCCGGCGGCCTCTTGCGGCGTGCCGGGGCGGCCGATCGGGATCAGCATCGACGCCATCCCGCGCTTCTGGTCGGGAATACCAAGCTGAACCTTCTCGCCGTCAATCTCCATCGTGTTGGCTTCATCCTTTGAGGCCGTAAGGCGGGTCTCGATGTAACCGAAGGCAACGGCGTTGCAGTTGATCTTGAACTGGCCCCACTCCTTCGCCAGTGTCTTCGTCAGTCCGACGACCGCTGCCTTGCCGGCCGCGTAGTTGGCCTGGCCTGCGTTGCCCATCGTGCCGGAGACCGAGGAAACGTTGACGATCTTGCGGAACACCTCAACGCCCTCGTCCCTCTCCTTCTTGGCCGGCTCGCGTAGGTAGGGCGCGGCTTCGCGGACAATCCGGAACGGTGCAACGACGTGAATGTCGAGCATCCGCTGGAACCAGTCGTCGCTCATCTTGTGCACCGCCGCGTCGAGCGTGTAGCCGGCGTTGTTGACGATGATGTCAATCTGGCCCCACTCATCGATCGCTGTCTTGACGAGCTTGGCCGGGGCGGAAGGGTCGGTCAGGTCGGCGGCAAAGACGACTGTCTCGCCGCCGATCTCCGAGGCCGTCTGCTTGGCAACATCGCCGTCAAGGTCGTTGATCAGCAACTTCGCGCCGTGCTCGCTGAGGATCTCCGCCGTTGCCCGGCCGATACCCCGCGCGCTGCCGGTGACGATTGCCACTTTGCCGTCAAGAATTCCCATGTCAAATTTCTCCGATAAGTCGTTTGCGTTTCGCCGCGAAGCTTGCCACACCGCGCGCCGCGGCGCGCGGTGCCCTGCGGGCGGCGCGTATTCTGGCTGGATGGCCGCCGATCCCGCAGCCCCGCCGATGATCGACGTTTGCGTCCACCGCAGCGTCCATCCGGACGTTGTCGCGGCTGAGCTGCGGGCCGGACTGGCGGGCGGTGAGGTTGCGACGCGCCAGCATTACCTCAGCGCACGGCAGGCGCGGCTCTGGCGCGCGATCGCTGCCGCTTACTCACCGGCCCGCGACGCTGCTGACGGGATGCAGGCCTACGACGCTATTAACGCGGCGATCGGCGAGCAGCTTGATCAAGCCGGCGTCCACGTGATCGGCCTGGGCTGCGCCGACGGCGCGAAGGAGCGCCGGCTGCTGCAGGCGCTGCCGCCCGGCGGCCCGGTGATCGCGACGCCGATCGATGTCAGCCTGCCGCTGCTGCAGATCGCCGCCGACCAGCTGCGCGGCGCTGGCGGCGCTGCGCTGCGCCGGCCGATCCTCTGCGACCTTGCGCTGGCAGCGCCCGACCTGGCGGCCGCGGTCGGGCAGGCGCCTGGCACCCGCGTCATCACGCTCTACGGGATGCTGGCAGGGATCGAGGCCTTTGCCGCGATTGCCGCGGCGCTGGCATTGCTGCGGCCCGGCGACCTGCTGGCCGTCAGCGCCAACCTGCTGCCTGAAGATGACGACGCATTGCAGCGGATTGCCGCCCAGTACGACAACGCGCTAACGCGTGACTGGCTCTGGGCGCTCTGCGACGACGTTGGCATTGAGCGCGGTCAGGCGCAGCTGCGGATTGGCCTGCTTGACGATCCCGGCGCCGGCGCCGAGGCCGCGGTTGGCGCCTGGTTGGAACCGCTGGACGATCTTGAGCTGCAGCTTGAGGGCGGGCCGCTGCCGCTCAGCGCTGGCAGCTCGGTGCGGCTGCTGCGCTCGGCCCGCCACACACCGGCTGGGCTGCGGGCGCTGGTCGTTGCCGCTGGCCTTGAGCCGCTCACCAGCGCGCTTTCGCCAAGCGGCGAAGAGGGTGTGCTGCTGGCGCGCTGTCCTTAGCGACCGTTGATCGCGCCGAGCGTCTTTAGTACGGCATTGACGCGAGCCACCTCGTGCGTGCGGAAAAGGCTGGTCTGGCCAAGCGCCGCCAGAACGGCAAAGAAGCCCTCGGCGCTGCGAACCTCGTCGCCAAAGTAATCAAAGGCGTGCGGCAGCGCATGGCAGACCGGCCAGCCGAGCGTGCGCAGGCGGAACGTGTTGATCAAGATCTGCGCCTGGTGGCGCACGCGCTCCGCGCCATCCTCAAGGTTGGAGTAGTAGAAGCCCAGCCCGGGATCAACAAACAGTCGCTCGACACCGGCTGCGCGCGCGGCGGCGATCCGCGGCTCAAAATGGTTGATCAGCTCGGGCAGCGGATCGTCGCTGAGCGTCACCTCGCCGACCTCGCGCACGTTGTCGCCCTGCACAAAGCAGAGCACGACCGCTGCTTCGTACTGCGCCGCCAGCTCGAAGATCTGCTCCTGATTAGTGGTGCCCGTCAAGTTCAGCAGGTTGGCACCGGCCTGCAGGCAGGCCTCGACGACGGCCGGCTCGTAGGTCTCAACCGATACCAGGATCGCGTCGGCGCGCAGCGCCTCGATCACCGGCACCAGCTGCTCTATCTGCGACTCGGCGCCAACGCGATTAGCGTCGAGAATCGTCGATTCGGCGCCGATGTCAATCAGGTCGGCGCCCTGCGCGGCAAGCATGCGGCCACGCTTGATTGCCGCCCGGGCTGATGGCGCAACGCTTTCGCGGTACCACGAGTCGCGCGACATGTTGACGACGCCCATCAGCGCCGGCTGCCGATCGAAGTCGAACTGCCTGCCACCAATGTCAAAGCTCGCGACCGGCGTTGCCAGCTCGTCGGTGTGGGCTGAGGCCAGCGCTGCGAGGTCGGCAAGGCTGAACACGCCGCTCGTCTACTTCGGCTTGTTGAAGTTGCCGTGGGCCAGCAGGTACCACTCGCCATCAACAATCAGGTCGGTCGGCGAGCCGATTGCCGCGGTCACGGCGGCTGCTTTGCGTAGTGGCCGGAAGTTTGTCGCCTTCAGCATCGCGCCAGCCTAGCGAACGCTAGTCGCCGATCCTGATTGTGAACGCTGCCTTGAACTGCTCGCCCGGCGCCACTCTCGCCAAGTCCTTGCCGCTGATCAGTGCGTTGGTTGGCGACGCCATCGGCTCGAAACAGATGAACGGCTGATCGGGCGGGGCGTAGATCTGGGCGAAGCTATAACCCGCGTCGAAGTCGAGCGACAACGATCGGCCCGGCCCGCTCAGTTGGAAACGTGGCGGCTCACTCAGTTGATCGAACAGGTCGTCGTAGCTGCGCTCGCCCAGCTTTCTGCGGCCGCCCTCTGCCGCTTCACTGGCGCCGGTCGGGATGCCGCTGGCATTGAGCAGCGCTTGGCGGCGCACCGGCAGCTCAATCTCAACGCCTTCACGCGATCCGCCGGGCAGTGCCAGATAAGGATGGAAGCCAAAGGCGACCGGCACGGCGGTGTCGCCGGTTGGCGTGACGGTTGTCGTGATCGTCAGGCCGCTATTGGTTAGTCGCAGCTCAAGCTCCAGCATGTGCCGGAACGGGAAGGCGACGGCCAGCTCCTCGTGGGCTGAGAAGTCGAGCCGCGCGGCGACCACGGCGTCGTCGCCCTCGGCGCCTGCTTCGACAGGCTCCCAGTAGGGCGACGCGGCGAGCAGGCCGTGCATCGGCAGGCCGTTGGCATCGAAGTGCAGCGGTGAGGATGCGCCGCTCAGCGTCACATCGCTGCCGTCAAACGAGTAGCTCATCGCCGCCAGTCGGTTGGCCCACGGGTAGAGCAGCGGAATGCCGAAGGTTGAGCCCTTCTGTGCGTAGGCCGTCAAGCCGCCACGCTGGCCGAGCAGCTCCTCGCCGGCGCTGCGCAGCGAGCAGCAGACCATGCCAACCGCCGGCGCGCAGACTGCTTCCAGGCCCCCGTCGCCCGAAGTCAGCGTCAGCGTCGCCTGACCGTCGGTTGTCGTCTGGGTGACCGCTGCGCTCATCTTGGCAACTCTACGCGCCGTGCTGCGCTAACGGCTGGATACTGCATTATCGTCCTGAAGAGTCGCTCG
This sequence comes from Solirubrobacteraceae bacterium, assembly GCA_039744075.1. Lineage (GTDB taxonomy): Bacteria > Actinomycetota > Thermoleophilia > Solirubrobacterales > Solirubrobacteraceae > F1-60-MAGs163. The sequence goes on from JBCJUC010000009.1 coordinate 26,196, forward strand.
CTGAGCGACTCCGACGGCAAACGCGTCGCAGGGGATCGCAGTGCTCTTTCCAACAGTTACCTTCGCCATCTTCTTCCTGATCGTCCTGCCGCTGAACTGGCTGACGATGCACAACCCGCGCGGCTGGCGGATCTTCATCCTGGTCGCCAGTTACCTGTTCTACGCCTGGTGGGACCCATGGTTTGTGCTGCTGCTGGCTGGCTCGACCTTGTTCAACCAGCTGATCGCAGTGCGGATCGAGGCCAGCAGCGCAGCGTCGGTGCGCAAGCTGCTGCTGTGGGTTGGCGTTGCCGGCAACCTCGGCTTTCTGGCCTGGTTTAAGTACTGGAACTTCTTCGCGTCATCGGCCCAGAACGCCGCAGGCACGCTCGGCATTCAGCTCGATCCCGGCTTCGTCTCAACCGTGCTGCCGATCGGCATCTCGTTCTACACGTTCATGGCGCTGAGCTACATCATCGATACCTATCGAGGCACCTATCACCCCGTTTCGTTGTCACGCTTTGCCGTCTTTCTGTCGTTCTTTCCGCACCTTGTTGCTGGCCCGATCGTCCGTCCGGCCGAGCTGATCCCGCAGTTCGACAATCCACCCGACGCGCGCAGCGTCGACGCGACGCGCGGCTTCGCGCTGATCCTCGGCGGGCTGTTTCTGAAGGTCGTGCTGGCCTCGACCGCCGCAACGATCGTTGACCCGGTCTTCGCCTCGCCGAAGCAGCACAGCGCGCTCGAGACGCTGGTTGCGATCTACGCCTACGCCGTCCAGATCTTCTCCGACTTCGCCGGCTACAGCACGATCGCGATCGGCGCTGCGCTGCTGCTCGGCTTCCGTTTCCCCGACAACTTCAACAGCCCTTACCGAGCGACCTCGGTTCAGGATTTCTGGCGCCGCTGGCACATGACGCTGTCGCGCTGGCTGCGCGACTACTTGTACATCCCGCTCGGCGGCAACCGTGGCAGCCGCTTCGACACTGAGCGCAACCTGATGGCAACGATGGTGATCGGCGGTCTTTGGCACGGCGCCTCGTGGACCTTCGTCTTCTGGGGCGCACTTCACGGCAGCGCGATGATCGTGGAGCGGCTGCGGCGTGAGCGGCGCGAGGCGCGCGGCAAACCGCCGCCGCCGAAGTGGCGGGCCTGGCTGGTGACCTTCAACTTTGTCTGCTTCGCCTGGATCTTCTTCCGCGCCGACTCGTTTGGCCAGGCATTTAGCGTCATTGAACGCGTATTCACAGGATGGGGGCAGCCGTCGCCCGGGATAACGCTAGGCGTCCTCGCTGCCGTCGCAACCGGTTTGGCGATCCAGTTCCTGCCGGTCAACTTCTGGTCTAACGTCCAGATCCGCGTCAGCCTGTTCCCTTACTACGCGCAGGGCGCCGCAGCTGGCGTTGCGCTGATGGTGATCAATGTCCTCGGCCCGGCGGGCGTCGCCCCGTTCATCTACTTCCAATTCTGATGGACGAGCACAGCCTTCCCGAGCAGGACCCGCGGCGGCGCACAATGCCAGCCGGGCATGTGCTGGTCGCTGTCTTCGTCGCACTGGTCGTGGCGATGTTCCTGAACGCTCAGGGGATGCACAAGTCGGCGCTTTCGCAGGGGCCGGGGATCTCCCGCGCTGTCACCGGCACGCTGACGGCGGGGCTTGCCGCAGTAAGCGGCCTGCTGCAGCTGGACGAGCCGCGGCAGCTGCTGAAGAGCGCGCTCGGACGAGCAAGCGATGACAGAATCGTCGGCGACGTTGTGATTAAGGCCGCCACGCCCAAAGCGCCTGCTGCTCCCACCAAGCCGGTCTATTCGGCGGCCAAGCCGATGAGCCTCTACCTGACCGGCGACTCGCTGATCACCGACGCTGGCCCCGTACTGATTAACATGGTTTCGACTAATCCGGCGATTAAACCGGTCGGCCCGATCGACGCTCACGCCGCAACCGGCCTTGTCCAACCGGAGATCTTCAACTGGTTTGAATACCTGCCGCAGCAGATCAAGGCGCTGAAGCCGGACATGACGGTCGCCACCTTCGGCGCCAACGACGGGCTTGGCTTCACCGGCGTTGCGGGCGCCGAGGAGTTCGGCACGCCGGCCTGGCTGGCCGAGTATCGGCGTCGCGTCGCTGGTGTTATGGATCAGATCACGGCCAAGGGCGGCCGCCTCGTCTTCCTCAGCTTGCCGATCCCGCGCGACCCGGCGCTCGGACGCCGTTGGCAGCAGATGAACGCGATCCAGCAGAGTGAGGCTGCGAAGCGGCCCGGGCTCGTCGCGTGGGTTGATCTTTACAAGAAGCTGGCTGACAAGAAAGGCCAGTACGCCGACTATCTACCCGACGCTTCGGGCGCGCAGCAGCGCGCGCGCAGCTCCGACGGAATCCATTACGAGCCGCACGGCGCGCAGATCGTCGCCGATGCGGTTCTTGCCGCGATCAACCAGTTGGTGACGCTGCAAGCGGCCGCTCCAGCGCCGCCGGCCACCGTTCCATAGCTGTCTTGCAGCGGCCGCGCGCCAGTGTTACCGTTAAGCGATGCTGATCAACGCTCGTTCACTGGTCGTTTCAGCGCTGCTGGTTGCAGCCGCATCGCTGTCGCTCGCCGCCTGCTCAAAGAGCGTCTCGGTCGGCGAGCCAACTGTCTCGAAGGAGCAGGTCCAGACGAACGCTCAGGCGGAGCTGACGAAGGTCGTCGGTCAGAAGTCGCCGCCGATCAGCTGCCCCGATGATCTGAAGGCGAAGCTTGGCGAGAAGATGATCTGCACGATCACGCTGGAGGGCAAGCCTTACGACGTGACGGTCACCGTTACCTCGGTCAAAGGAACGGACGCGAAGTTCGACGTCAAGGTCGCCAGCACGCCACGCGGCTGAGCGATCACGAAGCTCGTGCGGATGTAGAGAAGACTTCAGCGATCCACAGTCGATGGTTGACCAAGTCAACCAGTCTCGCTACGATCGCTGAATGGCAGACTCAGTCCCTCTCAACGAGGCCAAGACGCGACTTTCCGAACTGATCCGCCGCGTCGAGAGCGGCGAGGAGATCGTCATCCGCAGAGGACCGACGCCGGTCGCACGACTGATTCGTGAACCCAGTGGGCTGGTGCTGCCGCCAGGGTCCGTACCCGGCATCAGCGGCCGCCTCGCCGTCGACTTCGACGAGCCGCTCGAAGAGTTCGCCGAGTACCTCGGAGACGATCGATGAGTCCGGCGCTGCTGCTCGACACGCACACCGCTCTGTGGTGGCTTCTCGCATCCGACGAACTGCCCGCCCCGACCCGACAGGCGATCAGCGCTGCAAGTGCGGTACATGTCAGCGCTGCGACCACTTGGGAGGTCGCGATCAAACGGGCGGTCGGCAAGTTGGAACTCACGCTCCCCAGCGGCGTCTCATTCGCCGGCGCCTGCCGTGCCCACGGATTCACGCTCACCGATGTCAGCCACGACGACGCCGACGCCGTCAATGAACTGCCGCCTGTGCGTCGCGACCCATTCGACCGGCTGCTCGCCGCTACGGCGCGACGCCGTAACCTGACGCTCGTGACCCGCGACCCTGGCTTCGCCGACCTCGCGGTACCCACTCTCTGGCTGGCCTGACTTTCGGCCCATCGGACGCGCCAAAGCCAGCAATAGCGGAGGGGGAGGGATTCGAACCCTCGGTACAGGGGTTACCCGCACAACAGTTTTCGAGACTGCCCCGTTCAACCGCTCCGGCACCCCTCCGGGGTCGCGCACTGCGCGCGACAGCGCAAGCCTAGCGAGCCGCCAACGTGCGGCGGCCGGCGATGCAAGCGCGGCAAGCGTGGCAAGCGAAAAAACTTGCACAGAGGAGCGTCGATCTGACACGATGACATTTTGGACGAATAGGTCTAATCTCGTCCCGTACGTAATGACCAGCAACCTGATCAAGCTCACCCAGCGGCACCACCCGGTTGATGCGCCAACAGCGCTGGCGAAGCTGAGCGCGATCGTCGCCGAGACCGGGACGCTGACCGACGACGATATTCGCGGCGTTGCGAGCGACTACCAGCTGCCAGAGGCATCGGTTTACGGCATCGCGACCTTCTATGACGACTTGATCGCGCCGCGCGGCAAGCGCCACGTGCGGGTCTGTACCGGCACAGCCTGCTTCGAGGCCGGCGAGGCCGACAATATCCAGCGGATCTGCGACGGCTTGGGCGTTGGAATGGGGGAGGTCAGCGACGACGGCAGCGTCTCGGTGGCGGAGACCGTCTGCCTTGGCTTCTGTCACAGCAGCCCGGCGGTGCGTGACAACGACTTAATCGACGCTGGCCCCGGCGTGATCGACCGTGTGCTGGCGGGCGAGACGCGCCAGGCCCCAGAGCCGCCGACCCGCAGCCTGCTGCCAGAGCCGGTCCTAACGAAGCCGGGCAGCTGGGCCGGTCTGCGCCGCGCACTGGCCGAGATGACGCCGGAGGAGCTGCTGCAGGTCGAGGTCAAGGCCGCCGATCTGCGCGGCCGCGGCGGCGCCGCCTTCCCGGCTGGCAACAAGTGGGAGTTCGCCCGTAACGCGCCGGGAAAACAGAAGTTCATCGTTGCCAACGGCGACGAGGGCGACCCTGGCTCATACATCGACAAGTACCTGATGGAACGCTCACCGGAGCTGCTGCTTGAAGGGCTGGCGTTGGCCGGTTACGCGGTCGGCTCCGATCAGGGCTTCGTGCTCGTCCGTTCCGAGTACCCGCAGTCAACGATCATCCTGCGCGAAGCGGTCGAGCAGGCGAAGGCTGACAACCTGCTTGGCGACAAGATCCTCGGCAGCGACTTCAATTTCAACGTCACGATCGTCGAAGGCGCAGGCTCCTACGTCGTTGGCGAAGAGACGGCGCTGCTGGCCTGCCTGCAGGGCTTGCGCGGCACAGTGTCGGCGCGGCCGCCGTTCCCGGCCGAGCGCGGCGTCTACGAGCAGCCGACCGTCGTCAACAATGTCGAGACGCTCTGCAACGTGCCATTTATCGCCGCGCAAGGTGCCGAGGCTTTCCGCAACCTAAGCCCTGACGAGTCGGCCGGTTCAAAGCTCGTCTGCTTCAACTCGGCCTTCGTCAACCCGGGAATGGTTGAGATTCCGTTCGGCCTGACGGTGCGCGAACTGTGCGAGCAGGTCGCCGGTGGCCTGAAGGACGGTGCGCAGATCAAGGCGGTCCAGATCGGCGGGCCGCTCGGCGGCATCCTGCCAGCCAGCCTGCTCGACACCGTCTTCGACTTCGGTCCGCTGTCCGAGGTTGGCTGCATGGTTGGCCACGGCAGCATTCTGGCCTTCGATCAGACCACCGGCATGCGCTCGCTCGCTCAGCACCTGCTGCGCTTCGGTGCGCACGAGTCGTGCGGCAAGTGCTTTCCCTGCCGGAT
>JBCJUC010000010.1:0-23132 GCA_039744075.1 Solirubrobacteraceae bacterium
GCTGCTTGACGGGGCCGATGGTGGCATTCTGACGGTCGATCCAGCGCTTGAAGCTGAGCAGGCAGCGGCGGTACGAGCATGGCGCGAGCAGCGCGACGACGAAGCCGCGCAGGCCGCAATCACCGAGCTGGCGCGGGTCGCCGCCGACGAGAGCGAAAACATCATGCTGGCAACGATCGCCGCAGCCCGCGCCGGCGTGACGACCGGCGAGTGGGCGGCCGCCCTGAGGACAAGCTTTGGTGAATACCGCGCGCCGACTGGCGTTGGCGGCGGCGCCAGCGCCGGCGCCAACGATCAGGCACTTGCCGAGCTGCGCGCGGAAGTCAACCGCGTTAGCGACCTGCTGGGCCGGCGGATCAAGATCCTCGTCGGTAAGCCCGGCCTCGACGGCCACTCCAACGGCGCTGAGCAGATCGCCGTCCGCGCCCGCGACGCTGGCATGGAAGTGATCTATGAAGGGATCCGGCTCAGCCCCGCACAAATCGCAACCAGCGCGCTGCAGGAAGACGTCGACGTTGTCGGCCTGTCGATCCTTTCCGGCTCACACCTCGAGCTGATCCCGGCTGTGATCGCCGACATGGCAAAGCTGGGCATCAACGCGCCGGTCGTCGTCGGCGGCATCATCCCCGACGCCGACCTTGCAGCGCTCAACGAGGCCGGCGTTGCGGCCGTCTACACACCGAAGGATTTTGAGATCACATCGATCATCGGCGACATCGTCCGACTGGTCGCCGACCGAAACGGGATTGGAGCCGTAGCATGATCCGTTCACAGCCTGTTCAACTGGCCGCAATGGTTGCTGCATTTGTTGTCGGCACACTGATTGCCTTGCTGTTCGGCGCGGCAAGCCTTGGGATCGCTCTCACTTTCGGGCAGATCGCCTTTGCGGCGACGCTCGTTTGGATACTTCTAAAGAGCTGAGTGGGCTGGCCGCTTGCGCTTCGCTACGCCTAACCGCAGCTCAACTGGAGGATTCATGGTTGCAACCGGGTAACCTACGTTGAGACATTGTTACCGGCGCGGCCTTCCCGCCAACCGACCTTAAGCTTGGAGAGCTTTTCGATGACCAGCCTCAACACAACGCTTGCCTATCTCGATGCGGGCACCGGCAGCTTGATCGCCCAGATCCTCGTTGGCGGCTTCGCTGCCGCAGGTGTCGCGATCAAGATGTACTGGAAGCGGATCAAGCGCTTCTTTGGTCGCGGCGAGGACGACGTCGAGTCGCCGGTCACAGCAGCGTCGCCGGTCACAGCAGCGTCGGCCGAAGCTCCGGCTGAGCGCGACACCCCGAAGCTCTGAATTGACCGAGCAGTCGGCCGCCCCGGACTCAGTCGTTAGCGAGCCGTCGCCCGAGGCCGATAAGTGGCCGTCGTGGTGGCTTCTTGGTCTGCAACTTGCGGCACTGTGGTGCCTCGGTTTGGTGAGGCCACTTTTTGACGTCGTAGACGCTGATCCGTCGTTCTTCCTCGCGCGAGGAAACACCTCCGGCGACATTCTGATCTTCGCGATCGGACTGGCGCTGGTACCTCCGCTCGTCCTAACGCTGATTGAGCTGCTGGTTCGGGCTGTCTCGGCGCGCGCGGCGCGCGTCGTTCACGTCCTCTTCGTCGTGCTGCTCGCCGCCCTCGTGGCACTGCAGTTTGTCAAGGGCCCGCTAACTGGAGCCGCGGCGGCATTTGGTGTTGCGCTGGCAATCGGCGCCTTGGTCGGTTGGGCGTTCTGGAAAACGGCTGGCATGCGGACATTCCTCTCGCTAATCACGCCGGCGCCGTTCATCTTCCTCGCCCTGTTCATATTTGCCTCCCCGCTGACCGACATCATCATTCCAGCCAACGAGAGCGTCGCCAGCAGCTCCGGCGAGGTGACGTCGGGGAACGCAACTCCGGTCGTCCTCGTGATCTACGACGAGATGCCGACCGTCGCACTGATGAACAGCCAAACCAATGTTGATGCTGAGCGCTTTCCGAACTTCGCAAAGTTGAGTAAGACCGCCACTTGGTACAAGAACAACACGACGGTCGCAGACGGCACCTGGGCGGGTGTTCCGGCGATCCTGACCGGCCTGCGCCCAGCGGCAGTCAGCCAACAACTGACTGCCTATAAGCAGAGCGTCTACACGATGCTGCGCGCCAGCCATCGGATCAAGAGCATCGAAGCCCTAACCCCCGTCTGCCCGAACACGATCTGCGCGCCGAAGCCACGTGACCCGGTCGGCAAGCGGCTCAGGTCTCTCTACGACGACCTCTCCGTCGTCACCGGCAAGGTGCTTCTGCCAGAGCAGCTGGCGGCGAAACTGCCTGCGATCGGCGCGACCACCGGCGATTTTGCCGGCACCTCAGGGGCAACCGACGAGGGAAAGAAGCTCCAGAAGGTCAACCCGAAGGCCCGCTTCGTGGACAGCGAACCGATCCGCGACGTCAGCGGCGCCGGCTTTGTCAACGACAACCTGCGCCAAGTCGCTGAGCTGCAGAACTCGATCACCGGCAAGGGACGCCCGCCGCTCTACGTGATGCACACGCTGATCCCCCATGTTCCATTCCGCTTTGGACCCAACGGCGAGCAGTACAAACCGGATGGAGCAGATGCGCCAGGGCTGACCGACCAAACCTGGACGAAGAACCGTTACCAGGTCAACGTCGCGCTGCAACGCTTTCTGATTCAGGCCGAGTACGGCGACCGGGTGCTCGGAAGCATCGTTACGCGAATGAAGCAGGCCGGCATCTGGGATAAGGCGCTTTTCATCATCACTGCCGACCACGGCATCAGCTTCCGGCCCGGCGGTTCGCGCAGGCCAATTAACAATCAGAACTTTCCCGAGATCGCCAACACACTGCTGTTCGTCAAGCTGCCCGGCCAGAGAGCCGGCTCGGTCAATACCCAGCCGGTCCGCTCGATCGACATCGTGCCGACGATTGCTCAGGTGACGAAGACCGGCGAAGGACTGAAGTTTGACGGCGTGCCGCTCAACGCGAAGCACACCAACACTAATATCGACGTTCGTCACGGCCGCTCGCAGACGTTCCTCTATGCGCAGTTTGACGACCTCGTCAAGCGTCGCGATCAGCTGGCTCGCGAGTGGGCCGGCTACTTCCCACCCGGCCGCGACGGCCTCTTCAAGATTGGTCCCAACCAGAACCTGCTGGGCCGCCAGGTCGCCTCGCTGCCCTCGAACAACGGGGCCGTCAGCGGCAAGATCGACAACTCCAAGGCCTACAGCAACCTTCGCCCAGGCAGCGGCATCTCGCAGTTTTACCTGTCCGGCTTCACAAGTGGCGTCAGCGCCGGCGTGCCGCTTGCCGCGGCCGTCAACGGGAGGATCGTCGCTGTCGGCCAGACGATCACGACGCCGCGCGGAGTCCGCTTCGGGATTATCCTGCCGCCGTCGAGCCTTGCCGTCAGTCGAGCGAAAGTTCAGCTGTTCACGGTTACCGGTGGCTCGACCCTCTCGCTCGTCGCTTCCGCCGGCAGCTGAAGTGCGAGCCACGCGCCGCTAGGCTCTGGCTGATGAGCCACGCCGTAATCGACCGGCGCCGCCTGAGCGCGCTTTTGGCAGCCGAGCAGGAGCTGTTTGCGACGTCGCACAAACGCTCGCGTGAGCTTTACGAACGCGCCCGGGGCTCACTCGTTGGCGGTGTCCCAATGCCGTGGATGATGCTCTGGGCCGGCGGCCACCCGGTATTCGCAGCCGAAGCGCAGGGTTCTTGGATCAAGGACGTTGACGGCAACGAGTACGTGGACCTGGCACTTGGCGACACCGGCGCGATGGCCGGCCACTCGCCGCCGGCAACGGTCGCCGCGGTGGCTGCGCAGGCGGCAAACGGAATCACAACGATGCTGCCAACCGAAGATGCCGTCTGGGTTGGCGAGGAGCTGAGCAGACGCTTCGGCCTTGGCCACTGGCTATTCACGCTGTCGGCGACCGACGCCAACCGCACGGCGCTGAGATTGGCCCGCCAGATCACAGGACGGCCGAAGGTGTTGGTTTACAACTACTGCTACCACGGCTCGGTTGACGAGGCGTTCGCAGTCGGTGGCGATCACGGCACCGGACCTCGCGCCGGCAACGTTGGTGCGCCGGTCGATCCTGGCGTGACCACGGTGGCGATCGAATTCAACGATCTTGCCGCACTTGAAGCGGCACTGGCGACCGACCAGATTGCGATCGTGCTGGCTGAGCCGGCGATGACCAACATGGGGATTATTCTGCCCGACGACGGCTACATGGAGGCGCTGCGTGAGCTGACCCGCAGTCACGGCACGCTGCTGCTGATCGACGAGACGCACAGCTTCTCGGCCGGCCCCGGTGGCTGCACAAAGGCCTGGAACTTAAAACCGGATCTGCTGACAATCGGCAAGTCGATCGGCGGCGGAGTGCCTTGCGGCGCGCTCGGTCTAAGCGACGTAGTGCTCGAGCAAATGTTCTCCCAAAGCGACGCCGACTACGAAGACACCGGCGGCATCGGCGGCACGCTCGCCGGGAATGCCTTGGCGAGCGCCGCGATGCGGGCGACCCTGCAGTCAACACTTGACGCTTCCTGTTTCGCGCGGACGATCCCACTTGCCGCACTGCTTGCGGATGGCGTCCAGCAGACGATCGATCGCTGCGCGCTGCCGTGGAACATCACGCAGCTTGGCTGCCGGGCTGAATACCAGTTCCTCCCCAGCCCCGCCCACAACGGCAGTGAGGCCTTCGCATCGCACGACAGCGAACTGGAGCAGTATCTGCACCTCCATGCGCTCAACCGCGGCGTGATGATCACGCCCTTCCACAACATGGCATTAATTTCACCGCAGACGACGGCCGACGATGTCGACAGGCACACTGAACTCTTCGCCGCAGCGGTCGACTCGCTGGTGGCCGGGTGAGCGGCGCGCGGATCGGCTTCATTGGCCTGGGAATAATGGGCTCGCGGATGGCGGCGAATCTCGCTACCGCTGGCTTTGAGCTGACCGTCTGGAACCGCACAACGTCGGTCGCCCGGCAGTGGGCGGCCGAGCATCGCGCCACCGTCGCGGCGACACCGGCGCAGGTCGCCGCCGCCAGCGACGTCGTGATCACAATCGTCGTCAACGGTGAACAGGTTGAACAGCTGCTGCTCGGGCCTGACGGCGCCGCGCAGGGCGCTTCCAAGGGCCTGCTCTGCATCGACATGTCAACGATCGCTCCGGCGACGACGCGCCGAATCGGCGAGCAGCTTGGGCAGCGCGGGATCGACTTCATTGACGCTCCCGTGACCGGCTCGTCGCCTGGGGCCGAGAGTGGCACGCTGACGATCATGGCTGGCGGCAGCGCCGAGCAGATCGCCCGCGCACAGCCGATCTTTGACGTGCTCGGTGCAAAGACCGTCCACTGCGGCCCGCTCGGCGACGGCCAGAGCGCAAAGGTGCTGAGCAACGCAATCTCAGCCACCAACGCCGCTGTACTCGCTCAGGTGTTTGTGATTGCCGAGCGCGCTGGCCTGAACCTCGATGCACTGCTTGCGGTGATCGATAGCGGCTCGGCCGGTTCGACGATCTCAAAGCTGAAGGGTGAGGTGATGCTGACGCGCGACTATCAGCCGCTTTTCAGGCTCGATCACATGCTGAAGGACGTCAATCTGGCGCTCGACCTGGCAGCCGAGACCGACACACCGTTCGATTACGCGCAACAGACCCGCATTCTGCTCGAGCAAGCCTCTGCGGCCGGCTTCGGTGATCAGGACTTCGCAGCCGTGATCGAGGCACTGCAGCCGCGCGGCGACCACACAGGCTGAGGGCGAAACGCCGCTATTCTGAAGGATGAATGACGCGCGAGCAACTGATTGACGGTCACGGCAGGCTGATCGGCGACGTCCGTATCTCGGTCACCGACCGCTGCAACTTCCGCTGCCAGTACTGCATGCCGGCCGACGGCCTGAAGTGGCTTGATCGCTCGGCCGTGCTGGAATTTGAAGAGATTGAGCGGGTAGTCGGCCTGCTCGCCTCGATCGGTGTCAGCGACGTCCGCCTGACCGGCGGCGAGCCGCTCGTGCGCCGCGACTTTCCGAAGCTCGCTGCAATGCTGGCGGCGCTGCCCGGCGTGGAAGACCTCTCCGTCACAACCAACGGCTTCCTGCTGGCGCGTGACGCGGCAGCGTTGGTCGCGGCCGGCGTCAACCGCTTCAACGTCTCGATCGACTCGCTGCAGCAGGACAAGTTCTACGAGCTGACAAGGCGCGACTCGCTGCCTCAGGTGCTCGAAGGACTGCACGCGCTGGCCGCATTCCCCGAAGCGCACCCGATCAAGATCAACGCCGTCGCAATCCGCGGTTTCACCGAGACAGAGATCCCGGCGTTCGTTGACTTTGCCCGCGAGCATCCGTTCGAGGTCCGCTTCATCGAGTTCATGCCGCTCGATGCAGACCACGCGTGGGAACCCCAGAAGGTGCTCAGCGGCGCCGAGATCCTCGCGATGATCAACGCTCTGCACCCGCTCGTAGAGCAGCCACGCGACCCGAGCGCCACCGCCAAGGTCTATGACTTTGCTGACGGCAAGGGCCGAATTGGCCTGATCAACCCGGTCAGCGAACCATTCTGCGATGACTGCAACCGAATCCGCCTAACCGCCGAAGGGAAGCTCCGCACCTGCCTCTTTTCACTGAACGAGACAGACCTGCGTGAGCCGCTGCGATCAGGCGCCAGCGATGATCAAATCGTCCAAATAATCCGCGACGCCGTCTGGCGCAAGGAACTAAAGCATCACATCAACGAGCCAGGCTTTATTCAGCCGGCCCGGACGATGAGCGCAATCGGCGGCTGACGGCCTCCAGCTGCTGCAGGTCGTTGACGTTGAAGCTGACCTCGGCAGGCACCTCGATTAAGGTCGGCTCCAGCGCGGCCAGCTGCTCGGTCAGCGGCAAATCGGTATCGAACTGTTCCAGCAGCGCAAGCGCCTGCGGCTGATAGCGCGCCAGCAGCGGCTGCGGCCGGCCGTCGGCAACAGCGACAACGGCCGGTCGGCCGTCGGCGTCGCAGCTTGCTAGCAGCGCAACCACCTCGGCGCGCAGCAACGGTAAGTCGCAGGCGATCACGACAACCGGCGCGCCGTTGGCGCGGCGCAGCGCCTGAATCACGCCAACGACAGGATGGCGAGGCTGCTGCGGCTCCTCCCACAGCTCAACGCGTGGATCGAGCTTTGGCAGCTCAACGTCGTGCTTGGTCACAACGGCGACGCGCTCGACCACCTCCAGCGCGGCGGCCAGCGGGTAGCTGATTAGCGGTCGTCCGTTCAGCTGCACAGTCGGCTTGGAGCCGCCGATCCGACTGCCGCTGCCGCCAGCCAATACTGCGGCAATCGCTGCGCTTTCAGTCCCGTCGGCCACGGCGCGAGCCTAGCTGCCTAGAATGGGCGTCGTGGATTCCGCCGCTGCAACCAACGCCTGGCTGCGCTGCTATCGCTGCTGGTCAACAGAGCTTGAGATTCAGGTTCATTACGAAGGGATCCACAAAATCGACCCGCAGACCGGCGAGCGGGCCGAAGTCGTCGACGAGCTGCAAGAAGCGGTCGTCCAATGCCTCGAGTGCATGCACGATCAGCCGCACTTGGCCTTCCGCGACGGCCGCGTAGAACCGATCGAGGACCGCTGGGAGCGAATGGTCACCGGCACGCCGTGGGTTGCCTCATGCGCCGTGACGATCGATGCCGCCGAGGTTGAGGCCTGCTCCGGCCCCGATGCCGGCGACGCACTCTCCTACGGCGCATTCGGCGACAACGGCACGCGCGAGTTCTTCACCCACGTCCGCTACCACAAGCATGACGAGGACCAGATCACAATCCACCTGCTGGTTGAGCTTTACGCTCGTAATCTTGACGAGGCAGGCGAAGTTCTGGCCGAAGCGGCTCGCGGGCCACTGTCGATCACCTCGCTTGCCGAGGAGAGCCGGCCGCCGGCCGCCACCGGCGAGGGCGGCCACTAAGCCGGCAGCGCCTGCCCCGCAGCCGGGCCGCTGACGCTGGGCTGATGGCAGGCCGTCAGCTCAACCGCTGCTCAAGCGCCGCCAACTCATCGCGCAGCGTTGCCGGCAGTGAGTCGCCAACGCTGTCGAGGTGCTCGCGGATCTGCTCAATCTCGGCGGCGACAGCCGCTTCGTCGACGGTCATCAGTGCCGCCAAGTCGGCCTGATCGATCTCAAGCCCGTCAACGTTCAACGCGCCCGGTGCTGGTACCAATCCGATCGGCGTCTCAACTGCCTCAGCGTCACCATCGCAGCGGCGAAAAACCCACTCCAATACGCGACTGTTCTCGCCAAAGCCGGGCCAGAGGAAGCGGCCGTCATCGCCTTTGCGGAACCAGTTGACATAGAAGATCTTCGGCAGCTTCGCGGCGTCGCCCGCAGCGCCAAGCTTCAGCCAATGGGCGAAGTAATCGCCGATGTTGTAGCCGCAGAACGGCAACATCGCCATCGGGTCAAAGCGCAACTTGCCGACCGTGCCGACCGCTGCTGCGGTCATCTCGGAGCTCATCGTCGCGCCAAGGAAGACGCCATGCTGCCAGTCGAACGCCTCGCGCACCAGCGGCACGACGCTCGCGCGGCGCCCGCCGAACAGGAAGGCGTCGATCGGCACGCCGGCCGGGTCCTGCCACTCGGCGGCAATCACCGGGACCTGCGCTGCCGGGAAGGCGAAGCGGGCATTGGGATGTGACGACGGCGTCTCGCCGTCGGGAGCCCAGTCGTTGCCGTGCCAATCGACTAGGTGGTCGGGAGCCTCGTCGGTCATCCCCTCCCACCAGATGTCGCCATCGTCGGTCAGCGCGCAGTTGGTAAAGACAGTATTTGCCTCGATCGAGGCCATCGCGTTGGGGTTGGTCTTTTCGCTGGTCCCGGGCGCCACGCCAAAGAACCCGGCTTCGGGGTTGATTGCGTAGAGGCGGCCGTCAGCGCCGAACTTCATCCAGGCGATGTCATCGCCGATCGTCTCAACCGTCCAGCCTTCCAGCGTCGGGATCAGCATCGCAAGGTTGGTCTTGCCGCAGGCCGACGGGAAGGCGCCACCGATGTACTTGACCTCGCCTTCAGGCGAGGTCAGCTTGAGGATCAGCATGTGCTCAGCCATCCAGCCTTCGTCGCGCGCCATCACTGAGGCGATCCGCAGCGCAAAACACTTCTTGCCAAGCAGCGCGTTGCCGCCGTAGCCAGATCCGTAGGACCAGATCTCGCGCGATTCGGGGAAGTGCACGATGTACTTCTCCTCGTTGCAGGGCCACGAGACATCTTCGACCCCGTCAAACAGCGGCATCCCGACCGAGTGCAGGCAAGGAACAAAGTGGCCGCCGCCGGCAAGCTGATCCAACGCGCCCTGCCCCATCCGAGTCATCACCCGCATTGAAACGGCAACGTAAGGCGAGTCGGTCAGCTGAACGCCAATGTACGACTTGTCGGAACCGAGCGGCCCCATACTGAAAGGAACGACGTACATCGTGCGGCCCGTCATCGCGCCTTCGAACAGCTCAACCAGCTGCTCGCGCATCTTTGCTGGCGCCTGCCAGTTGTTGGTCGGACCGGCGTCGTGCTCCTGCTCGGAGCAGATGTAGGTGCGATCCTCAACCCGCGCAACATCGCTGGGGTCGGACCAGGCGAGATACGAGTTGGGGCGCTTGGCGTCGCTCAGTTTGCGGAACGTGCCCTGATCGACAAGTAGCTGGCAGAGCCGGTCGTACTCGTCGGCCGAGCCGTCGCACCAGACGACCTCGGCGGGCTTTGTCATCGCGGCGATCTGGTCAACCCAAGCGATCAGCGCTGAATTTTCAGTCGGGACGGCTGTATCGGTCATTTGTAGGCTTTCCTAGGCGGAGGCTTCGCCGGGCTCGCGGCGAGGCACCAGCACGAGCCGCTTGAACTCGGCTACCAGCACACCGTCCTGATTAAAGACGCGCGTGTGAACCTTGACGACACCGCGATCAGGTTTGCTCTTCGATTCCTTCTTCTCCAGCACCTCGGTCTCGCAGAACAGCGTGTCACCGTGGAAGACCGGCGCCGGATGGCTCAGCTCCTCGGTTGCGAGGTTGGCGATCGCCTTGCCGGAGACGTCGCTAACACTCATCCCCAGCGCCAGTGAATAAACAAGTGGCCCAACCACAACATTGCGCTGCTGCTGTGAGTTCGCGGCGTAAACGTCGTTTAGGTGCAGCGGATGATGGTTCATCGTGATCAGACAGAAGAGGTGGTCGTCGGACTCCGTAACCGTCTTCGCGGGCCAATGCTTGTAGACGTCGCCGACCTCAAACTCCTCGAGGTAGCGGCCGTAAGGGTGCGCGCCTGAGCTTTCACGCTCGCGCTGATCTGTGGTGAAGCCGGGTTCTGACATTCGCTTCAGAGCTCTCCTGCGTCGCGGTTGACTATTTGATCTAAGGGAGCCTGCCATACGAGCGAACAATTCGGCGCGACGTGCCGTAACGTGGCTGGCATGAGACACCCCAGAGAGTTCTTCAAACCGCTCGCGATCGGCGCCCCTGACCCGCTTACCGAGATCCCGGTTACGCCTTCGCGGATGATCCACTTCTTCGATCCAAGCAACGAAAAGATGGCCGCAAAGCTGCCTCAGATCGCGCTTCAGACCGACATTCTGCTCGGCAACCTCGAGGATGCCGTCTCGGTTGACAAGAAGGAGGCGGCGCGCGCGGGCCTCGTCAAAGTAGGCCAGAGCGTCGACCTTGGATCGACTCAGCTGTGGACGCGGATCAATTCACTGGAGTCGCCCTGGGTACTTGACGACATCACAACGCTGGTCACCGAGATCGGCGACAAGCTCGACGTGATCATGGTGCCGAAAGTTGAAGGCGCCTGGGACATTCACTACATCGACCGGCTGCTCGCCCAGCTCGAGGCGAAAGCCTCGCTGAAGAAGCCGATCCTTGTCCATGCCCTGCTGGAGACGGCGCTTGGCGTTGCCAACGTCGAAGAGATCGCCTACGCGAGCCCAAGGATGCAGGGGATGAGCTTCGGCCCCGCCGACCTTGCCGCATCAAGGCGGATGAAGACGACCCGCGTCGGCGGTGGCCACCCCGGCTACCGCGTAATTGAGGATCCACAGAGCGACGACCCGGACGAGCAGCGCCCGAGCGCGCAGCAGGACCTTTGGCATTACTCGATCGCCCGCATGGTCGATGCCTGCGCCAGCGCCGGGATCCTCCCCTTCTACGGGCCGTTTGGCGACATCAAGGATGTTGTCGGCTGCGAAACGCAGTTCCGATCGGCGTTCCTGATGGGCTGCGTCGGTGCTTGGTCGCTGCACCCCGTGCAGATTGAGATCGCGAAGAAGGTCTTCTCTCCTGATCCGGACGAGGTGAAGTTCGCGCTGAAGGTGTTGGAGGCGATCCCTGACGGTCGCGGCGTTCACATGATCGACGGCAAGATGCAGGACGACGCCACATGGAAGCAGTGCAAAGTGATGGTTGACCTTGCCCGCGTTGTATCGGCCGATGATCCTGAGCTGGCAGCCGCATACGGGCTCAAGTAGATGCGCTTTTACGAATACGAAGCGCGAGAGATCGTTCGCCGCGCCGGCATCCCGGTAACCGAGTTTGGCTTCGCAACGACGCCTGACGAAGCGCGCGCCGCGGCCGAACGGATTGACGGCCCGACCGTAATCAAGAGCCAAGTCCTGAGCGGTGGGCGAATGAAGGCCGGCGGCGTGCAGTTTGCCGATACACCAGACGAGGCCGCAGCCCACACCGTTGATGTGCTGAAGATTGAGATCGGCGGGCAGATGCCGCGCGGCGTGCTGGTCGATCCGAAGGCCGACGTTGAACAGGAGTACTACGCCGGCGTCGTCTGGGACGGCACCGCCAAGCAGCCGGTGATCATCTTTAGCCCGATCGGAGGCATTGACATTGAGCAGGTCGCCGAGGATCAGCCCGACAAGGTCGGCCGTCGCCACATCTCAAACCTGCTGCCGCTGACCGGCTTTGAGGCGAAAGAGGTAATTGCCTCAACCGGCGTCAGCGGCTCCGAGCTGAACAAGCTGACGCCGATCGTCACGCGGCTCGCCCAGCTTTTCATCGATAACGACATGACGCTGGCCGAGATCAACCCGATCGGCCGCCTACGCGACGGCTCATTCGTCGCGCTTGACGCGCACATGGAGATGGAAAACGAAGCGCGTGGGCGCCACAAGAAGCTGCTAGCCGACCTAGGCGTCGGCGACGAGGAAACGCGCGAAGCGCGCGAACCGACACCGTTCGAGCTGGCCGGTGAAGCTGTTGACGCTGAGGACCACCGCGGCGTCGCCGGCAACGTCACAGAGTTCGATGGCAACCTCGGCCTCGTGATTGGCGCCGGTGGCGGCTCGCTAACGCTCTTTGACGCCGTCCGCGCACATGGCGGCAAGCCAGCCAACTACTGCGAAATCGGCGGGAACCCGTCGGTCTCAAAAACCTGCGGGTTGGCCAAGCTGGTGCTGCAAAAGCCCGGCGTTGACAAGATCGCCGTGATGATGTCGATCGTCTCCAATACACGTGTTGACATTGTCGCCCGCGGCGTTATCAAGGCCTGCCTTGAGCTTGATATGGATCCGGCTGAGAAGATCGCGATCTTCCGGATCCCCGGCGCTTGGGAAGAGCAGGGCTTCAAAATCCTTGACGCTTACGGCGTGGAATACGCCGACCGTTCGGTATCGATGCACGAGGCCGCTAGGCGCGCGGTTGAGAAGATTGGAACCGGCGGATGAGCATTCTCGTCAACGCGCAGACGACCTTCATCGTCCAAGGGATCACCGGCCGCGAAGCGGTCAACCTGACGCGCGAATGCCTTGATTACGGCGCCGGTGCGAAGATCGTCGGCGGCGTCACACCAGGCCGGCTCGGGCGCGAGGTTCACGGCGTGCCGGTCTTCGACACCGTCGCCCAGGCCGTTGCGCACCATGGCGGCCCGATCGACGGCTCGGTCGTCACAGTCCCGCCCGCATTCACAAAAGACGCCGTCTTCGAGGCGATCGTCAACGGGATCAAGCTGATTGTGATTGTCACCGAGCGGATCCCACGCCGTGACGTCGCCCAGATGGTTGAGCTGGCGAATATGCATGACGCTCGGATCATCGGCCCCAACTGCCTTGGAATTATCGTCCCTGATGTGATCAAGATGGGCGGAATTGGCGGCCCGGCAAAGGACGCCGCAAAGGCCTACTCGCCTGGCTCGATCGGCGTGATCAGCCGCTCCGGCGGGATGACGACCGAGATGTCGTCAACGCTAACCGCGGCCGGCATCGGTCAGTCAACCGCCGTCTCGATCGGCGGCGACGCGATCATTGGTTCCAGCTACGCCGAGCTGATGCCGCTGTTCGAGGCCGATCAGCAGACCGAGGGGATTGTGATCTACAGCGAACCTGGCGGCCGAATGGAAGCTCAGCTCGCAGAGTGGGTCGCAGAGAACAATTCGCGCTTGCCGATCGTCGCCTTCATGGCAGGACGGTTCATGGATGAGATGCCGGGGATGAGCTTCGGCCATGCCGGAACGATCGTCGAAGGCAAGGAAGATACTGCAGCTGAGAAGATCGTCCGCCTCGCCGAAGCTGGGATCACCGTCGCTGAGGAGATCAGCGAGATCCCGGCCCTGATTCAGGCCAAGATCGACGAGAGGACCGCATGATGCGCGCCGAAGGCATCTTCATCGCGGTTGAAGTTGATGACAGCGCCGCTGCCGACAGCGCGCTGGCGGCAAAGCTGACCGAGGTCTGCCCGGTCGACATCTTCGCCGTCGCCGCCAGCGGCACGCTTGAACTGGTCGATAAGAACATTGACGAGTGCGTTCTTTGTCGGCTCTGCCTCGACGCCGCACCCGACGGCGCGGTGACGATCATCAAGCGCTACGACAACGACTCGGTGCTATAGCGCGCAGCGGCTGTCAGCTTTGAGCGGCGCTGTCGGGCTTTGCCGCCGCCTTACGGATCATCGTGGCACCGCTGACGAGGCCGCGGCGCCAGGGCGGCACCCCTTCAATCTCAATCTCGAGGCTGAAGCTGAGGAAGGTGCGGATCAGCACGATAATCGCCAGCACAACAACGTTGTCAAGCGTCGGCTCGACGGCGACGGTGCGGATCAGGTCGCCAGCAACGAGGATCTCCAGCCCGAGCAGAATGGACGAGCCAAAAGTTTGCCGCATCGTGCGATAGGCGACGGCGCCTTCGCCGGTGCTGCGCCAGCTGCGAACTGAGACGACGACCGAGAAAATCAGTCCAGCGATAAAGGTAAGTGCCGCGATCGCTTCGAAGCTGTGCGCAACAGCGAGCATCACGTCGGTGTAGGTGCTGTTCCCAGGCACGTTGAATGTATACCCGGCGCCGCGGCCGGCACGACCGACAAACTTCCCGGCCGGGTAGATGAACTGACGGCAATGATGATCGCAGCAGCACTATTCTAACCAGCCAATGCCCGACTACAAAGATCACCAGCCGCACCCAATTGATCCCTGCCCGCTGCTGCCGCCGCCGGCGCGCAAGCTGGCGATCCTGACCTGCATGGATGCGCGGATCAACCTCTGGGAGCTGTTCCACCTCGGGCTTGGCGATGCTCACGTCGTTCGTAACGCTGGCGCAATCGCGACGACCGACGTGATCCGCTCGCTGGCCGCATCGCAGCGGCTGATGGATACTGAGGAGATCGTCGTCATCCAGCACACCGACTGCGGCATTCATCGGATCGCGCCCGAAACCTTTGCGGCCGAGGTTGGCGCCGAGATCGGCCGCCTGCCGGACTGGAAAGTGCCGGCGACCGACTCGCCTCGGTCGACGCTTGCGTTGACGCTGAAGATTCTCCGCGCGGCGCCGGAGCTGCCGCGCCGCGACCGGATCAGCGGCCACGTGCTTGACCTTCAGAGCGGGCTGCTGCTGGAGCCCGACGCAGACTGAGCGCCGCAGCGCCCGGCAGCTAGCGGCAGGCCTTCTCCGCCGCGTTGCCGGTCGAAGTGATCTGCTTCGAGTCGAGCGACTTAAGTGTTGCCTGCATCGCCGTCAGCTTACCGGCCCGGGCTTGAGTTTCGGCCTTCGCGAAGGTCCCCTTCGACGCGGTCATTGCTACGCCGAACGCCTTAAGGTCGGTACTGCAGGCACCCTCGACCTGAGTTGACAGGTTGTCGGTGTAGGTGACGATCTTTGCCAAGCCGTCCTGAGCCTTGCTGAGCGCGTTGCCGAGGCAGGCTTGGGCGATGCTCAGGTTCGGCTGTGAGCCACCGGTGCCGGTCGATGCGCAGGCGGCAGCATCAGTGGTAACTGCCTCCATGCTCTTCGCGAACTGCTTGCCTTGTGCGCGCAGGCCGTCGTACTGGGTGTCGTCGAGCGTTGAGGGGGTGCCGCAGCCGCTAACGCCAAGCAGCACGGCGATCAGTACAAGCGGCGGAAAAACCTTCATTTGGTTAGCTTAGACGACCGCCCGTAAACGTCAAGGCGTCGCGTCTGCGTAAACGGGAACAGATCAAGCCAGTCGCGGCTCTGATCGAGGTCAAGGTCGGCGACCAGTACGGCATCTTCATCGCGGCCTGCCTGAACAAGAATCCGGCCGTATGGGTCGCTGATGAATGAGCTGCCGTAAAAGCTCAGTGGCCCCTCGTCGCCATAACGATTGACGGCGACCATGAAGGTGCCGTTGGCGATGCCATTAGCGACAATCACCTTCTCCCAAAGTGGCTCAGTGTCAAAACCGGGGAAGTCGGGCTCGCTGCCGATCGCCGTCGGGTAGACGATCACCTCGGCGCCGCCCAGCGCGTAGAGCCTTGCCAGTTCCGGAAACCACTGGTCCCAGCAGGTCGGGAAGCCGAATTTTTCGCCCAACACTTCGGCTACCTGCGCACCCTCCTCGGCCGGCCCGGGCCTAAACCAGGTGTCCTCGTAGTAACCAGCGGTGATTGGAATATGCAGCTTGCGCGTGCGCGTCAGCAGCTCGCCCTCAGGGCTGACGACGATCGCCGTGTTGAAACCACGACCATCATCTGCCGGTGCCTCCTCGTAGAGCGAGATGTGAATCGCGGCGCCGCTCTTCGCGGCCATATCGGCGGCAAACAGGTACGACGGGCCACCCGGCAGCGGCTCCGGCTGGATCGGGTTGGCGGCCTCGCTGCGGCGTTCCCAGGCGCAGTAGGGCGAGAGTGTGATCTCTTGCAGACAGACGAGCTTTGCGCCGGCCGCTGCGGCGACTTCGATCCCCTCTGTCAGCACCGCTCTGTGCTCCTCCGGGTCGTCGTGGAAGCGCGTCTGCACGGCGCCAATCCGCAGCGGCTTGCGGGTCGGCGGGTTGACACGCGCCGGCGACGGCAGCAGCCCGGCTGCCTGGATCAGTTTGAACTTGCTCATTGGCGTGAGCCTATCGGCCGCTCTCTGTCGGCGCCAACCGTCATAATCGTTGCCATGTCAACTATTGCTGTCGTTCTGTCCGTTCTGCTCGCGCTCGTCTTCCTCGC
The DNA here is from genome assembly GCA_039744075.1 of Solirubrobacteraceae bacterium. Lineage (GTDB taxonomy): Bacteria > Actinomycetota > Thermoleophilia > Solirubrobacterales > Solirubrobacteraceae > F1-60-MAGs163. Next base: position 16,405 of record JBCJUC010000010.1, read on the forward strand.
CTCTGGCGCCAGCAAGTTCTCCGGCAGCGAGATGGCGAAGGGAGCGCCGGAGCACTTCGATATCTCCCCGTCCTTCTACAAGCTGTCTGGTGTGCTTGAACTGCTCGCGGCGCTGGGGTTGGTCCTTGCGCTGCTTGGCGTCGTCCCTGAACTACTCGGTGCGCTCGCGGCCTTTGGTCTTGGCGGGCTGATGCTCGGTGCAGTAGCGCTCCATCAGCGCGCCGGCGACAGCTTCGCGCCCGGCAAGGAGAACCCCAGCCCCTCTGCTCCCGCCTTGATCCTGCTGATCATCAGCCTAGTCACCGGCGCGCTGATTCTCAGCTGACGGCGCCGGGCTGGACTGCCACGCAGGCGCGCACGACCGATTACGATTGCCAGATGGCCGATCCGACCCGCCGCAGCTTCATCCGCTCGGCGATTGGCGCTGGTGCTGGCCTTGGTGTCGGTTCGCTTGCCGCGGCCTGCGGCAGCGCCGGCGCCAGCGCCAGCGTCAGCAGCGCCGCGGCAGCGCCGCGGCAGCGCCGGCCGGCAAACTAACTGACCTCGCCGCCGCCGGCATGCCCTACCGCCAGGCTGACCCGCGCTGGGGCGGCAAGCCGATGTGGGACCGTAAGCTGGTAATCAAGGTCGACACGACGCTCAACGGCCAGTCGCGCCGCGACGCCGCCTCGCTGCTCTACCCCTACAAGGACGGCAACACGATTGCCAACGAGGGCTGCATGCTGACCTGCTTGGCGATGGTGATGCGGTTGCTGGCACCGGCCGCCAAGCCCGTTTGGACGCCGGCGACGCTGGACCGCGCTGCGCAGGACGCCTACTACTACACGCGCTCCGGCCTTTCGATCGTGACGCTCTACCCCGACCTTGTCGCGGAGATGACGGAAGGCAACGTGCAGCTCGCGATCTCCCAGGACTACCTGCCGGCGATGCCGTCCTGGCCGGCGATCTTTGCCAACACGGCGCCGCTGATCCGTGCATACCGTTCGCTCTCTCCGGCGCAGCGAACCAACTTCCTCGTGATGCTGAAAACCGGCACTTACGACGACGCCGCCGCAAGCCACTACGTGCTGCTCAACCCCAACGCGGCCGAGTCCCCGGACAGCGATGACGCTGAGGTCCTTGACCCTACCGAGCCGCTAAAGCGGACCGGCAGCTGGCGGCTGAGCGACTCCTCCAGGTGGCTAACACAGGAGCCGCAGATCGCTAGCGCTTGGAAGCGCGACGGGATCAAGCCGACCCAGATCTCCGGCGCCTGGGTCTTTTCCCGCTGGAACTCCGCCCACAGCGCACCGCTGATTGGTCCGCTGCTCAGCGCCTGGGCTGAGCAGTAGAGCGCAGCGCAAGCCTGATCGGGAGCAGCGCATCTGAGCGAAGGGGGTTCTACGTTTCTCAAATGCCTAACGAGACGAAGCTAACCCGCGGTCAACTTCTAAAGGGCGCAACGGCCTACAGCTAAGCGGCAGCGACGCTGGCTCAGGCAGCGCGCCACAGCGCGTCGTCGCCGAGCGGCTCGCGCGTCACGCTGCCTGCTGCGACCAACTCTTCCAGCTCTGCCGCTGCGCCGGCCCTGCTCGCGGGCATCAACGGCTCGGCCATCACGGCGGCGATCTCAGCCGTCGTCAGCGGTTGCTGGAAATGAGCGACAACCTCAGCGGCGCTCTGCGCCGCGGGCCGGCGCTGTAGCGACGGATCAAGATTGGCGAGGATCACGTCATAAGCCTCGACCGGCTGAAAGCCGCCGGCCTCCAACGATGAGCCATCCGGCAGGGTGAAGATCAGCGACGGCGCCGTGTAACGCTCCAAGCCATCGCTGTTGGTGCTCTTACCTTGCGCCGCAGTCGGGCTGCCTGCTGCCTGACGGGCCCGGTCCCGCTGACGCTGATAGCGCTCAAGCACGTCGTCATCATCGAGCCTTGCCGCGATTGCACCCCCGTCGAGCCCGTCAACGCGGTCGAGCGCCGCCGTCAATGCGGCGTCGTCATCGAGCCGCTCAATCGTCGTGAAGTGCAGGAACTGAAGTTCACTGAAGGCGGCCTCCCCCAGCTGCCGGCTCTGCTCGGCTGCCAGCATCACGGCGCGGCAGGCGCGGCTTGTCGCCGCTACGCGATCCTTCACGTGGTAGCCGAACGGCATTCCAAAGCGCTCCGCGTAGGTTGGATGCGAGCGGACCATTCGCTCCGGCGTATAGCCGCGCTGCTCGTACTGCTTGCCGTCTTCGGCCAGCCCAATCATCACCAACTCCCAGTCGAGTTGATCGCCGAAGCGCCATTCGAGCGTGCGCAGCGCTGGCCGCGCCGAATAAGCCCAAGGGCAGCCCGGATCTGTGAAGTGGGTTACGGCAACAGCCATCGCTTAATCAGTGGCGCGCGCGTTTGAGCTGGTCACGGCCCTGCTGCTTGTCGACCACCTGCGTGATCAATTTGAGGTATTGCTCAACGCCGCTCGCCCTTACCGTTCCGTCCTCAAAAGCTTTTTGCCAGGCCTTGATCGTGCCCTCATTAACCAACCGGTTGAAGTCCTCACGCCGCATCGCGAGGTGAACCTTGGCGTCGTCAGCAACCTCTTTTGTGACCTCTCCTTCCGGCAGTTCCAGACGGAAGATCTGAAGGTCGCCGCGCCCTTGCAGTTGAACATCGACAACCAACTTCAGCGGCGCAAGCGCGGGCACCTGATCAACCACGTCGCGGGCGGCCTGAACGATCATCGTGCGTGCGTCTGTGGACATGGAAAGACCCTAACGCCTCAGGGAAGCGCGACCTTCAGCAAGATGATCACGGCGCCGATCCCGACCGCAAATGCGACCGCAATCGCAGACTGCGGTCGCGACGCACCGGCTTCACGCGCAGCGAACCATGACGTCAGCAGCAACGATGCGACGCAGAGGATCAGCGCCGCGTTCACAGCCGTCACGTCGTTGACGGCATCGAAGACGCCGAGCAGCAAGATGAACACCGGCAGCGTGACGACCGTCAGCATCGGCAGTTCGGTCTTTAGCTTCTGCTTGATCACCGGCCAGGTTGGAACGATCTTCTCTTCCGACCAGTTGCCGAGCAGCACGGCATAGACATGCGCCAGATAGAAAACGCCTAGCGTGACGGCAACCAGCACGGCAACCTTCGCTGCCTGATCGCCGTTGCCGGGGTCGGCGCCGGAGATGATCGCGGCAGCAATTATCAGGCCATAGGTCGCATTGGCGACGCGTCCGCGGTGAGGCGGCGGCTGCGAGGCCGGATCAGCCTGATCGCTGCGCGCGGCCGCCACGCGGCTGGCGCCCTCGACCTCGCTCTGTTGCGGCTGATGTTCGATCGTTAGATCTTATGACGCTTAAGCAGCGCCTTGCCGATAACCATCTTCTGGATCTCGGAGGTGCCTTCGCCGATTAGCAGCAACGGCGCATCACGGTACAGGCGCTCAATCTCGTACTCCTTCGAGTAGCCGTAGCCGCCGTGAATGCGGAACGACTCCTCGACGCAGAAGCGGCCAGCTTCGGAGGCGAACAGCTTCGCCATCCCGGCCTCCATCTCGCAGCGCTCGCCAGCATCCTTCAGTCGCGCTGCACGGATTGTCAACAGCCGCGCCGCCTCAACCTGCGTCGCCATGTCGGCCAACTTGAACTGAATCGCCTGGTGCTCGCAGATCGGCTTACCGAAGGCCTTTCGCTCCTGGCTGTACTTCAGCGCCAATTCCAGCGCACGCTGGGCGATGCCGACGCCACGGGCGGCGACGTTGGCGCGGCCGACCTCAAGCGCATCCATCATCTGAGCGAAGCCCTTGTTGAGCCCTGCTGCTTCGCCACCGAGAATGTTCTCGGCCGGGCAGCGGTAGCCGTCAAAGATCAGCTCGGTTGACTCAACCCCCTTGTAACCCATCTTCTTCAGCGCCGGTGGCACGTTCAGCCCCGCGTAGTCACCGGTGTTGTCATGCACGCCGCCTTCTTTCTCGGCGATGAAACAGGTCATCCCAAGGTGGCGCTTCTCAGCCTCGGGATCGGTTTTCACGAGGACGAAGACGATCGCGGAGCGCAGACCGTTCGTGACCCACATCTTCTGGCCGTCGATCACGTAGTAGTCGCCGTCTTTCTTGGCGCTGGTTTTCAGCGCCTGAACGTCGGAGCCCATCTCCGGCTCGGAGAGCGAGAAGGCGGCGCGGATCTCACCGGTGGCCATCCGCGGCAGGTACTTCTGCTTCTGCTCGTCGGTGCCGTACTTCATCAGCAGGTAGGAGCCGATGAAGTGCGTGTTGATGATTCCGGAGATCGAGATCCAGCCGCGGCTGAGCTCCTCGACGATCATCACGTAGGTCGTCAGGTCGAGGCCCATCCCCCCGTACTGCTCGGGGATTGTGACCCCAAACAGGCCCAGCTCCTTCATCTGCTCAACGATCTCGGTCGGGAACTCGTCCTCGTGATCAAAGTGTTCAGCGTTGGGAAGAATCTGCTCGTCGGCGAACTGGCGCACCATCTCGGTGATCGCCTTCTGCTCGTCGGTCTGCTCTTCAAATGGGACTGCGGCAGCCATATTCTGCACCCTTCGTGGCTCAAGGTTGGAAATACAGAGAATACGCGGTTAGGGCGACGGCGGATTACCGGGGCCGCACAGCAGGCATACTGCGCCGAGTGGCACAATCGTGCGATGAAACTTGATGGCTGGAGTGTTGTCCTTTGGTTGCACCTGCTGGCGATGGCTTTGTTCGTCGGCGGCCAGCTGTTTCTTGGCCTAGCCGTCGTTCCGGTGTTCCGCGCTCAGGGCGGCAGTGACAGCGCCGCGACAGACTGGATGCGGCCGATCGCACGGCGTTTTGGCTGGGCCTCACTCGTCGCCTTGGCGATTGCCTTGATTACCGGCGTAGCGATGGCCTCGCATCAAGATCTCTGGCGCGATACGGCGATCAGCATCAAGCTTGGACTTGTCGTCGCCGCGCTGGTACTCGTCGTCCTCCACGTCTTTGTGACACAGGGACGCAACCGCCTACTGCAGATGCTGATCCTGCTCGACTCGCTGGCGATTGTTCTGGTCGCAACGGCGCTTGGTTAGCGGCGTGAACTTTGCCCGCGACGTAGTGGCAGCAATGCCAGCTGACCAGCTGGCGCTGATCGAACGGGCGCGTGACGGCTCGCGGCGTGAATGGAGCTTTGGTGATTGCACGCAGCGATCGGCGGCGATCGCCGCAGCGCTGCAGGATCTTGGCGCGGCGCGCGGCGATGTTGTGATCACGCTGATCGGCAACCGGCCGCAGTGGGTTTGGGCGATGCTGGCCTGCTTTCGCTGTGGTTACGTGGCGCTCGCCTGCTCCGAACAGCTGCGCGCCGATGACTTGAGGCTGCGCTTTGAAATGACCCAGCCGAAGGCGATCGTCGCCGATCAGCGCAACCGCGAAGTGATCGAAGCCGCTGCCCCGCCCTGCCCTGTGATCTGGCTTGGAGACGATGCGATTACCGACCCGACCGCCGCCGCCCAGGCGCCGGACTTCGCCGAGCTGGACGATGACGAGCCCTGCCTGATCACCTTTACCAGCGGCACGACCGGCGAACCGAAGGGCGTGCTGCACGGGCAGCGTTACCTGCCCGGGCAGAAGCTGCAGGCCGAGCACTGGCTGGGGGCGCAGCCGGGCGAGCTGGTTTGGTGCACGGCCGCCACTGGCTGGAGCAAATCGGCGCGCAACGTCTTCATCGCGCCATGGATCTGCGGCGCCGCCGCGCTACTGCACGACGCCCGCTTTGACCCTGAGGAGCGCCTCGCAATCCTTGAAGAGGAGCAGGTCAACGTGCTCTGCATGGTGCCGACCGAGTTCCGCGTGATCGCGAAGCGCTCAGCTCCGCGCCCGGTCGCCTCGCTGCGCTCGATCGTCGCCGCCGGCGAGCCGCTAAACCCGGAGATTCTGCGCGCCTACCACGAGGCAACCGGCATCTGGATTCGCGACGGCTACGGCCAGAGCGAGACCGGCCACTCAACCGGCCACGCCCCCGGCCCCAAGCAGCCACCGGCCGGTTCGATGGGCCGCGCGCTGCCGGGCGTCAAGCTGACAATCGACGACGGCGAGCTGGTACTGGACCCGCTCAGCGAACCAACCTTCTTCCTCGGCTACATCGGCGAGGGGGCTGTTCAGGGCCCTGACGGCTGGCAGGTCGAGGACCGCCAACTTGGTGGCCCCTGGCACTCCGGCGACCGCGTGCACGAGCAGGATGGCTACTTCTACTTCGACGCCCGCGACGACGACGTGATCATCTCAGCCGGCTACCGAATAGGCCCGTTCGAGGTTGAGTCGGCGCTGCTCGAGCACCAATCCGTCGCCGAGGTGGCGGCAGTCGCCGCGCCCGATGACGAGCGCGGCGCCGTTGTCAGAGCCGTGATCGTGCTGTGCGACGGTTTTCAGCCTTCAGAGCAGCTGGCAAGCGAGCTGCAGGACTTCGTTAAGGGCCGCACCGCCCCCTACAAATACCCTCGGATCGTCGAGTTTGCCGACCAGCTACCGAAGACCGCCAGCGGCAAAGTGCGCCGCGCCAGCCTGCGCGAATAGGCCGGCCGCGCGTCATCTGGCGCATTCGCAGAGCGATTCTGGTCTAATGGCTGCAATGAAGCGGCACCTAACACCATCGCTCGTGATTTCGATGATCGCTCTCTTTGTGGCGCTGGGCGGCGCCAGCTACGCGGCGATCACAATCCCGAAGAACTCCGTCGGCTCGCAGCAGATCAAGAAAAACGCCGTGGTATCGGCCAAAGTCAAAAACC
>JBCJUC010000011.1:0-17313 GCA_039744075.1 Solirubrobacteraceae bacterium
CCACAACCGTCGCTTGGAACCGCTGGGATGGTTCCGCCTACATTGTTCAGTCGACTACGAGTGGAGGCACGCCGTATTCGCTTACGCTGACGAGGTCCGGGGCGGGTAGCGGTTCGGTTTCTTCTAGCCCGGCCGGGATTGATTGCGGCCTAGTTTGCAGCTATGGCTTCAGTCTTTCAACCAGCGTCACGCTGACCGCAGCGCCGGCGGCCGGCTCATCATTTACTGGCTGGAGTGGCTCCGGATGCTCGGGCACTTCAACGTGCACCGTGACAATGAGCGCAGCGCGCGCCGTCACCGCACAGTTCACCGCCGACGCGCCCCCACCAAAGCCATCGAATGTCTTCCCGACACCGGCGGTGAAGGTTGGCGCGAGCGCGTTGGTGTCAAGTGTGCGCGTCCCCGGGCCTGGCACGGTCACCCAGATTGTTACGCGTTCAGTTAAGAAAAAATCAAAAACAGTTAAAATAAACGTCTGTAAAACAAGTAAGAAAGCAACAAAGGCAGGCACAATCAAACTGAGCTGCAAGCTCAGCTCAGCAACGCGCGCCGCGCTTCGCAAACGATCACTGCGCGTCAGCGTGAAAACAACATTCACACCAACCGGCGGCTTGCCAGCAAGCAAAATGCAAGCCGTGACGCTCAAGCGCAAACGCTAAACGCGCGCCACGGGCAGCAGCCTATTAACCGCCCAGCGCGCCGCGCAGCACGCCGGCCATCTCGCAGCTGGCATCGTGTGATGCGCGGTTGACCGACGCCATGTTGATGAAGCCGTGGATCAGGCTGCTGTGGCGACGCTGCGTCGCCCGGACTCCTGCGTCACGCAGCCGCGCGCCGTAAGCCTCACCCTCATCACGCAGCGGGTCGAAGCCTGCCGTGACGACATGGGCAGGCGGTAAGCCGCTGAGATCCTCGCTGAAAAGCGGCGAGGCCGACTGGTCCCGCAGATCGGTGCCGGGCGGCAGGTAGTGGCCGGAAAACCAATCCATCTGCGCTTCCGTAAGGAAGAAGCCGTCGCTGAAAAGGTGGTAGGAGGGATGCTTGTCGGCGAAATCGGTAACCGGGTAGATCAGCAGCTGGAAGGCCGGCTGCGGTCCACCTGCATCGCGCGCTCGCCGCGCCGTAACGGCCGCCAGCTGGCCGCCGGCGCTGTCGCCGCCGACGGCGATGCGGCCGGGGTCGACGGCAAACTGGTCGGCACGGGCGACAACGTCAAGAAACGATGCCATCGCGTCATCGGCCGCAGCGGGGTAAGGGGACTCTGGCGCCAGCCGGTAATCGACGGAAAGCACGCGCACGCCGGCCTGTTCAGCCAGTAGCCGGCAGGGCGCGTCATGTGTGTCAAGGTCACCGATCACGAAACCGCCGCCGTGGAAGAAAAGCAGCAACGGGCCGATCTTGTCGACCCGCTCGCGCGGAATGTAGAGCCGCGCCGGTAGCGGTCCTGCCGCCCCGGCGACCGCCGTCTCAACCACCGACGCCAGTGGCAGTGGCGCCGCCGCGACCATCGCCCGCGTCTGCGCCAATCCGGCCCGCGCCTGGCGCGGCGACAGCGTCTCGATCTTCGGTTGCGGCGCCAGCTCCATCAACTTCAACAACAGCTGCAGTCCGGGGTCAAGCGTCTGGCCGTCGAGTTGAACCGGCTTGCCGCCCGCGAGGCGAAGCTGGCTGCGCGGGCTGAGGCGCATCAATCCGCGCACCGCGGCGCCCTGAGCTTTTGCCGCTAGGTCAGCTGCGTCCATCGGCTGGAAGTTATCTGCTGGCGGCTGTCGGCGTTGCGAGGAATTCCAGCAGCGCGTCATTGAACTGGATCGGACGCTCAAACATCGGCACGTGGCCGGTGTCCGCCATCGTCACAAGTTGCGCGTGGGGAATGCGCTCACAGAACTCGATCGCGTCACCGAGCGGCACAAGAATGTCGTCCTCACCCTGAATGATCAAGACGGGGCAACCGATCTCGCCCAGCCGGTCACGAAAGTCATAAGCGAGGATCGCTTCAAACGAGTCGCGGAATCCTATATCCCCGAACGTCAGCAGCTGCTCGGAGAGCAGCTCCTTTGAGAGCTTTGTTGGGTAGCGGGCGATCAGCCCCACCCCGAGTGCGATGAAGCCGGGGCGCGTAAGTATCCTTTGAGCTGTCCTAGGGTCGCCTTGGCCGCGCAACATCAGCCCGCGCGCAAACTTTTCACCAAAGTGCGAGCGCGTCACCGTCGCAGAGCTGATTCCGGCGGCGCCGACGAGCACCAGCATCTCCACCCGCTCTGGGTGACGAATCGCCACCTCGGCCGCCGTGAAGCCACCCATCGAGTTGCCGACCAGCGTCACCGGACCAAGTCCAAGCTGGTCGCAGAAGTGGTCAACCGTATGGGCGAAGAGTGTGATTGAGATCGGATCGGCCGGCATCTCTGAGCGGCCGAAGCCAGGCAGGTCAAGGGCAATCGCACGCTGGCCGGCGGCGATGCGCGGCAGGTTCTCCAGCCAGCTCTGCCACGACCCGCCGAGGCCGTGAATAAAGACGACGGCTGGCTCGCCGCTGCCAAGCTCGACGTAGTTGACTTCACGCTCGTCAATCAGCATCTGCTTGGTGTGCGCCGGCCAGTCGACCGAACGCCAGTCGGGGTTGTCGGAGACGCCGTAGCGGTCGTCCGCTTTGCGCGCCGCGCGATGTGTCAGCGGTCGTGCCGGTGATGGCCAGATCGGGCGCAGCGGACCGCGCCGGTAATGGCGCTGAGAACTTGCATCAGCCATACCTTCAAAGTAGCGGCGTCGTGGTCGGTGTCTGTCACAGATTCGTGCAGCGGCGGCCAACTGGTTGCCGCTGCGCGGCCTCGCTTCCTGCCGCTCGCGTAGCATCAGCGCCGTGCAGGTAACTCTCCCCGATGGCAACACGCTCGAACTTGCCGACGGCGCCAGCGGCCTTGACGCCGCAGCCGCCATTGGTCCCGGGCTCGCGCGCGCCGCGCTGGCGATCCGCCAGCAGGGCGAACTGCGCGACCTCAGCGCGCCGCTAACGGCGAACGAACCGATCGAGATCATCACTAAGAGCTCAGGTGATGACGCGCTCGCTCTGATCCGTCACGACGCTGCGCACGTGCTGGCCGCGGCAGTGACTGAGCTCTACCCCGGCGTAAAGGTTTCAATCGGGCCGGCGATCGAGCGCGGCTTCTACTACGACTTCGAATTCCCTGAAGGGGTCGTGATCAGCGAGGACGACTTCGCCGCGATCGAGGCGCAGATGCGCAAACACATCAAGGCCGGCGAGGGCTTCACACGGCAGGAGATCAGCGTTGACGACGCCTTGGCCCGGTTCCGCGGCGAGCAGCAGGACTACAAGGTTGAACTGATCGAGGATCTCGTCCGCGACGAGGGTGTTGAAAGTGTTTCGCTTTACAGCAACGGCGACTTCACCGACCTCTGCCGCGGCCCGCATGGCCAGAGCACGAAAGCGATCGGCGCCGTCAAGCTGCAGTCGGTCGCCGGCGCTTACTGGCGAGGCGATTCAGAGCGCACGATGCTGACGCGGATTTACGGGACCGCCTTCTTCGACAAGGCCGAGCTGGAAATTGAACTGGAGCGGCTGGAGCAGGCAAAGGCGCGCGACCATCGGCGGCTCGGCCGCGAACTGCAGCTGTTCGAGTTCTCCGAAGTTTCTCCCGGCTCTGCCTTTTGGCTGCCGCGCGGCACAACCGTCTTCAACGAACTGGTCGCGCTTTCGCGCGAGATGGGCAGCGAGCGCGGCTACCAGGAGATCAAGACGCCGCAGCTCTACGACTCCGAACTGTGGAAGACCTCAGGGCACTGGGAGAAGTACCGCGACAAAATGTTCGTCACCAGTACCGAGGAACGCGAATTTGGTCTAAAGCCGATGAACTGCCCCGGCCACGCGCATCTCTTCTCCAGCCGACGCTGGAGCTACCGCGAGCTGCCGGTGCGCTACTCGGAGCCCGGGCTACTGCACCGCAATGAGCTCAGTGGCACGCTGCACGGGCTGCTGCGCGTGCGCCACTTCGCGCAGGACGATGCGCACATCTTCTGCACTGAGGAGCAGGTCGCCGAGGAGGTCGCCGCCTGCCTTGAGTTCGCCTTCGCGACCTACGAGCTGTTCGGCTTTGAGCTGCAGCTCGAGCTGTCAACGCGGCCCGATCAACGGATCGGCAGCGATCAGATCTGGGACAAGGCTGAGGCGGCGTTGACGGAGGCACTAGACGCTCGTGCGCTCAATTATAAGTTGAACCCTGGCGATGGCGCCTTCTACGGGCCGAAGATCGACCTTCACATGACCGACTCGCTGAACCGCTCGTGGCAGCTTGGCACCGTCCAGCTCGATTACTCAATGCCAGAACGCTTTGACCTGCAGTACACCGGCGCCGACGACGCGGAGCACCGGCCGGTGATGATCCACCGCGCGCTGATGGGCTCCTACGAGCGCTTCATTGGCATTCTGATCGAGCATTACGCGGGCGAGTTTCCGGTCTGGCTGGCGCCGCTTCAGATCGTCGTGCTGCCGGTCGCCGACCGTCACGCCGCCGCGGCCGAGGCGATCGCCGCGCAACTGCGCGAACGTTCGCTGCGGGTCGAGGTTGACCTGCGCTCTGAGTCGGTCTCGAAACTGATTCGCGACAACGAGCTGGCAAAGATTCCGTACATGTTGGTCGTCGGCGACAAGGAGGCTGAGCAGCAGACGCTTGCCGTCCGCCGCCACGGCGTTGGCGACATCGGCTCATTCCCGCTCGCGCAGTTCGCCGACCACGTCGTCGCCGAGACACGCCAACGTCGCGACGAGTCGCTGACGCAGTGAAGGTGACCGCGGCCGTCGGCTTCTCAGCGCGACGGCGTGGACTCGTCGGCCTTGACCGCGCGGCCGGTGACGCCGCGCTGCTGTTTGAACGCTGTCGCTCGGTCCACACCTTCGGCATGCGATTCGGGCTCGATCTGCTGTGGCTTGATCGCCAACAACGCGTGATCCGCGTTGACTACGGCGTTCCGGCAAGGCGGATCCGCAGTTGCCTGCAGGCGCGCTCAGTTATTGAGGTGGCTGCCGGTGGCGCGCAGAAGCTGCTGCAATCTGGCTATACTGCGGCGCGTTGACCCGAATGTCTGTCCAGCCTCGCTCTTGACGCGCGGCCTTAGAAGCTAGTGCCGGTTCCTCGGCGCTTTGACCGGCGTATGCCGGAACGTGACACGACTCGCATCAACGAGAAAATTCGCGTTGCCGAAGTCCGCGTGATCGACGACGAGGGCGGCCAGGTTGGCATCCTCAAGATCGATGACGCGCTGAAGTTGGCACAGGAGAAGGACCTTGATCTGGTCGAGGTTGCGCCCGAGGCACAGCCACCGGTGTGCCGGATTCTTGATTACTCGAAGTACAAGTACGAGCTGGCGCAGAAGGCCAAGGCGGCAAAGAAGGGGCAGCAGCAGATCACGATCCGTGAGATCAAGTTTCGCCCGAAGATTGCCGAGCACGACTACGCGACGAAGAAGGGCCACGTAACACGCTTCCTGATGCACAAGGACAAGGTCAAGGTCACGATCATGTTCCGTGGCCGCGAGGTCACACACCCTGAGCTGGGCCGCGCGATCCTTGCCCGCCTTGCGAAGGAGCTTGCCCCGGTCGGTGCGATTGAGCAGCGCCCCAACCTTGACGGCCGCAACATGACGATGGTGCTCGGGCCGAGCAAAGAGGTCATTAGCGGTGAGATCACCGAGTTTGAACCGCTCGACTTGAGCGCCGAGATCGCCGCCGCTCAAGCTGTGGCAGACGCTGAAGCGTTCGCCCGCTCAATCGCCGCCTCGGCGCCGCCGCCAAAGCCTGCCGTTGTAGCGGCTGACGGCGCGTCGGCCGTGCCGGTAGGGGACGGCGACGAGGCCGCAGCCGAAGTAGCTGGGTCGCCATCTGAGCCAACTGTTCAGAGCGACGAGGCAGCACCCGCGGCGGAGCCTGAAAGCGCCGACACCCCCTCCTGAACGGCAGCTTCGCGCAGTGGCGGCGAGCCGAACGCTGGCGGAGTTTCTATACTCCGCGGTCGGCCATGCCCAAGATGAAGTCACATTCCGGCGCAAAGAAGCGCTTCAAGCTGACCGCCAAGGGCAAAGTCCGTGGCCGTCACGCGATGTCCAGCCACATTCTGGAGAAGAAGTCGCAGAAGCGTAAGCGCGGCTTCCGCAAGGCTGTCGCGATCTCGGCCGTGGACGCCCCGCGCGTCAAGAAGATGCTCGGCGGCGGCAAATGACGCGGGTAAAGCGCTCAGTCGCCTCGAGGAAGAAGCGCCGCGCCACGCTCGAACGGGCCAAGGGGTACCGCGGTACGGCGCACTCGAACTACCGCCGAGCGAAGGAAACGCTGATGAAAGCGGATTCCTACGCGTACCGCGACCGTCGTAACCGCAAGCGCGATTTCCGTCGTCTTTGGATCACACGGATCAACGCTGCCGCACGGCTCAACGGCATGACCTACGCAACATTCATGCACGGCCTCAGCGAGGCCGGCATCGAACTTGACCGCAAGGTCCTCGCCGAGGTCGCCGTCAGCGACCCTGAGACGTTCCGCCGATTTGTTGACGCCGCCCGCGAGGCGACGGCCGCTGAGTCCTAGACTCCGCCGCCGTTTCGCCGTTACCGGGCGCCGCTTCCGCAAGGAGGGCGCCCATTTTTTTGTCCAAAACCAAAATCAGATGACAATCCACAATCCCCAACATCCAAATCTCGTTCAAGTAACGCTGCTGCGCACGCGCCGCGGCCGTGATCGCAGCGGCCGCTTCGTCGCCGAAGGTGAGGACCTGATCGCCGCAGCAGCGGCAAACGGCTGGCAACCGATCGAAAGCTTCGTCGTCGAAGGCAGCGGGTTGGATGGCACCGAGGTCAGCGAACAGGCACTGGCGGCAGTTTCGGCGCTTGGTTCCGGCACTCGTGCGCTGGCAATCTACGAACAGCGCTGGTCGCAGCCGGCTGGGCCGCTGGCGATTTGGCTCTACGGCGTCGGCGACCCCGGCAATGTCGGCACGATCATCCGCAGCGCCCACGCCTTCGGCGCAGGCAGCGTGATCCTCGGCCCCGGCAGCGCTGACCCGTTTGGGCCGAAGGCCGTGCGGGCGACGATGGGTGCGCTGTTTAGCGTGCCGGTGGCGCGGGCTGAGAGACTGTCTGATCTGCCAGGAACAACGATCGCGCTGGCATCAGAGGGCGGCGAGCCGCTTGATGGCGCCTCTTGGCCAGAGCCACCGTTTACGTTGATCGTCGGGGCCGAGCGCGAAGGGCTGCCCGGCGCACTGATCGCTGCGGCCGACCAGACGCGGCGGATCGAGATTGCCGGCGACTCACTGAACGCCGCGATGGCAGCGACCGTCGCGCTCTATTCCTGCACGCGGAGGGTTTAGGGTGGCTACGATGATCGAACGCGTCGCCGAGATCCGCCAACAGGGCGAAGCCGAGATCGCCGCCACCGTCAGCAGCGCCGAGCTGGAAGAGCTTCGCGTCCGCTACCTCGGCCGCAAAGCGGAGCTGCCGCAGCTGCTGCGTGACGTCGCGCAGCTTCCGCCCGAACAGCGCGGCGAGGCTGGCCGCGCTGCCAACGAAGCGCGTAAATCGCTCGAAGCTCTAATCGACGACGCCGCGGCGACGCTTGAGCTGGACGAGCTGCGTGCTTCGCTTGCCGATGATTTGGTTGACATCACGCTGCCCGGCTCGCCGGCTGAGCCGCACGGTCACCATCATCTGCTGAGCGCGACGCGGCGCGAGATTGAGGACGTCTTCTGCGGCCTCGGCTTCACGGTCGTCGAAGGGCCGGAGATTGAAAGCGTCCACTACAACTTCGACGCGCTGAACCACGACCCGTCACACCCGGCACGCGCCCGCAGCGACACGTTCTACATCGAAAGCGAGAAGACCGGTGCTGACGCGCCGCTGCTGCGCACCCACACCTCGCCGATGCAGATCCGGATCATGGAGCAAACTCCGCCGCCGATCGCGCTGATCGTTCCCGGCCGCGTCTTCCGCCGCGACAGCGACGCGACGCATACGCCCCAGTTCCACCAGATTGAAGGGCTCGTCGTTGACGAAGGAGTCACACTGGCCGACCTGAAGGGGACGCTGCTTGCCTTCTCCCGCGCGATCTTTGGCGACGAGCGCGAGCTGCGGCTGCGGCCTCACTTCTTCCCGTTCACCGAGCCGAGCCTCGAGGTTGACGTCTCCTGCTTCAGCTGCGACAAAGGCGCCGATGCTGACGGTGGCCGCTGCTCGCTCTGCAAGGGAACCGGCTGGCTTGAAGTGCTGGGGGCGGGGATGGTCGATCCGAATGTCTTTGCCGCCGTTGGCGATCACGGCTACGACCCAGAGGTCCATCAGGGGTTTGCCTTCGGCCTTGGAATCGAGCGGATCGCGATGCTGCGCCACGGCGTGCCGGATCTGCGCTTCTTCTATGAAAACGACCTGCGCTTCCTGCGCCAGTTTGGCTGACGATGCGCGTACCTCTTAAATGGCTGGCCGAATACTGCGACGCGGAGCTGACGGCGGACGAACTGGCCGAGCGGCTGGCGATGACCGGCACCGAAGTCGAACGGATTGCGCAGCAGGGACCGCTGAGCGCTGAAAACTTCGTCGTCGGTCAGGTGCTGTCGGCCGAGCAGCATCCCGACGCCGACCGGCTGAGCGTCTGCAGCGTTGACTGCGGCGAGGCCCAGCCGCGGACGATCGTCTGCGGCGCGCCGAATGTCGCCGCCGGCCAGAGTGTCGCCGTGGCGCTTCCCGGCGCCGTAATGGCTGACGGCAGCAAGTTGGGCGAGGCCAAGCTACGCGGCGTCAAATCATCCGGAATGATCCTCGCCGAAGACGAGCTTGGGATCGGCAGTGAGCACGACGGCATCATTGTGCTGGACGGCGCTGCTGCGCCGGGAACGCCGCTCGGTGAGCTGTTCTCGTTCAGCGACGAGGTGCTGGAGCTGGAGATCACGCCCAACCGGCCTGACTGCCTTGGTGTCTATGGCGTTGCCCGCGAACTGCATGCCGCAACCGGCGCCCCGCTCGCTGCTCCGCCCTGGAGCGACGATCCTGGCGCCGCGACGATCGACGTTAAGCCCGCCGGAATCAGCGTCAAGATTGAAGATGCCGCGCTCTGCGCGCGCTTCACCGGCCGGCTTTATGAGGACGTGACGGTCGCTCCCTCGCCGCTCTGGCTGAAGGCGCGGCTCGCGGCCGCCGGGCAGCGCTCAATCAGCAATGTCGTCGACATCACCAACTACGTGATGCTGGCAACCGGCCATCCGCTGCACGCCTTCGACCTCGACCGGATTGCCGGCGGCGAGCTGACGGTCCGCGCCGCCGTTGACGGTGAGCAGCTGACGACGCTGGACGGCGAACAGCGAACGCTCGACAGCGACATCTGCCTGATCGCCGACGCCGACGGTCCAACCTCGCTGGCCGGCGTGATCGGCGGCGCCAGCTCCGAAGTGGGATCGCAGACGACGCGTGTGATGATTGAGGTCGCTGTCTGGGACGCGGCCAACATCAACCGCACATCAACGCGCCTAGCACTGCGCAGCGAGGCGTCATCGCGCTTTGAGAAGGGCCTTTCCGGCGACGCTGCGCTCGAAGCTCAAGCGATGGCAAGCCGACTGATGATCGAGCTGACCGGAGCGAAGCTAGTTGACGGCACGCTCGACGTCGGCGACGAGCCTGCCGCAACGCAGCCGATCCGGCTGCGCGACGCGCGTGCCGAATCATTACTCGGCAGCCCGGTTGAGCGGGGACGCTCACGCGAGATTCTTGAGGCGCTCGGTTTCAGCGCCGCCGACGCCGATGACGGCCTCGACTTAATTGTCCCCCATTGGCGCCGGCGCGACGTAACGCGCGAAGCCGACCTGATTGAAGAGGTTGCTCGGATCAACGGTGTCGATTCGCTGCCGGCAACGCTGCCGCTAAACCGCACCGGCCGGGCCGGTGGCCTGAGCCGCGAGCAGCGCCTGATTCGCCGCGCTGAGGATGTGCTGGTCGGCCGAGGGCTGTCGGAGATTGTCGGTTGGTCGTTTACCGACCCCAACGTTTGCGACCGGCTGCTGCTGGACGCCGACCACCCGCTACGCGAAGTGGTCGTGATCGAAAACCCGATGAGCTCAGCTCAGTCGGTGATGCGGCCGAGTATTCTGCCGTCGCTGCTCGACGCAGTTGCCTACAACTTGGCGCGCGGTGCTCAGAGTTGTGCCCTGTTTGAATCCGGCTCCGTCTACCGCGCCGGGGCGAGCGAGCAGGGGATGGCTGCGAAAGAGCACCATGCGCTGGGAGCGGCCTTAAGCGGCCCGTCAAGGCCTGAGGGCTGGGCCGACCCGCAACCACCGGCGGCGCGGATCGGGACCGCTCACGCGCTGGTTACGAGCATCCTGGGCGCACTGGGCGTTGACTGGCAGGTCGAGGACGGCACGCTGCCGTTTTTGCATCCAGGACGCACAGCGATGATTCGCAGCGAGCATGGACTGCTCGGCTGGTTTGGCGAACTGCACCCGGTGGTCGCCGCCAACTGGCAGATTGATCAGCCGACCGCCGTGCTGGCAATTGATATCGGCCGCGCCGCCGCAGAGGCGCCTCCAACGGCCAGCTTTACCGCTCTGAGCAGCTACCCGCCGCTGCGCGAAGATATCGCCGTCGTCGTGCCGGCTGGCGTCAGCGCCGCGAGCGTTGTTGCCTGCGTACGGCAGGCCGGGGCGCCGCTCGTCAGCCGAGCCGAAGTGTTCGACGTCTACTCCGGACAGCAGATCGGCGAGGACCGCGTCTCGCTGGCACTCCACATCGACTACTCGGACCCCGATCGCACACTCAGCGATGACGACGTCGCGCCGGTTCGCGCGCAGGTCGTCGCCGCGTTAACGGCTGAATTGGACGGTGAGTTACGTGGCTAGTAAACGGATCCTTGTTGCCGGTGCATCCGGCTACGTCGGGGCGCTCGCGGCGGCGTTGGTTGATCGCCACCCGCAGCTTCAGCTGGCAGCAGCGACGAGCCGCTCCGAGGTCGGTCGCCGCCTTGCTGATCTGTATCCTCAATATCGCGTCGACGTTGAGCTAGAACAGTTTGAGATCGGGCATCACAGCCAGGTCGACGCGGCGATCGTCGCCTACCCGCACGGCGCTTCGGCGCCGGTCGTCGCAGCGCTGCGGGCGCGCGGCGTTCCGGTCGTTGACCTCAGCGCCGACTTCCGCTTGACCGATCAGGCCGTTTATGAGCAGTGGTACGTCAACCATGCTGCGCCTGAGCTGCTTGGCGAGAGCGTTTACGGCCTGCCGGAGCTGAACCGCGAGGCAATTAGCGGCGCCACACTGGTCGCCAACCCGGGCTGTTATCCAACCGCTTCGGTGCTCGCGCTGGCGCCGTTGGCGCCGTACTTAACCGATGTTGTGATCGACGCCAAAAGCGGCGTTTCTGGGGCCGGCCGCGAACCAACGTCAGCAACTCATTTCGTCAGCGTTGACGAGAACGTAAAGCCCTATGGCGTCGGTGCTCACCGGCACATGCCGGAGATCGACGAGCAGCTAAAGCTGGCCGGCGCGAACGAGCTAACTGTCACCTTCACGCCGCACCTCGTGCCGCTAGAACAAGGCGAGCTGGTGAGCTGTTACGCAACCGTCAACGGCCCGCTTGACGTCGACGCCCTCTACCGCGAGTTCTACGAAGGCGAGCAGTTCGTTGAAGTTGTTCCACATCTGCCGGGCGTGCGCGAGGTTCGCGACAGCAACCTCTGCCGTATCAACGCGCAATACGACGAGCGGACCGGCAAGGTCTTCGTCTTCGCCGTAATCGACAACCTCTGGAAGGGAGCCGCCTCGCAGGCAATTCAGAACCTCAACCTGATGCTCGGGCTGCCAGAAGCTGAAGGGATCGGCCTGTGAACCTCTTTACCTCACGCTGGGCGCCGCTGCCCGACGGCGCACGCGAGCTAACCGGCGGTGGATTGCCGACAGGCTTTCGCGCCGGCGCCGTCGCCGCTGGGATCAAGCCGTCCGGCAAGCTCGACCTCGGGCTGCTGGTCTGCGACAACCCGCAGGCAACGAGCGCCGCTCGCTTTACCCGTTCCGGCGTGCAGGCGGCGCCGGTGCTGCTGACGCGTGAGCGCTGCGAGCTGTCGGCGCTGCGAGCCGTTGTCGTCAACAGCGGCAACGCCAACGCCGCGACCGGCGAGGAAGGCTTTGCTGTCGCCGCAGCAATGCAGGACGCCGCCGCTGCGGCGCTCGGGCTGGGCCGCCATCAGGTAGCGGTCTGTTCGACCGGCGTGATCGGCGTTCAGCTGCCGGTCGGCCCGGTCGAAGCTGGGATTGCCCAGTGCGCTGGGTCGCTGTCGGGCGATGGCGACGAGCGCTTTGAGCAGGCGATCATGACGACAGATGCCTTCGAAAAGCGTGTGACTATCGAGCTCGCGCTCTCGGGCGGGCCGGTGCGGATCAGCGCTCAGGCTAAGGGCGCCGGCATGATCCAGCCGTCCTTCGCGACGATGCTCTGCTTCATCGAAACAGACGCCGAGCTTGAGGCGCAGACAGTTGAGCTGCTGCTTTCTGTCACAACGAAGCGCAGCTTCGACCGGATCTCAGTCGATGGCCAGCTGTCAACCAACGACACCGTCGTCCTGATCGCCAGTGGTTCAAGCGGCGTTTCGATCGATCCTGAAAGTGGTGACGAGCTGCGCTTCGGTGAGGCGCTCGACGGGTTGCTGCGGGCGCTGGCGATCGCGATCGTGCGTGACGGCGAAGGCGCCGTGAGGATCGGCCGCGTGATCGTCGAGGGCGGCGACGGCCCGAGCGTCGAGCGCGTCGCTCGAACGGTCGCCAACTCTCCGCTCGTCAAGACAGCGCTGCATGGCGGTGACCCCAACTGGGGGCGGATCGCGCAAGCTGCCGGCATGGCAATGCTTGAAGGTGGTCCGCTGGCGGTCGATATCTCAATCGAGGGGGTTCAGGTTTGCGTGGCCGGGCGCGAGCTCGAACATGACCGTGCCGCGCTCGCCGTGCTGGTCAGCGGCGATGAGATCGAGTACACGGTCGGTCTTCCCGGCGACGGCCACGAGGCCGAGTGTTTCTTCTCTGATCTAAGCCCGCAGTACATCTCAATCAACGCCGACTACACGAGCTGAGGCCATATGAATCCACAGAAACCAAGCCGCGATGTCGCAACGCTGCTCGAGGCGCTGCCATACATCCGCGAATTCCAAGGCCAGACAATCGTCATTAAGTACGGCGGCGCGGCGATGGAGGATCCTGCGCTCTGCGAGGAGTTTGCCCGCGACGTTGTGCTGCTCAAATACGTCGGCCTCAACCCGATTGTTGTCCACGGCGGCGGGCCGGAGATAACCGACTACATGGAACGGCTCGGGCTGCCGGTTGAGTTCCGGGGTGGTTTGCGCGTCAGCGATGCGGCGACGGTCGAGGTCGCAAAGATGGTGCTGATCGGCAAGGTCAATAAGGAGATCGTGCTGCGGCTCAGCAGGCACGGGCAGCCGGCCGTCGGCCTGTGCGGCGACGACGGCAACCTGTTCCGCGTCTCGCGCCGTACGGCGCCGGACGGCAGCGACATCGGCTTTGTCGGGGCGATCGACAGCGTCGATGTGGACCTGATCAACCACATCGCCAGTGATTACATTCCGGTGATTGCCTCGGTCGGCCCGGACGAGTCGGGCCAGAGCTACAACATCAACGCCGATGATGCCGCTGCTGCGGTCGCGATCGCAACCGGCGCCTACAAGACGATCTTCCTAACCGATGTTGCTGGCTGGCTGGCCGACGCGGAGGATCCCGACTCGCTGATTAGTCAGGCGACGGCCGGCGAGCTGCGCGCGCGGCTTGGTCAAGTTGAGGGCGGTATGCGGCCGAAGCTTGAGGCCTGCCTGGCCGTTGTAGCTGAGGGTGGCGGCGCCGCCTACATCGTTGATGGACGCGTGCCGCATTCGCTGCTGCTGGAGCTGTTCACCGACGCCGGCCTGGGAACAAAGATCACGGCCGGCTGATGCAGCTCGAAGATCTTCAGGCGCTAGACCGCCGCAACGTCGTCGGCAGCTACGCCCGGCTCCCTTTGCAGATCGTGCGCGGCGCGGGCAGCTGGGTGTGGGATCAGGACGGCAAACAGTACCTCGACCTGCTCTGCGGCATCTCGGTTACCAACCTTGGCCATTGCCACCCGCGCGTGGTCGAGGCAATCCGCGATCAAGCACAGACGCTAATCCACGCTTCCAACCTGTTCTACACCGAGCCAGGGATCCGCCTCGCCGAGCGGCTATCGGAGTCGTCGCTTGGCGGCAAAGTGATCTTTGGCAACTCCGGCGCTGAAGCGATCGAAGCCGCGATCAAGTGTGCGCGCCGCGCCAAGCCGGGGGGATGGGTGGTCAGCCTCGAAGGGGCGTTCCACGGGCGCACCTACGGCGCCCTATCGGCGACCCATCAGGAGGCCAAGCAGGCGCCGTTTGCGCCGCTCGTTCCCGGCTTCAAAGTGGCGGCGGCGACGGCCGATTCAATCGAACGGGCGGTCGGCCCGCAGACGGCGGCGTTGTTGATCGAGCCGATCCAAGGCGAGGCCGGCGTCCACGTCATCCCCACCGACGTTCTTCAGGCCGCGCGGGCGGCCTGCGACCGGCACGGTGCAGCGTTGATTTTCGACGAGATTCAGACCGGCATGGGCCGGACCGGGTCGCTCTGGGCCTATCAACAGAGCGACGTTGTGCCCGATGCGATCACCACTGCGAAGGCGCTCGGCGGCGGCCTGCCGATCGGCGCGCTGATTACCGGCGAGCGGCTGCAGGACGCACTACAGGCCGGCGACCACGGCTCAACCTTTGCCGCCGGGCCGCTCGTCGCCAGCGCCGCGTTGGCAGCGCTTGACGTCACCGAGGATCCGGAGCTGATCTTCCGCGTCAACGAACTGGGCGAGCAGCTGCGTGTGCGATTGGCGGCGCTGCCGGGCGTTAGCGATGTCCGCGGCCGCGGCCTGATGGTCGGCTTCGACCTTGAACAGGGAGACGCGCCGGGCTTCGTCGAACGCGCGCTTTCCGAACAGCAGCTACTGCTAAACGCAACCGGGCCCAGCACGGTCCGCCTGCTGCCACCGTTAACGATCGACGACGCCGAAATGGCCGAAGGGATCACGCGGATCGCCACCGCGCTCGCTGGTCACAAGCCCGGCTGAGCGCTCTCTGCCTACACTGCCGCCGATGACCGACTCAACTCAGACTGCCAGTTACGTCGCCAACCCGGACGAGGTTGGCCGAGTCCTGCTGCTGTTCTCAGGCGGCCTTGACACGAGTGTGATGTGCAAGTGGATTCAGGACGAATACAAGGCTGAGATCGTCGCCTTGACGATCAACCTCGGTCAACCGGGTGAGGATTACGACGTCGTCAAGCAGAAGGCACTGGACCTTGGCGCCGTTGCCGCCGAAGTGATCGATGCGCGCGAGCAGTTTGCGGCCGAGTTCGTTACGCCGGCAATCCTCGCCAACGGCACCTACGGGCTTGGCTACCCGCTCTTCACTGCGCTTGGCCGACCGTTGATTGCGAAGCTCGCAGTCGACGCGGCCCGCCGCCACGGCTGCGACACGATCGCCCACGGTTGCACCGGCAAAGGCAACGATCAAGTGAGGATCGACGGCACTGTCGCGACGCTAGCGCCGGAGTTGAAGATCATCGCCCCGGTCCGTCAGTGGCAGATGGGCCGCGAGGAGGAGATCGCCTACGCGCGCGAGCATGGCATTCCGATCAAGGGCGGCTCCGAGCAGACGCCCTACTCAATCGACGACAACCTCTGGGGCCGCTCCTCCGAAGGCCGCTGGATCGAGGATTTGCTGCACGCTCCGGACGACGATGTCTTCCAGCTCGTGACGCCGCCGCAGCGTGCGCCGGACGAAGCACAGACTGTCGAGATCGGTTTTGAGGCGGGTGTGCCTGTCAGCCTCGACGGCGAAGAGCTCGGCCTGGTCGAGCTGCTCGACCGCGTGACCGAGATCGGCTGTCGGCACGGAATCGGCATCGTCGATCAGATCGAGGACCGCATCGTTGGCCTGAAGGTTCGTGACATCTATGAGGTGCCAGCGGCAACGATCATCCTCAATGCACACGTCGAACTTGAGCGGCTCGTTTCCACGATCCATCAGAACCAGTTCAAGGCGGGCCTCGACCGGCAGTGGGCCTACCTCGTCTATGCCGGCCTTTGGTGGGAGCCGCTGCGCGAGAACATCGACGCCTATATGCGTTCTGCCAACGAGCGGGCAACCGGCACGATCGGCATCCAATGCTTCAAAGGGACGGCGCGCGTCGTCACGCGCAGTTCGCCCAACGCCGTCTACGACGCGGCGCTTGCGACCTTCGATAGCTCCGGCGGACTGTTCAGCCAGAACGCCTCGCCCGGCTTTATTGAGCTGTGGACGCTGCAGTCGCGGATGGCCTACCGGCTGCGCGAGTCACAGCAGGACGGCGAATCCAGTTAGGGTTAGCTGATGCACAAGCGAGGCACCTACCGTGTGATCGGGTATCTGATGCTCCGTGGTGCGCGCTACTACGTGCGACTGCGCTATCCGAACGTGCTGCGCAAGACGCTGACGGCAGTCGGCTCTGTTGCCGTGCTGGGCAGCCTGATCGCCTTGGTCGTCGCGCTCAGCGGCCGCAGCAACGTCAACTCGATGACGCCCTAGCTGTCCTGCCCACACACGTTGTGAACGCGGCTGTGGGCTTACCGCGCCTTGGTGGGCACCTCCTAGTAGGGCGATCATGTCGCCCGCAAGGAGGCACCAATGCCACGACGAGAGCGCAGGAGATTCACGCCGCAGTTCAAGGTTCGAACCGTTGATCTGAACGAATCAAGCAGCAAGTTCTGAACAACGCGTGGCTGAGGCGT
The DNA here is from genome assembly GCA_039744075.1 of Solirubrobacteraceae bacterium. Classification (GTDB taxonomy): domain Bacteria; phylum Actinomycetota; class Thermoleophilia; order Solirubrobacterales; family Solirubrobacteraceae; genus F1-60-MAGs163. The sequence continues at coordinate 16,847 of JBCJUC010000011.1, forward strand.
GGTCGTGGCGTGGCCAGTTCGGATCCTGCCCGCACCATGTCGCACAGCCGGAGTGTGCGGGGGGACCCCCCCGCACGCTCCAAAGCTCCGTTAGCCCGTGGGCCGGTAAGGGGGGGTCTTCTTCAGCAGCAGCGTCTTGCTGACGCTCTTGGCGGTGCCACCGGTGGGGGTGAAGGTGGTCACAATGCGCACCGTTAGTGAGTGCATCCTTCTGGCTGCGCGTGCCTTTGCGCTCAGGCGACAGCTGATCGTCACCCAGCCCGCCTTGGCAACGGTCATTCGCGCTGTGCACACGGTCATCGTGCCGGCCGTCTTGGCCAGCTGCGAAGACGCGCGCAGCGTCGACAGTCGGGTGGTGCCCACCTGAGTCACTTTGCCCGCCCCGGGGAGGTGGAGCTTTGTGGTGATCTTCTGGGGCCAGCTCTTCGGGGATTTCTCGGTGAAGGTATTCACCGGCACCGGCGGCA
>JBCJUC010000012.1:0-16141 GCA_039744075.1 Solirubrobacteraceae bacterium
CCCGGCGCCGACAATGGCCCCCTTTACCCACCAGCTGCGCGTTCGCTTCAACGAGTGCGACCCGCAGCGCGTCGTCTTTAACGCCAACTATTTTGCCTGGATCGACATCGCGCTGGCCGAGCTCTGGCGGCAATCGTTCGGCCAGTCGTACGACGTCGTGATGGCCAGTAACGGCGTTGACATCGTCGTCGCCGAGGCGACGCTGAAGTTCCTCGCCCCGGAGCGCTTTGACGACGAGATTGAGATTGCGATCACGGTCGAGCGGATCGGCACGACCAGCCTTGAGTGCTCATCAATGATCTCGCACGAGCGTCAGCCGCTCGTCACGGCTGAGCTGCGTTACGTTTTCGTTGAGCTCGAGCAGTGGAAGAAGACGCCGATCCCCGATCCGATTCGCGAACGGCTGGCGCAGTACGGGCCAGCCGCAGTCTGACCGGTCGGACGGCAGCTGCCGCGCCGGCGTCGTGCTGCGTGGTAGCTTGGCGGCGGAGAGTCGACTGGCGCCCGCAGATTGGCGCATAAGGGGGAGTAGTGAAGAAGCTCGTCGTTGGATTCACGGTAGTTAGCTGCATCCTGCTGGCGTTTAGTGCCAGCGCCAGTGCAAAGCCGGGCTGTGACCCACTCGACACGCGTGACTGTCTGCTGCCGTGGCCGAGCAACCACTTCACGGTGAAGGACGCAAAGACGGCGACCGGTTTGCGGCTCGATCTCAGTGCGCCACTGATGCCAAAGAAGTCCTCCGGCGTTCCAGCATTCCCGGCTGACATCAACCGCAACGATGGCTTTGGCCCGGGCAGCGGCATGTTGACCTACGGCGCCGTCCTCGATCGTCAGCTCAAGCCCGCAGGTGGCCTCGCAGAGCGGGCAGCCGGATCGCTGTCGTCGCCATCTGTTTAGCCTAAAAGCGCCGAGGCTCTTATCCTCAGAAGGTGGCCACAAAAAAGCAGATCAGTGAGCGCGAGCAGCGCCTTCGTGAGCAGCGGCTGGCGCTGCCCGACGGTCCGGGCGTTTATCTGTTTCGCAACGCCGATGAGCAGGTGATCTATGTCGGTAAGGCAATCTCGCTGCGCAAGCGCGTCAGCAGTCACTTCAGCTCGCCGGTTGCTCGCCGCGGCAGGCGGATGATCGATTCGATCGAGGCGATCGACTTCATCCTGCTGAGCAGCGAGTCGGAGGCGCTGCTGACCGAGCAGACGCTGATCACACGCCATCAACCGCGCTTCAACGTGCAGCTGCGTGATGACAAGAGCTATCCCTACATCGCAGTCTCAACCGACGAGCAGTTTCCGCGCGTTTACCTGACGCGCGAGCGGCGGCGGCGTGGCCGCGTTTACTTTGGGCCGTACTCAAACCCGCGCCGCGCCCGTGGCACGGTCGAACTACTTGAGAAGATTTTTCAGATCCGTTCCTGCAGCGGTACTGAGCCGGGACGGCGCAGCGGCTCTCCCTGCCTCGATTACCACATCAATCGTTGCGGAGCACCATGCGTTGGCTACGTAACCGAGGAGCAGTACGGCGAAGCAGTCGACGGCGTGATCGCCTTTCTCTCCGGTCGTTATCGCGAGATCGAAGATCAGCTTGAAGCGCGAATGAATGAGGCTGCGCAGGCACGCCAGTATGAGCGGGCGGCGGTTGAACGTAACCGCCTGAAGGATGTTCGCTCGCTGTTGCAGCGCCAAGGCGTTGTCAACGAGGCCGTTGGCTCGTTTGACGCGATCGCCGTCGCCGCCGAGGCGACCGACGCAAACGCGCAGGTCTTTCAGGTACGCGACGGCGTACTAGCCGATCGCCAGTCGTTCTACCTCGACAACCCGGGCGAACTTGAGGCCGGCGATGTGGCAATCGAGTTCATCGCCCAGTACTACTCCGGCCGGCCGGGGATCCCGCCGCAAGTGATTGTCCAGCAGGAGCTGGAGCTGGAGGAGCGCCAGGCGCTGGCCGAGCTGCTGGCTGAACGGCGTGGCAGCGGCGTTGAGCTGCGCGCCGCTGAGCGCGGCGCGAAGAAGCGGATCCTTGAGCTTGCGGCGCGCAACGCGGCGCTGGCGCTCGACCACGAACGACTGCGCAGCGAGCAGACCCGTCGCCGCCGGGTCGAGGCGCTGGACGAGCTGCAGGGCGAGCTGGGGCTCGACGGTCTGCCGATGCGGATCGAGTGTTTCGACATCTCCAACCTGATGGGCACGCACACCGTCGCCTCGATGGTCGTCTTTGAGGCGGCGACGGCGAAGAAGGCCGACTACCGGCGCTTCACGATCCGCTCACTCGAAGAAGGCAAGCCGGACGACTTTGCAGCGATGCGAGAGGTTCTGGAGCGGCGGATCAACGCTTGGGAGAGCCAGCGCGAACTGTCGCCGCACGACCCGGCCTGGAATCAGTCGTTTGCGACGCTGCCGAACCTTGTTGTGATCGATGGTGGCAAAGGTCAGCTGGCGGCCGGCCTTGATGTGCTTGATCGCTTCCGCGAACGGGGTGTTGCCGTGATTTCGCTGGCGAAGCGGATCGAGCAGGTCTTCGTTCCTGGCCGCCCGCAGCCGCTGATGCTGGAGCCGGGCAGCGCCGGCCTGCAGTTGCTTCAGCGCGTCCGCGATGAGGCCCACCGCTTTGCGATCGCGCACCACCGCTCGCGCCGTGACGGCGCAATGACGGCCTCGGCGCTGGACGGCGTGCCCGGCGTTGGTCCGGCCCGCAAGAAGGCGCTGATCAAGCAGTTTGGTTCGACCGGCGCTGTGCTTGCTGCCAGCCGCGAGGAGCTTGAGGGGGTGCCGGGGCTGCCGGCAAGCGTCGCCCGCGACCTCCATCACCACCTGCGGCGGACCGGCAGCTGACCGCCCGATTGCGCCGATAATCAGTCGAGGCGGCAATACTGATCAGACGATGACGGCAGATTCAGCCAGCGCTGGAAGCCCACAGGAGCCGGTCCCGCTCGAAGACTTCGTGATCATTACCGGCGTTTCCGGCGCCGGCCGCTCAACTGCGATGGAGGCCTTTGAGGACTCCGGCTACTTCTGCGTTGACAACCTGCCGCCGGAAATGATCGCCGGCCTCGTTGATCTGTTTCTGCATGAGGGGTCGAAGGTCCGCCGCGCCGCAGTCGTCTCCGACGCCCGCGGCGGCGCCTACTTCGAGCAGATGTCAAACGTGCTCGATGACCTTGCAAAGGCCAACATCAACTACCGCGTGCTGTTCCTCGACGCCGATGATCAGGAGCTGCTGACGCGCTACCAGGAGACGCGCCGCCGCCATCCGCTCAGCCCGCAGGGCAGCGTGCCGGAAGGCGTTCAGGCCGAGCGCGCACTGGTCGCAGGGCTGCGCCAGCGGGCCGACCTGGTGATCGACTCGACCGGCCTCAAAGCCTCCGATCTGCGCGCCAAGCTGATCGACGAGCTGCTGCCCCGCAGCGGCGCCGCAAAGCTCGCCGTTACGTTCAAGAGCTTTGGCTTTAAGCACGGCCCAGCCCGGGACGCCGACCTTTTGTTCGATGTGCGCTTTCTGCCCAATCCGCACTACATCGATGAGCTGCGGCCGTTGACCGGGCGCGACCCGAGAATCGTCGAATACATCGGTGAGGACGGCCGGCTCGAGCAGCTCTACGAGCAGCTAATGGCACTGCTCGATTTTCTGCTGCCGCAGTACATCGCCGAAGGAAAGTCGCACCTAACGGTGGCCATCGGCTGCACCGGCGGCCATCACCGCTCGGTCGCTGTCGCCGAGGGCTTGGCGCGCCGCTACAGCGACTTTGATGGGCTCGCCGTTGACGTCGCGCACCGCGATATTGAGCTTTAAGCGCCGCGACGCGCAAAGCCTCACCGGCCACTGCTCAGCTAGCCTTCCAAAGGCACCCGACCTGGAGGAATGCCCAGATGCCCGTAAGTGTTGCGATCAATGGTTTTGGACGGATTGGCAGGAATGTCGTCCGCGCAGCGAAGGCCAGCGGCGCCGACATTGACTTTGTCGCGGTCAATGATCTGACCGATCCTGCAACGCTCGCCCACCTCTTCAAGTACGACTCGATTCTCGGCCCGTACGACGGCACAGTCGAAGCGACCGACGACTCGCTGATCATTGACGGCGACAAGATTCGCGTCTTCGCTGAGCGCGACCCGGCCGAGCTGCCATGGGGCGATGTTGGCGCCGATGTTGTCATCGAATCAACCGGCTTTTTCACTAAGCGTGACGACGCTGCCAAGCACCTGGCGGCCGGCGCGAAGAAGGTTGTTATCTCGGCTCCGGCGAGCGGTGAGGACAAGACGATCGTGCTCGGCGTCAACTTTGATCAGTACGACGCGGCAACCCAGGACGTGATCTCCAACGCCTCCTGTACCACCAACTGCTTGGCGCCGATCGCCAAGGTTGCAAACGACACGGTCGGTATTCGCCACGGCTTGATGACGACGATTCACGCCTACACCGGTGATCAGGCGCTGCAGGACGGGCCGCACTCCGACCTGCGCCGCGGCCGCGCCGCCGCCGCCAATCTCGTGCCGACGTCGACCGGGGCGGCGAAGGCCGTGGCGCTGGTACTGCCGGAGCTGAGCGGCAAGCTGCACGGCTACGCGATCCGCGCCCCCGTCATCACCGGCTCGGTCGTCGACCTAACGTTCGAGGCCGAGCGGGCGACCAGCGTTGAGGAGATCAATGCCGCGCTGAAGGCCGCCGCAGAGGGGCCGATGAAAGGGATCCTTCGCTACACCGAGGACCCGATCGTCTCCTCCGACATTATCGGCGACCCGCACAGTTCGATTGTCGACGGCCTGCTGACCAGCGTGCTCGATGACACGCTGGTCAAGATCGTCAGCTGGTACGACAACGAGTGGGGCTACTCGAACCGCGTCGTTGACTTGGTTCAGAAGATCCTTTAGCGGCAAGTGCGCACGCTCGAGCAGATTGACGTCGTCGGGCGAACTGTCTTCGTTCGTGTCGACTTCAACGTCCCGCTCGATGCCCAGGGTCAGATAACCGATGATGCGCGGATCCGGGCGGCGCTGCCGACGCTGAAATACCTGCTGGAGCGGGAATGCACGCTGATCCTCGCCTCGCACCTCGGACGCCCGAGCGGCGTTGACCCGAGCTGCTCGCTGAAGCCCACCGCCGACCGGCTGACTGAGCTGACCGGCTGGCGCGTGAAGCTGGCCCGCTCGGTCGTCGGCGACGAGGTCCAGGCGCTGGCTGAAGGGCTAGCTCCAGGCGAAATCTTGATGCTCGAGAACGTCCGCTTTGAGCAGGGCGAGACGAAGAACGATCCGGCCCTAGCCGCCGCTTACGCTGAGCTGGCCGACGTTTATGTCGACGATGCCTTCGGTGTGGCGCATCGTGCTCACGCCTCGAACGTCGGGATTGTCGACCAGATCGACGTCAGCGCCGCCGGCCTGCTGCTGGCGCGCGAGGTAGAGACGATTGAGGCGATCCTCAGCGATCCGCCACGGCCGCTCGTCGCGATCGTCGGCGGTGCCAAGGTCAGCGACAAGATCGGCGTGCTCGATGCCTTCCTAGAGCGGGCCGACGCGATCCTGATCGGCGGCGCGATGTGCTTTCCGTTCTTCGCTGCCCAAGGCCATCAGATCGGCGATTCGCTTTGCTCCGACGCCGACATTGAACCGGCGCGGCGCGTGCTGGCCGATGCGCAGTCGCGTGGCACGCAACTGATCCTGCCAAGCGACCTCGTGATCGGCCGCAGCTTCAGCGCTGACACCGAGATCCGCACGCTTGACGGTGTCGACGTCCCGGCCGGCTGGATGGGGCTCGACATCGGCCCGCAGAGCGCCGCCGCCTACAGCTCCGTGATCGCCGGCGCCGGGTCGGTCTTCTGGAACGGGCCGATGGGAGCCTTTGAGATGGAGCCGTTCGCGGCCGGCACGAGGGCCGTCGCCGAGGCCGTCGCCGGCTGCCCGGGCACTACTGTCGTTGGCGGCGGCGACAGCGCAGCCGCCTTGGCAATCTTTGGGCTTGAGGATCGTGTGACGCACCTGTCAACCGGGGGAGGGGCGACACTCGAACTGATCGAGGGTGCAACGCTCCCTGCTGTGGAGGCACTGAAATGAGAAGACCGCTGATCGCTGGAAACTGGAAGATGCACAAGACGATCGGCGAAGCCGAACGGTTTATCTCCGCTCTGCTGCCGATGGTGTCGAGCGTTGATCGCGTTGAGGTTGCGATCTGCGCGCCATTCACCGATCTGCAGGCAATCGTTGACTCGACCCGCGGCTCGCGCGTTGAGGTTTACGCGCAGAACATGCACCAGGCGCGGGAGGGTGCTTTCACGGGCGAGATCAGCGCCGCGATGCTGCATGAGATCGATGTTCACGGCGTCGTGCTGGGTCACTCCGAACGACGCCAGTACTTCAATGAGACCGATGCAGCGTTGGCCGAGAAGCTGCTGACAGCTCGTGAGCACGGGCTCGCGGCGATCCTCTGCGTTGGCGAGACCGAGCAGCAGCGCGCCGACGGCTCAACCGAGGCGGTGCTGGGCGAGCAGCTGCGGCGCGGGCTGGCACTACTTGACGCCGATGGCCTGGCCGAGCTGGTGATCGCCTATGAGCCGATCTGGGCGATCGGTACCGGCGCCGTCGCGACAGCTGAACAGGCGCAAGATGCCTGCGCCTTTGTCCGCGCCACGGTCGCCGAGCTGAGCGCCGAGGCGGCGGCGCAGACGCGGGTGCTGTACGGCGGCTCAGTCAAGGCTGACAACGCGGCCGAGCTGCTGGCACTGCCCGACCTTGACGGCGCGCTGGTTGGCGGAGCATCGCTTGAGCCGGAAGCGTTTGCGGCAATCGTCGCCGCGGCCGCTCAATGAATATGCAGGCGGCGGCGCCAGCCGTCTGCCTCGTGATCCTCGACGGCTGGGGGCTGGCGGCGCCGGGGCCGGGCAACGCCGTTGAGTTGGCGCAGACGCCAATCTTTGATCAGCTTTGGCAGCGCTATCCGACGACCGAGCTGACGGCCTGCGGCGCCGCCGTCGGCCTGCCCGACGGCCAGATGGGCAACAGCGAGGTCGGTCACCTCAACCTCGGCGCCGGTTCGGTCATCCGTCAGGATCTGACGCGGATCGATGATGCGCTGGCCGACGGTGAGTTTGACGAGAATTCGGTGCTTATCTGCGCAATGCGTGCCAGCCGCCGGCTGCATCTGATCGGCCTCGTAAGCGATGGCGGCGTCCACTCCAGCATTCAGCACCTCAATGGCTTGATCCGAATGGCCGGCGACCTTGGCGTCGACGAAGTCTTGATTCACGCCTTTAGCGACGGACGCGACAGCGACCCGCATGGCGCTGAGCGCTACCTCGCGGAGCTTGAGCAGCGTTGCGCGCAGGCCGGTAACGCCCGCGTCGCAAGCGTGATCGGCCGCTTCTACGCGATGGATCGCGACCAGCGCTGGGAGCGCGTCCAAAGCGCCTACGACCTACTGGCTCACGGCCGCGGCGAGCACCAGGCTGCCAGCGCGGTCGAAGCCGCGACGGCGGCTTACGGGCGCGGCGAGAGCGACGAGTTCATCAGCGCAACGGTCGTCGGCGAGGCGGCGCCGATCGAGCCAGGCGACAGCGTGATCGCTTTTAACTTCAGGCCTGATCGGATGCGCGAGCTGACGCGGGCGCTCTGCGACCCGGCCTTCGCCGATATTGACCGCGGCGGCGCCGAGCCGGTCGGCCGTTTCGCATGCTTGACGGAGTACGAGGAAGGTTGGCCCTACCCGGTCGCTTTTGCGCCCAAGCGCCCGGCGGTGACGCTGCCGCAGCTGATTGCCGCCGCCGGTGGCCATCAGCTGCACGTCGCCGAAACTGAGAAGTACCCGCATGTCACCTACTTCTTTGCTGGCGGCGAGGAGCATCCTCAGCCGGGCGAGCGGCGCGAGCTGGTGCCGTCGCGCCGCGACGTTGCGACCTACGATCAAAGCCCGGCAATGAGCGCCGCCGCCGCGGCCGACAAGTTCGTCGAGGCATGGCAGCAAGAGCGGCCGCAGTTCGCGATCATCAACTTCGCCAACCCCGACATGGTTGGCCACAGCGGCGTGATTGCTGCTGCCGTCACTGCGATCGAGGCGGTCGACGCGTGCCTCGGCCAGATCGTCGCCGCCGTTCAAGGCGACGGAGGAGAGCTGCTGATCACGGCCGATCATGGCAACGCCGAGCAGATGCTCAACGGCGACGGCACGCCGAACACGGCGCACTCGCTCAACCCGGTGCCGGTGATCATCACGCGTGACGGTTCGACGCTGCGCAGCGGCGGTGTGCTGGCCGACGTCGCGCCGACAATCCTGCAGCTGCTCGGGCTTGAGCAGCCTGCGGCGATGACCGGCCGCTCGCTAATCGACGGTTAGTCTGCGGCCCGCGGGTTGGCGAGCGGCGTTAGCTTCAGTTCAATCTGTTGCCGGTGCTGCTCCAGCTGTTCGGGCAGCTGCAGCGTCCAGCCGAGCCGCTCCAGCGGCTCATCAACGGTGAAGCCGATGTCGCGTGTGGCGATCTCAAAGAGCACGCCGCTTGGCTCTCGGAAGTAGATCGAGTGGAAGTACTGACGGTCGATCGTCTGCGTCGGCGTCGCGCCGGCGGCGGCGGCCCGGGCACTGAGCTGGTCGAGCTCGGCGTCGTCGGCGGCCGACCAGGCAACGTGGTGGACGGTGCCGGCGCCAGGCCGCGGCGCGTCGGCCGGCGGCTCGTCGTAGCGCAGCACGGCGCTGCGGCTGTCGCCTGCCAGCAGCCACAGCCCAGGCTCGCCGTCGGCGGCAAAACCGAGCGCCGCCAGCAGCTCGGCGCTGCTCTGGGGCTGCGCCGCGTAGGCGCGCACGCCGGCAAAGCCGCGCAACGCAAACTCGGCTGGAATGTCGTCGGCCGCAGCCGCCAGCGGGGCGTCGTCGCTGTCGTCAATCACCAGTTCGTGCGCCATCCCTTCGGGGTCGCAGAAGGCCAGGACACCGTCGCTCAGCAGCACCGACATCTCAGCTTCACGCAGCCGTGCTTGCCAGAAGTCGAGTGCCTCGGCCGAGCCAACGCGCCAGATGATTGTGTGGACCATCCCGTCGCCGGGCAGGCCCGGCGGTGCCCCGGGGTACTCGAAGAAGGTCAGCGCCGCGCCGGGGCTTCCCAGCTCGTCGGCAAAATACAGGTGGTAGGCCGACGGCTCGTCGAAGTTGACCGTCTGCTTGACCAGTCGCAGACCGATCACACCGCTGTAAAAATCAACGTTGGCGTGGGCGTCGCCGGTTACTGCAGTGATGTGGTGAATCCCTTCCAGCGCCATTGGCAGAGCGTACCGAGGGCCGCTGGCGGACGCCGCCACGGGCCGATCGCAGCCTCCTCTGCTGCTACCGTTATAGGCGTATCGTCGAGCGATTGATGGCCACTTCAACGACCACAGCCAGCCCCGCCGAGAAGCTCAGCCAGCGTGAGCTGCAGGCGTGGGTCGGGATGCTGCGGGCTCACGCTGCGGTAACGAAAGCGCTCGACGCGCAGCTCGTCGCTGAGCACGGCATCTCGCTCAGCTCGTACGAAGTGCTGCTGCACCTCGACTGCGCCGATGGCAGACGGATGCGGATGTCCGAACTCGCAGAACTGGCTGTCCTCAGCCGCAGCGGCCTAACGCGGCTGGTCGACCGGTTGGAGTGCGAGCAGCTGCTGGTGCGCGAGTCCTGCCCGAGCGACGCGCGCGGCTCGTTTGCGCTGCTGACCGATGCTGGCCGCGAACGCCTGCTGGCGGCTCGCAGCACGCACCTTGAGGGCGTTCGGCGCGTCTTCCTTGACCGGCTGACAGCGGCTGAGCAGCAGTCGCTCGCAGAGTGCTGGGCGCAGATCCTGCCCGAAGCGGCCGTGGCTGAGACGGATTGCTGTGAGCGAGCGCAGTGAGTAGCCTCGGCCTTTACGCGATGCTGCTGCTGCTGCCGCTGGGCTTCGGTCTGTGGGCTCAGCATAAAGTCAAGAGCACCTTCAAGAAGTTCTCGCAGATACCTGAGGACAGCGGCATGACCGGAGCTCAGGTTGCCCAGCAGATTCTCCAGGCAAATGGCTTGGGCGATGTTCCGGTACGGGCCGTTCGCGGTTCCTTCACCGACCATTACGATCCGCGAACGCGGAGCATCCATCTGTCCGAGCCGGTTTACGGCGGCAGTTCGATCAGCTCGACCGCAGTCGCTGCCCATGAGGTTGGCCACGCGATTCAGCACGCCCAGGCTTATGCGCCGATGTCGGTTCGCTCGGCTCTCTGGCCAGTTGCGGCATTCGCATCAAGCAGTTGGATATACCTGCTGATTGGCGGCGCGATCCTTAACTTCTTTGGGTTGATCGTGGTCGCCGTGATTCTTTACGGCGCCGTCGTTCTCTTCCAGTTCGTCACGCTGCCGGTCGAGTTTGATGCTTCGCGCCGTGCTGCGGTGCAACTGAAGACGCTCGGGATCGCCAACCCGGACGAGAGCGAAGGCGTCAGCCGCGTGCTGCGCGCTGCGGCGATGACCTATGTGGCCGGAGCGCTGGCGGCGCTTTCGCAGCTGCTCTACTTCGTGATGATCTTCCTCGGCAATCGCCAGTAGCGCCGCGCCGCGTAGGATCGCTGTTCGCAGATGGCGTCGCCCTTTGAGATTCTCAGCAGCGATCAGGGCACGCTTGCGCGCGCCGGCACGCTGAGCACCGCGCACGGGCCGATCAGCACGCCCGCATTCGTGCCGCTGGCGACGAAGGGCAGCGTCCGCGGCCTGATCCCCTCGGAGGTCAGTCAGCTCGGCTACCAGATCGTGCTCGGCAACACCTTCCACCTGCACCTCAACCCTGGGGACGAGAGGATCGCCGCGCTTGGTGGTCTGCACCGGTTTATGGCCTGGGATCGACCGATCATCACCGATTCCGGCGGCTTCCAGGTCTTTTCGATGGGCCATGGCACGGTTGCTGACGAGATCAAAGGCCGCGCCCCGACCGGCCCCGAGCGGGCCGGCAAGATCCTTGGGATAGAGGAGGACGGCGTTAGCTACCGCTCCTACATGGATGGGTCGAAACGGTTTATGGGGCCGGAAGACTCGATGCGCATCCAGGCCAATCTTGGCTCCGATATCGCACTCGTTTTTGATGAGTGCACACCGTTCAACGTTGAGCGCGAATACACAGCTCGTTCGACCGAGCGTTCGCACCGCTGGCTTGACCGCTGCCTTGACTGGCATGCAGAGCACGGACCGGCCGAGCAGATCGTCTACGGCATTGTGCAAGGCGGCGTATACGAGGAGTTGCGGCGCGAATCGACCGAGCAGATTGCCGCGCGCGGCTGCGCTGGCATTGCGATCGGTGGCTCGCTGGGCGAGGACAAGGCTCAGATGTATCAGGTTGTCGGCTGGGCGACCGACGTGCTGCAGTCGGCCGGCGATCTGCGCCCCCGCCACTTGCTGGGGATTGGCGAGATCGATGATCTGATCCGCTGCGTTGAACTGGGAATCGACACATTTGACTGCGTGATGCCAACCCGGCTCGGCCGTCATGGCGTCGCCTTAGTGCCCGATCCTGAGAACCGCTGGCGCGTTGATCTGACAACCGCAAGGTGGTCCGACAGCCACGAGCCGCTGATGGAGGGCTGCCCCTGCCCAGCCTGCGCGGTCGGTTGGAGCCGCGGCTACCTGCGCTACATGACGAAGGCGCGCGAGCTAACGGCGATGCGGATGCTGACCGTTCATAACTTGGCATTTGTGGCGCGTCTGATGACACGGCTGCGCGAAGCGATCATCGCCGGTCAGCTGACCGACATCGCAGCGCGGCTGCGCGCCGGCGAGGCGCCCTAGGCGCTACTTCGTGTTCTGACGGATCAGCTGCTGCAGCTGCGAAGCGGTCTGATCAACCTGTTGGTATACGACCTGTCGCAGCCGAACGCTGTTGGCTGAGCCGCCGGAACTGCCGGTGATGTAGGCGATTGCGCCGGCGCCAAGTGCCAGTGCGATCAGCAGCACCAGCGTCGGTGCGATCCAACCGCGACGCTTCTTTGCTGGCGCGCTGGCCGCAGCGCCGGCAGCGGCGGCCCGCTGCGCCGGCGCGCGTGGTTGGCGGCGCTGAACGGTCGTTGCAGGCTGGTCGCCGGTCGCCTGCGAGATGCTTGTCGCCGCCGTTCCCGGGCCGGCGACCGAGGTCGCCGGCGTCTGCGGTGCGATCCCGCGAGCGCCTTCGGCAAGTGCCAGGCGAAGCTCCTCGGCCGTCTCGTAGCGAGCCTCCGGCTCCAGTTCCAGTGCGCGGTCAACCGCCGCTGCCAGCTCTGCGGGGACCTCGGGGTTGAGCTGATCGAGCAGCGGCGGCGCCTCGCGCTGCTGCTTCAGTGCCAGCTCGGTGATTGACTGCGCCTCGTAGGGCAGCCGGCCGGAGAGGAACTGGTAGCAGACGACACCGAGCGCGTAGATGTCTGAGCGCGGGTTGGAGCCATGGCCGCTGGCCTGCTCAGGCGACAGGTAGGCGGCAGTGCCGAGGACCGAGCCGACCTGAGTGATTGAAGATTCCTCGCTCAGTGCCTTGGCGATGCCAAAGTCGGCCAGCTTGACGACACCATCGTTGGAGCGCAGCAGGTTGCCGGGCTTGACGTCGCGGTGAATGACGCCGCTGCGGTGCGCGTAGTCGAGGCCGCGGCAGGCCTGCGAGAGGATGCCGACTGCCTCGGGAATCGCCAGCATCCCTTCGGCGGCAAGGATCTCGGCGCCGGATTGGCCTTCGACGTACTCCATCACGATGTACTGGCGGCCGCTTGTCTCGTCGAGTCCAAAGTCGTAGACCTGAACGATGTTCGGGTGAACAAGTCGCGCCGCCGACAGCGCTTCGCGCCGAAAACGCGTTACGAACTGGTCGTCGTCGGCAAGGTGCTCGGCCAGCAGTTTGACTGCGACGTTGCGCTCCAGCCGCCGGTCGAGTGCCAGAACAACAGTTGACATGCCGCCGCTGCCGAGCCGCTCGCCAAGTTCGTAGCGCCCTGCCAGTACGCGCTCGCTCATCAGCCAGCCGCTCCGCTCGGCGTGATGCCGCCGTTGTCGCCGGTCGTTGTCGGCGTTGTTGTGGTCGTCGTCGGTGTAGTAGTTGTTGTCGTCGGCGTTGTTGTGGTCGTTGTTGGCGTCGTTGTTGTCGTTGTCGGCGTTGTCGTAGTAGAGGTAGTCGTCGGCGTTGTGATCGGTTTCGGGTTCGTTTCCTTGCACTGCGTTGGGACGGTCGAGGCCAGCTGATCGAGTCCGTCGGATATGCGCGAACGCAGCTGGCTGCCAACGCTTGAGGGCAGATCACTGAACTGATTCTGTGCGTCAGCGAGCGCCGTTGCGGCCGCTTCGCAGTCGCCGGCGGCGGTCGCGTCAGCTACCTGACCGATCGCCTGGTCGAGCGCGGATGCGTTGGAGCTGGGGATCAGGTCAGCACCGCTGCCGCAGCCAGCGATCAGCCCGGCGCAGAGCGCGGCAGCGACGGTCGTTGTTAGGCGAGAGGAAGTCAACGCTATTGACCGTACTGGAGCCGATCAGCCAATGAGTCAGGTAGCCGCGCGGCGCGGATCGCTGCGGCCGCTCCGGCGACGTCATATTCAGTTCGCTGCCAGGTCGCGGTGCCGCTCTGCGTGTCAAGCAGCAGCCAGGCGGCGCGGGGATCGCCGTCGCGCGGCTGGCCAACACTGCCAGGGTTCAGCAGCCAGCGGTCGCTGCTGGTGTCGGCGCTGTCGCCGTCACGCCGCGCATCGCCCGTCGCCAGCTCGGTTTCGGTGCGGTGGAAGGCCAATGCGACGTGGCTGTGACCGATCAGGCCGATCCGCGTGCGCATCGTGTCGAAGCAAAGGTCGGCCAGCAGCGCGCTGATCACGTACTCCCAGACGGGGTCGCGCGGGCTGCCGTGGAATAGGCCGACCTGCTCCGCGGCCCCGCTGCTGGGGAGCGTTGACAGCCACTGCAGCTCTTCGTCGCCGATCACGTCGAGCGTCCAACGCACCGTGATGGCGGCGCCGCGCGAAAACTCATCGAGTCGCAGCTCGCCGGTGACCGCCAGGTCGTGGTTGCCGACGAGGCAGAGCGAGGCGTGCTCGCGCATCAGGTTGACGCAGTCGTTTGGATCGGCGCCGTAGCCGACGAGATCGCCAAGGCACCAGAGCTGATCGATCGCAGCGGCATCTACCGCTTCCAGTACGGCTTCGAGTGCCTGACGGTTGGAGTGGATGTCGGAGAGAATTGCTACGCGCATCTGATCAACTCGATCCTGCGAAGGTAGCGTGATCGTGATCAGTTTTTTCCGCCACAGCGCACTATTTGCCGTCGTCACGGCGCTGCTCATGGCCGAGCTGTTGGTCCTGTTGATGTCGGCCCGTAGTGGCGTGCTGGCGCCGCTTCCGGTCAATCAGGCTGATTGGTTCAGCCCCGCTCAACTGGCAAAGGCTGCCGCCTTTCACGGCCCGCAGCTGTGGCTGGCAGTCGCGGCGCTGCTGGTAAAGGCGCTGCTGCTGGTTTGGATCGTGCTGCGCCTGCCGGCGCGGCTGCGCGGCCCCTATCGCCACCCGCTACTTAGCAGCGGCCTTATCGGAGCGTTGATCTCAGCAGTCATCACGCTGGCGCTGCTGCCGCTGGCGGCAATCATGCGGGCCCGTTCGATCGATGTTGGGTTAACGACCTCCGGCTGGTGGCAGTGGGGCTGGGATGTCGCGCGCGGCGCGGGAATCGCGGCGCTGATCGCTGCTGTCGCCACGCTGCTCGCGATCGCGCTGATGCGGCGCCTGCCAAACCGCTGGTGGCTCCCGGCTTCGGCGCTAATCGTTGCCGGCGGCCTGCTGATGACGTTCGCCGGGCCGCTCGTCCTCGACCCAATCTTCAACCGCTTCACAGCGCTGCCAGCGGGGCCCGCGCGCAGCGCAGTGATCGAGTTGGCGGGCAAGGCCGGCGTCAAAGTCGGCGACGTCTACCTCGTTGACGCCAGCCGGCGGACCTCCACCGCCAACGCCTACGTCAACGGCATTGGTAGCTCCAAACAGGTCGTCCTCTACGACAACCTGCTGAATGACTTTCCGCCGGCCCAGACGCGGCTGGTTGTCGCCCACGAGCTGGGTCACGTTCATTACCGCGACATCTTCCACGGCCTGATCTTCTTAACGATCGTGGCGCCGTTTGGTGCTTGGGCCGCGGCGCGCTGCGTGCGCCGCTGGGGGCCGCATGACGGGCTGCCGGCCGGTCCGTCAAGCGTTCCGGCGCTGAGCGCCGCGGTGATTCTGATGGTCTTCCTGATCACCGTGATCTCCAACCAGCTGTCACGCGCGGTCGAGGCGCGCGCCGACGCTTACGCGCTGACACTGACCGGTGACGCGCCGACCTTCATCGCCCAGCAGCGACGGATAGCAGTCCAGAACCTTGGCGAGCCCGACCCGCCGCCGCTGGCACGGCTGCTGTTTGGCACTCACCCGACGACGCTGCAGCGGATCGGCATCGGCCTGGCCTGGGAGGCCGGTCACCGGCCGCTGGGGGTGAGGCGATGAAGATCACGGTCCTGTCGGTTGGTCGCCTGCGGTCGCCGTACGCCGATGACATCGCCCACTACGAGAAGCTGCTCGGTCACTACGCGCCGCTCGAGCTGATTGAGCTGCGCGAGCCGGAGAAGCTGGCCAAGCGAGTTCCGCAGCGGGCCTTCGTCTCATTGCTCGACGACGCCGGCGAAAGCTACGACAGCCTCGCATTCAGCCGCTGGATCGAGCAGCGCCGCGCCAGCGGGCTCGACCTCTGCTTCGTGATCGGAGGCGCTTACGGGATTGACTTGGAGCGCGCCGATCATCGGCTGTCGCTTGGGCCGATGACAATGCCCCATCAGCTGGCCCGGGTCGTGCTGCTTGAGCAGCTCTACCGAGCCCACGCAATCCTCGCCGGCGCGCCCTACCACCACTAACTGCCCGGCCCGGCCGTGGCAGCTGCCAGCGACATGCGATCATCGGATCCGTGGACGACCCAGTGATCGATCTCAACGCTGCCCTTGCGCGCGCTGTCGCGGCCGCAGCGGGCGGCGATGTCGCCGCGAGCGAGCTGAAGCTTGACCGGCCAAAGCAGGCTGAGCACGGCGACTTTGCGACCAACGCGGCGCTGGTCGTTGCCAAAGGACTGGGTCGCCAGCCGCGTGAGTTCGCCGAGCAGCTGGTTGCTGAGCTTGGCGTTCAGCTCGGCGCGGCGCTGGTTAGGGCCGAAGTCGCCGGGCCGGGTTTTG
>JBCJUC010000013.1:0-16046 GCA_039744075.1 Solirubrobacteraceae bacterium
ATTGAGGGCATCCGCCGCTTGCTGCCGCTTGTTGAGCCGGCCTTGGGAGAGAACGCTGCTTCGATCAAGGATGCGCTAGCGCAGCTGCAGGTTTCGTTCACTCGAATCGCTGGAGAACAGGGGCTTGCGACGGCGCCGGATGGAGAGGCGCCGGGCGACGATCCGCCTGCCGCGCCCGCCCAGGGAGAGCCTGCTAGCCCGGCCGAGAAGCCGTCGAGCGGCCTTTGGACGCCCGGTCCATAGTGACCGCAGCGCCTTGCCGACGTCCTTACCGATAGAATCGCGGAGCTTCTGAGCGCCGGGATCGAAAGTTCAGGTTTCACGCGCCGCGCCAGCGGGTCTCAAATTCCCTGATCAATAAATCACTTCTGGAGGAATCAACTAGTGTCCGCATTTCTTACCGACCACGGGGTCGTCATTGCCGTAGTGTCCGGCTTGATCGCTGTTGCCTATGGCGTCCTGACGACAACCCAGCTGCTTGCTCTCTCTCCTGGCAACGCCGAGATGCAGCGCATCTCCGCCGCCATTCAGGAAGGCGCCCGCGCCTATCTGAACCGTCAATACTTGGTGATCGCCGCGGTCGGCGTCGTGCTGTTCGTGGTGCTGCTCTTCATCCAGAACATTTCCGTCGGAATCGGCTTCTTGATTGGCGGCATCCTTTCTGGTGCAGCCGGCTATATCGGAATGAACGTCTCGGTCCGCGCCAACGCCCGCGTCGCCGAATCGGCCCGTGGTGGTATCGGTCCCGCACTGAAGGTCGCCTTCCGCGGCGGCGCAATCACCGGCATGCTGGTCGTCGGCTTGGCGCTGCTTGGCGTCGCCGGCTACTACGGCATCCTCACATCGTTCTTCGATCAGACGCCGAAGGACGCTGTTGACGCGCTGATCGGCCTCGGCTTCGGCGGTTCGCTGATCTCGGTCTTCGCTCGTCTGGGCGGTGGCATCTTCACGAAGGCAGCCGACGTCGGCGCCGACCTCGTCGGCAAGGTCGAGGCCGGCATCCCCGAGGATGACCCGCGCAACCCGGCCGTCATCGCCGACAACGTTGGCGACAACGTTGGCGACTGCGCTGGCATGGCAGCCGACCTTTTTGAAACCTACGCCGTCACGGCAGTCGCCGTGATGCTGCTTGGCGTGCTGACCTTCAATGAGCAGACGGCAGTTGCGCTCTACCCGCTGGTGCTTGGCGCCGTCGCGATCATCGCATCGATCATCGGCACCTTCGCGGTGCGTAGCGAGAAGGGCAATGTTGAACTCGCGCTCTACCGAGGGCTGTTTGTCTCCGGCGTCATTGCAGCGATCGCCTTCTACCCAGTTACCGCCTGGATGATGGACGACATCACTTTCAAGAGCGCCGCCGGTGCCGTCAGCGCACCGAGCGTTATCAACCTCTACCTCTGCTCGCTCGTTGGCATCGGCGTCACTGCGCTGCTGTTCGTAATCACCGACTACTACACCTCGACCCGCTTCAGCCCGGTCCGTAAGACGGCCGAGGCTTCGCAGACAGGCCACGCGACGAACATCATCTCGGGCCTCGCGCAGGGATTGCAGGCAACAGCGCTGCCGGCGCTGGTGCTGGTGCTTGGCGTGCTCGCCTCCTGGAAGCTTGCTGGCGGCGGCGTGCAGGGGATCTACGGCATCGGCGTTGCCGTGATGGGGCAGCTTTCGCTGACCGGTCTGATCGTCGCGCTTGACGCATTTGGTCCGATTACCGACAACGCCGGTGGAATCGCTGAGATGGCGAAGATGCCGGAAGAGGTTCGCAATGTCACCGATCCGCTCGACGCTGTCGGCAACACAACGAAGGCCGTAACCAAGGGTTACGCGATTGGCTCAGCCGTGCTTGCGGCGATCGTCCTGTTCGCTGGCTTCAAAGCTGAGCTTGCAGCAGAAGGGGTGATCACATCGTTCCCGATCGACGACCCGGCGATCTTGATGGGTCTGCTGATTGGCGGCATGATGGTGACGCTCTTTGCGGCGCTCTCAATGGAGGCCGTCGGCCGCGCTGGCGGCAAGGTGGTTGAGGAGGTTCGCCGCCAGTTCCGCGAGAAGCCGGGGATCATGGAGGGAACCGACGAGCCTGACTATGCGACCTGCGTCAGCATTGTGACGGCCTCGGCTCAGCGCGAGATGATCATCCCGTCGCTGATTCCGATCGTCGTGACGACGATCGTCGGTGTGCTCTCTGTTGCGGCGCTCGGCGGCCTGCTGATCGGCGTGATCGTCGTCGGCTTCTTCTTCGCTGTGATGATGACCGCCGGTGGCGGTGCCTGGGACAACGCCAAGAAGCTAATTGAGGACGGCGCCTTCGGTGGCAAGGGCTCCGACGCGCACGCCGCTTCGATTACCGGCGACACGGTCGGCGATCCTTTCAAGGACACCGCCGGGCCTGCGATCAACCCGATGATCAAGGTCGCCAACATCGTCGCGATCCTGATCATTCCGATCATCACTTAAGGCTGAAGGGCTCGTCGTGAGCGGCGATACTCGCTTCTGGCATCCGTTTGCCGACATGGCTCAGGTTCGCGGCCATGAGTTTGTGATCGAGCGGGGCGAGGGATCGTACGTTTGGGACTCTGAAGGTGCGCGCTACTTCGACGCGACAGCCAGTCTGTGGTGCGTCAACGTCGGTCATGGCCGCAAGGAGATTGCCGACGCTGTCCGCGCCCAAATGGACCAGCTGGCGAGCTACCAGACGTTTGGTGGCTTTGCCAACCGGCCCGTGCTGGAGCTCGCCGAACGGCTTGCCGATAGTGCCTCGCAGGTGGTTAACGATCCGCGGATCTTCTTCGGCCTTGGCGGCGGCGACGCAATCGAGACGGCGGCGAAGCTTGCGCGCCGCTTCTTTGCCGCGACCGGCCAGCCGGAGCGTGTCCACATCATTGCCCGCACGCAGGGCTACCACGGAACGCACGGCCTTGGAACAAGCCTTGGCGGTATTGCCGCCAACCAGCTTGGGATGGGGCCGGTCGATCCAGCCGTCTCAAACGTTGATTGGGATTCATTGGAGGCTCTGGAAGCTGAGTTTGAGCGGGTCGGGCCAGAGAATGTGGCGGCCGTCTTCGCCGAGCCGGTGATCGGGGCCGGCGGCGTTCATCGCGTGCCTCCCGGTTACCTGACGGGCCTCGCCGAGCTCTGCCAGCGCCACGGCGCACTGTTCGTAGCCGACTGCGTTATCGCCGCCTTCGGGCGGCTGGGAACTTGGTGGGGGGTCGATCGCTTTGACCTTCGGCCCGACATGATCACCTTCGCGAAGGGAGTTACGAGCGGCTACCTGCCGCTCGGCGGCGTCGTCATCAGCGACCGTGTGGCGGCGCCTTTCTGGGACGGTGAGGGCCTCTGGTTCCGTCACGGTCAGACCTATTCCGGGCACCCAACCTGCTGCGCTGCGGCTTTGGCAAACCTTGACATCATTGAGAACGAAGGGCTGCTGCAACGTGGGCGCGAACTTGAGGATGAGATCGCCGCTGCGTTGGCGCCGCTGGCCGACCAGCAAATTGTCGCCGATGCCCGCGCCGGGATCGGCGCGCTCGGCGCGATCTCGTTCAAGCCGGAGCTGCTCGCCTCGCACCCCGATATTGCGCTACGCACCTTCACTCAGGCCAAGGCTCATGGCGTACTCGTCCGTCCGCTGGGGGACGGCGTCGCGATCTCGCCGTCGTTGGTGACGACTGAGCAGGATCTGCAGGATGCCTCAGCCGCCCTAGCCGACGCGCTTGCTGCTGTGGCAGCGTCGCTCTAGGCCAGTGAATACAAGCGTTCAGCCTCGCTCTGCGCCGACCGCGGCAATAGACTGAGCGGCTGACGATGAATGGGCATTTGAAGTAGATGGCGCGGCGCCGCCTTCATGGTCTCCAGCGGGTGTTGGGGGTCAACGCGCTCTCCTCAACCGCGTATGGCAACGTCGGTTCGTCGATCTATTACGCGCTTGGCCTAGTCGCCTCATTCGCGCTCGGCCTGACGCCGGTCGTTTTCATTATCGCCGGCTTCATCTTCTTCCTGACGGCGGCCAGCTACTCGGAGGCAACGGCGATGTACCCGGAGGCCGGCGGCTCGTCGAGCTTCGCGCGTCGAGCTTTCAACGAGTTCTGGTCGTTCTTCGCTGCCTGGGGGCAGCTGCTGAGCTACACGATCACAATCGCAGTCTCAGCCTTCTTCGTGCCGCACTACGTCGGCGGGCTCTTTTGGGAGCCGCTGCGCACATCACCGGGCGACATCATTTTCGGCATCGGTATTGTCGTCGTTCTCGCCGCGGTCAACGTTTTTGGCGTCAAGGAGTCGACCGGTGTCAATGTGGCGCTGGCCGTAGTTGGCTTCGCGACGCAGCTGCTGCTGGTGCTGATCGGCGGCATTCTCGCCTTCTCGCCCGACATCCTGATCAACAACGTTCAGCTCGGTGTTGCGCCGACCTGGAAGAGCTTCCTGATCGCGATCCCGCTCGCGATGATCGCCTACACCGGGATTGAGACGATCTCGAATATGGCCGAGGAGGCGAAGGACGCGAAGACGACGATCCCGAAGGCAATCAACCGTGTGGTGATTGGCGTCTTCGCGATCTACGCTGTGCTGCCGGCCGTTGCGTTGTCGGCGCTGCCGGTCGTAAAGCAGCCCGACGGCAGCTACCAGACGCTGCTCGGCGTCTCCAGCGAGAATGGCGGCTTTGCCGGCGACCCGGTGCTCGGCGTCGTCAAGCAGATCGACCTCGGGGTGTTCCAAGGCGCGGCTGAGATCTACGTCGGGCTGCTCGCGGCAACGATCCTGTTCATCGCGGCTAATGCGGGAATCATCGGTGTATCGCGGCTCGTCTACTCGATGGGTGTCCATCGCCAGCTGCCCAACCGACTACGTGAACTGCACCCGCGCTTTGGCACGCCGTGGATCGGGATCATCCTCTTCAGCGCGATCGCTTGCCTTGCAATCACTATCGGCCAAGCCGATTTCCTCGGCAACCTCTACGCCTTCGGCGCAACGCTCAGCTTTACGATCGCTCACATTTCAGTTATCAAGCTGCGCTTCCGATTCCCTGATTTCCCCCGTCCTTACACCGGGCCGATGAACATCCGTGTTGGCACCGTCAGCATCCCGATCTTCGCCGTGCTTGGTGGACTCGGCACCGGCCTGGCGTTCATCGTTGTAACGGCGTTGCACGTCGATGTCGCGATTGCCGGGCTCGGCTGGCTGCTGGTTGGCTGCGTCTTCTATCCGCTCTATCGCCGCACTCAGGGACTGAGCCTGACCGAAACATCGACGGTCGAGATCAAGCATCAGGTGACGGAGGGGGAGGCCGCTTACGAGTCGGTGTTGGTTGCGCTTGAACCGCCGAACTACTCTGCTGCTGCAGTTGCGACCGCCGTGCGCCTTGCGGCGTCGCGGCGGCGCGGAATCCACATCCTTGTGCCGATTCCAGTGCCGTCGGCGGCGCCGATCAACGCCGAGATGCCAGAGCAGGAAGAGCAGGCGCAGGCGATGATCGAGCAGGCTCGTCTGCAAGGCGGCAGGCGCGTGACGGGCCGCTGGGTCAAGATCCGTTCAGGGCAGGCTGGCCCCACCCTAGTTCAGGAAGCCGTCGAGCTGCGGGCCCGCGCGATTGTGCTCGCGCTGCCGCCGCGCCAGGGGGCAAACATCTTCGATAAGGCGATTGAAACGGTGCTGCGCGAGCGGCCCTGCCGCGTGATTATTCAGAGCGATCCCCAGGACCGTTTCGCGGGCGCTGCGCGCGCAGCGGCCGGCGCGGTGGTTGACCGATGAGCGCTCCTTCGGGCCGGCGCGCGTATGGCGCCGCCACATTGATCCTCTCCAGCTTGATGGTCGTGATCGGCGTCGCACTGATCGTCCGCACAGCCATCCTCGGCGGCGGCGTCGTTTCGATCGGCGTGATCATGGGGCTGTTGTTCGTCGTCGCCGGCTGCGGCCGGCTGTGGGTCGCGTGGAGGGGGCAGTAGAGATGGCCGCGCAGAAGCCCCAGTCGCGCCCCAGTTTTGGTCGCGAGCTTGGCTCGCCGATGTTGTTCAGCGTCATCTACACGGTGATCGCCAGCGCGATCTACATCTCACTTGGTGTTGTCGCCGGCTACGCGCTGGGCTTAACGCCGCTCGTCTTCTTCGCCGGCGGGCTGATGTTTGTCCTCGCGGCGATGACCTACGTCGAAGGCGCATCGCTACATCAGGATCGGGGCGGCTCAACGGTCTTCGCACGCTACGCCTTCGATGAGCTCTGGAGTTTCATTGCCGGTTGGGCGGTGCTGCTCGACTACGTGATTCTGCTGGCCGCCGCGGCCCTGGCGGCAACAAGTTACCTTCAGGCCTTCTGGCCGCAAACCGGCCTCGGCGCGCTCGAAGCGGCGATCATCGTGGCGATCTTGATTTACGTTGCGGTACGCAACATTCGCGGTTTTTCGACGACCCGCTCGCGCCGCATCGCACTGCTCGTCGTTGCCGACATCGTGCTTCAGCTGGCCTTGATTGTGCTCGGTTTGATTTTTCTCTTCGATCCAGGTCTGTTGACGTCATCGATTGAGCTTGGCACGGCGCCCAGCTTTCAGAACCTGATCGTCGCGCTCGGCATCGCGACCGTCGTGTCGACCGCACTGGAGTCAGCCTCCGGCCTGTCGGGCGAGGTCGGGGTTGGCCGGGCCGGACTGAAGCGGCTGGTCAGCGTCTCATCGCTGACGGTGATCATTGTCTACACCGGCATCGCACTGGTGGCAATCAGTGCGCAGCCGGTGATCAACGGACAGACGGCGCTGTCGTCGACCTATAAGGACGCGCCAATGCTCGGCATCGCCGCCGGCTTCGATCAGCAGTGGTTGGCCGAGGGCAGTATGTACCTGATTGCCGCGATTGCCGTGGTCACGCTGATCGCGGCCGCAAACTCAACGATGCTTGGGCTCTCACGGCTGGCCTACGGACTCTCGACGCACCGCCAGATCCCAAGTGCCCTTGGCCGTCTGCACTCAACTCGCTACACGCCGTGGGTGTTGATCATCATTGCGACGATCGTCGCCGGCGCGTTGGCGATCCCCGGCGACTTAACGCTGCTGCTGAACGTCTACGCCTTTGGTGCGCTGCTTGCTCTGACGATCGCGCACGCGGCGATCATCCGGCTGCGGATGACCGAGCCTGACCGTCCGCGTCCCTACCGGATCCCGTTCAATATCAAGGTCGCCGGTTCCAGCATCCCGCTGCCTGCTGTCGCCGGAATGGTTCTCAGCGCGTTGGTCTGGGTCAGCATCGTTGCCACACATCCTTCGGCCCGCTGGGTTGGCGTCGGTTGGATGGCCGCCGGGCTGTTGCTCTACTTCGTCTATCGGTTGTCGAGTGGAAAGAGCTTGACGAAGCGCGTCACGGTTCCACGCGAAGCGCTGCGCGGCGAAGCGATCGAGGTGGAATACGACTCAATCCTCGTGCCGGTCACCGGCAGCCCGCTCGACGATGACATCATTCAGACGGCTGGGAGGCTAGCCGCCGAGACGGCGGACGAGGATGGTTTTGAAGGGCAGTCTAGGATCGAGGCGATCTGGATCACCGAGGTGCCGATGGCGCTGCCGATAGATGCCCGCCTGCCGGAGGAAGAGTCGGCTCGCGCGCGTAAGGCGTTGACGCGTGCCAAGGCGGTCGGCGAGGAGTACGACAATGTCCAAGTTGATACAGCCCGCGCGCGCGGTCGCCGCGCTGGCCAGACGATCGTTGCCGAGGCACGCCGCCGCGGCGTGCAGGCGATTGTTCTTGCGGCCGAGGAGCCGTCGAGAATTACCGGCGGCGCCTTACTGGGCGGCAGCAGCGCAACCGACCTTGTGATTGGCGAGACGGCTCGTTACGTGTTGGCAAACGCGCACTGCTCGGTGATCGTTACGGCGCCGTCGGCCGGTGACCGGCCGGTTTCAGCCGCGGCTGAGGACGAAGCCAGCCCCGACGCCACCGAGCGGTAGGATCACTGCCGATGTCATTCGTTCTAATCGTCGGTTCAGGAAGGGTTGGTTCGATCGTCGCGCGCAAGCTGCTGGCAGCTGGCCACGAGGTCTCGGTACTCGACGAAGATCCGCTCTCGCACGAGCGGCTCGACGCCGGTCAGGAGTCAACTTGGGAAGCCGCTGGCGGCCGCTTCACGATCGGCCAAGCGATCGAGCGCGACGCGCTGGTCGAGGCTGGCGTTGAACAGGCCGACGTCTTCATTGCGGCAACGAACGGCGATAACACAAATCTGGCGATCGCCCAGATCGCCGACAAGATGTTCAGTGTTCCAAGGGTGCTGGTGCGCGTAATGGACCCGGCCCGCGCCGAGTGGTACTCGTCTCAAGGGATGGAGACGATCTGCCCGACCAGATACGCGGTCGAGATGTTTGAGCAGGCGTTGGGCGAGGGTTCCTGATGTACGCGATTGTGGTTGGCGGCGGCAAGGTCGGTCTTAACCTGACGCGCGAGCTGATCGCTAAGGGGACCGAGGTCACGCTGATCGAGTCGCGCCGTGACCGCTACCTGCGGATGGACGCCGAGCTTGGC
Source organism: Solirubrobacteraceae bacterium (assembly GCA_039744075.1). GTDB lineage: Bacteria > Actinomycetota > Thermoleophilia > Solirubrobacterales > Solirubrobacteraceae > F1-60-MAGs163. The sequence goes on from JBCJUC010000013.1 coordinate 8,499, forward strand.
TTCATCGTCCAGTACGGCGACGGCACTGAGTTGTGGGTGCTGGAACGGGCCGGGATCCAGCGCGCCGATCTTGTCGTTGCCGTTACCGGCGACGACGAGGACAACATCCTGATCTGCCAGATCGCCCGCGACAAGTACCTCGTCGATAGTTTCATCGCTCGCGTAAACAACCCTCGTAACCGGCAGTATTTCGAGCTGCTCGACATCCGGCCGGCCTTCTCGGCGACCGACCTGATCCTGCGACTTATCGAACATGAGGTGCCTGGCTACGGCCTCGTTCATCTGCTCGACCTACCGGGTGAGAAGCTTGAGGTCATCGAGCTGGTCGTCTGCGAGGGCTGCCCAGCGGCTGGCGTAGCTGTTGATCAGCTGGATATGCCCGAAGGGTCGATTGTGATCTCTGTGCTGCGCGGCGGCACCGGCTTCGTGCCAAAGGGTGAGACCGTGATCGAGGCAGGCGACGAGGTTCTGGTCTGCCTTGACCCGGGCCTTGAGGCCGAAGTGACAGGCCTCTTCGAAGCAGCCAAGTAGCGCCATCAGCGCCTATACTCTGCGGCTCATTGCGGGATGGTGTAATGGCAGCACGCCTGGTTCTGGTCCAGGAAATTGGGGTTCGAATCCCTGTCCCGCAGTAACGCGTCTCAGACGGAAAACGACGCCGGAAAGCCTTCGGCAACGAGCGCCGCGCCAGCCGCCTCGACCGCGGCGACGTTGTTGTAATGGCGCGCCAGAGTGGCGTTGCTTGACCACCGCGCTGCGCCCGGCAGATCTTCGCCCCATCCGGTCAGCATCGCCAGAAAGCAGTCGGCGACGGTCATCGACTCGCCGACCAAGAACGGTCCGTCACCGATCGCGTCGGCGAGAATTGCAGCCAGAGCCGACAGCTGCGCCTCGGCAGAACGCTGAACGCCATCGGTGCCAGCGTGATCCGCGGTGTATTCATTCGGGTAGTACCTGCGTAGGAAGCAGACCTGCACAGTGTTCGTCAGGAAGATCAGCCAGCGCAGCGTCAACGCTCCATCGCGTGTGCCCGCTGCGGGCATCAGCCCTGCTTCGGGGTGTTGCGCGGCGACATATAGGGCGCAGGCAGCGGCCTCCGTCAGAACAAGGTCTCCATCAACCAGCGTCGGCACCTTGCCGGTTGGGTTCAGCTCGTCGTAGCCAGCTGGCGCGATGTTGTTGCCGTTTTCGTCGCGCTCGACCGTGATCCTTTTGTAAGGCACGCCGCAAAGATCAAGCACGATTCGCGGTGTAGTCCCTGCGCTGCCAAGGATTGTGTAAAGCGTGATCATGGATGCACGCTATCAGCGGATGGCCAGCCGGTATCGGCAGCCGATAGCGAGTCGTCGCTGCGCTACTGAGGAAGCGGTGTGAATCCGCCGGCCTTGTAGACGAGCCCCGGCAGCTCAGCGTCGAGCTGCAGCGCCAGCCACTGTGACACGGCGATCAGTGCCTCCATCTCGACTCCGCTCTCAACACCAATTCCGTCGAGCAAAAAAATCAGATCCTCGGTTGCGATATTGCCGGTCGCGTTTGGTGTGAACGGGCAGCCGCCGAGCCCGCCGGTCGACGCGTCAAGGATCGTCGCGCCCGCCTCAACAGCCGCAGCGGCGTTGACGTAGCCGGTGTTACGGGTGTTGTGGAAGTGGCCACCGACCGTCAGGCCGAGCGCCAGCGTCGCTTCCACCAAGTTGGCAACTTGGGTCGGCACGCCAACACCGATCGTGTCGGCCAGCATCAGTTCGTCGACACCGACCGCAGCCATTTGCCGGGCAGCTTCGATCACCTTCTCAGGCGGCATCGGACCGTCGTAAGGGCAGCCGAAGGCAACCGACAGCGTGACGGCGAACAGCACGCCGTCTTCACGACTGCGCTCTGCCAGCTTTGTCGCCAATGCCGAGGCCTCGGCGACCGTCGTTGCTTGGTTCTTTGCCGCGAACGATTCACTCAACGGGACGACGTACTGCACTAGGTCAACGCCGCAGGCAATCGCTCGCTCGTAACCGCGCTCGTTCAGTGCCAGCCCTGCGTATTCGACGCCCTCCCGCCGTTCAATGAGGGCCATCACGGCTTCGGCGTCGGCCATCTGCGGCACACGCTTTGGGTCGACAAAGCTGACCGCCTCAATCCGTGGCAGGCCGCTCAGCGACAGACGGTCAATGTACTGCGCCCGCTGCTCAGGCGAAAGGATCGTCGCGGCGTTCTGCAGCCCGTCGCGCGGGCCGACATCGCAGACGATCACTTCTCTCTCGGTCATCTGGCGATTCTAACGTCGGCCAACCGTCAACCAGCGCCGCGGCCGTTGACCGGCGACAGTTCGCGGTCCGGTAGGCCGCGCAGGACGTGAAGGTCGATAGCGCCGGGCGGGAAGACATCGATCGAGTACTGAACTGCGTCGCCGTCGGTGACGTGGATCGTCTCCGTTATTTCCAGCGCGCCGGTCGTCCGTTTGACGCCAAGTGCACTTCCTACATCATCATCAGGCTCAAGCAGGCGCGGCCGGATCCCGGTGCGTGCAAAGGCGACCGGCACGCCGCCGGCGATCACTATGTCGAGCATCATTTGGCCGTGCTCGATCGCGCCGCGCAGCTTCTCGATCGAGGGCAAAGGGACGCTCGGGTGAATCCAGTCGCGCATGTGGGCGGCGGCCTTCTTGTCGACCAGCAGTGTCCGTTCGACGCAGAGAGCGTCGCCGTTCCTGCGCAGGTTCAGTGCCTCGGCGACGTAGCCGGGCGCGCGCTGCTGGCCGATCGTCACGTCGCGCGCTTTCACGCTGTGCCCCTGGCGGCGAGCCAGCGAGGCGTACGACTCCAGTACTTCGAGCCCTTCGCTAAAGGCCGCGGGAACCGCGACACGGCCGACGTAAGTGCCTGACCCCTGGCGGCGGACGATCTCGCCGTTTGCGGCCAGCCGCTCCAATGCTAGGCGCAGCGTCCCGCGCGAGATTCCCAGCATTGAGGCGATCTCCTGCTCGGGTGGCAAACGATCACCGGGACGGTGGTTGCCAGGGCCGAGCCACTCGCGCAGCGCAATTTCAGCGCTGTCGACGACCGATATCTTCGCTGCTCTCGCAATCGTTGGCTCTGCCGCCATCAGGCCCCTCCATCCTCGGCGTCGGTTCTGGCCGCCGCTGCTTCGCCGCGGGCGGCGCGGGCCTCGCGTAGGCGGGGATCATCGGGCGCGGCGGCAAGATTGGCGGCGACCAGCGAACAGGCGACTGTTGCGGCGCAATCGGCCAGTACCGCTGCCGCAACGGCGTCGGGCGTGAACGGCCAATCACCGGCTCCGACGACCTGCGCGGCGCCCTTGCCGACCTTTGCCGCGGTCTGCGCGATTGCCAGCGGCGGGTCGGCGGCGGCGCTGAGTTTCCCGCTGGCAACGGCGTCGCTGTAGGCGCTGCCTTCCAGCTGCGCCGCTGCCAGCGCCGCGCTGCGCAGCACCAGTGCCTCGGCCGCAATCAGGCGCAGCGGCTCGCCGTCAGTCAGCCGGGCTGCCGCAAGCGTCGCAGTCAGCTCAAGCAGCGCGGCTGCCTGAGCGCAGCAGGTCGCCGCAATAAAGCCAGCGGCCAAAGGCGAGTCGACGCTCGCCACTTCAGCGAGCAGCGAATCGAAGGGCTGCTGGCCCGGGGCGTTCACTGCGCCGCGCCGGCCTAAAAGAGCCCGACCGTCCGGCCGGTCTCATCGATGTCGACATCGAACGCCGCCGGCGTCTTGCCGAGGCCTGGCATCTGCATAATGTCGCCGCAAAGCGGCACCAGCCAGCCAGCCCCGGTGTAGGCGCGCATGTCGCGGACCGGCAGTGTGAACCCCTTGGGCGCACCAAGCTTCGTTGGATCATGGGTAAGCGACAGCGGCGTTTTCGCCATGCAGATCGGCAGCTTGTCCAGTCCGGCGTCGGTGAACTGTTCAATCTTGCGCTCGGCGTCGAGGTAGAAGACAACGTCATCGGCGCCGTAGGCCTTCTGCGCGATTGCCGTGATCTTCTCTTTGATTGAGGCATCGTCGGGGTAGAGGAACTTGAAGTCGGAAGGCGCGTCGGCTGCAGCCACGACTGCTTCGGCCAGCTTCACCGCTCCGTCACCGCCCTTCTCGAAGGCTTCGTTGAGTTCGGCACCAAAGGCGCCGCCGTCGAGCGCCAACTTGCGGACCATCTCGACCTCCTCATCGGTATCGCCCGGGTGCCGGTTGACGGCAACCACGCAGGGAAGGCCGAACTCCTTAACCAACGCGAGATGGTGATAGACGTTTGCCATCCCATCCTCGATTGCCTTGCGGTTCACCTCTGCCGAGTCGCTCTCTTCATCCATTCCGCCGTGGTGCTTGATCGCACGGACGGTGCAGACAAGGACGACTGCGTCGGGTGTTAGCTCACCGGCGCGGCAGACGATGTCCATGAACTTTTCCATCCCCATGTCTGAACCGAAGCCTGATTCAGTCAGAACGTAATCGCCTAGCTTCAGGGCGATCCGGTCGGCGATAACTGAGTTGTTGCCGTGGGCGATGTTGGCGAATGGGCCTGTATGCATCAGTGCTGCTTGGCCCTCAAGCGTTTGGATCAGGTTCGGCTTGATTGCATCCTTCAGCAGAACGGTCATCGCGCCTGCCGCCCGAAGGTCTTCGCCGGTGACCGGGGTTGTGCCGTCGAACTGGTAGGCGGCCGTGATTGCGCCGAGCCGCTTACGTAGGTCCTGTAGGTCGCTCGCGACGGCGAGGATCGCCATCACTTCGGACGCCGCCGTGATGTCAAAACCGGACTCGCGCGGGTAACCGTTGGCGCGGCCGCCGAGTCCCAGAGCGACGGTACGCAGGGCACGGTCATTCATGTCGAGCGCGCGCTTCCAGTTGATCCGCAGCGCGTCGATGCTATGCGGGTTGCCGTGCAGGATCGACGCGTCCAGCATCGCTGCCAGCAGGTTGTTGGCAGCGCCAACGGCGTGAATGTCGCCGGTGAAGTGAAGGTTCAGGTCCTCCATCGGAACGATCTGGGCGTAGCCGCCACCGGCGGCGCCGCCCTTGATGCCGAAAACCGGGCCAAGCGACGGCTCGCGCAGGCAGAGCACCGGCTTCTTGCCGATCTTGCCCATTCCCTGAGTCAGTGAGACGGCCGTCGTTGTCTTGCCCTCACCGGCCCTCGTCGGCGTCATGCCGGCAACGCAGATCAGCTTGCCGTTGGGGCGATCCTTCAGGCGCTCGAGCACGGAGAGCTCAATCTTCCCCTTGAAGCGGCCGTACGGCTCCAGCTCGTCGGGTTCCAGCCCAAGTGTCAAACCGATCTGATCGATCGGCAGAAGCACTGCCTCTTGGGCGATCTCAAGACTGCTCTTCATGAATGCTCCCCTGTTGGTGTGTGGGTGACCTAGGAACTACTTTTGCGGCTAGTGCGAGACGGCGGCTGCGCCGAGCTCAGACACCAGTTCGTCGGTGTAGAAACGCTCAAGCTTGAACGGCTCAATCAGCTCCGGCGTCTTGCCGGTGGCGATCAGCTCGGCCAGCGTCACGCCGACAATCGGCGCTGCCTTGAAGCCGTAAGTTCCCCATCCGGTCGAAACGTGGAAGCCATCGAGCTCGGTCTTGCCAAGGATCGGCGAGTAGTCGGGGCTCAGGTCGCAGAGCCCGGCCCAGCTGCGCAGCATCCGTGCCCGCTCAAGCTGTGGGAAGAGCTCCAGCGCATGCCGCGCTGATTCCTGCAGGAAGTTCAGCGTCCCGTTCTGCCGGTAAGTCGTCCACGGTTCGATCTCCGAGCCGATCAGGAACTCGCCGCGGTCGGTCTGCGACATGTAGATGTGCATCTGCGAGGAGACGATCACCTTGTCAAGGATCGGCTTGAGCGGCTCTGTAACAAACGCTTGGAGGATGTGTGTCGTGATCGGCAGCTGCATTCCAGCCATCTCCGAGAGGATCGACGACCAGCCCGCCGTTGCCGACAGCACCTGACCGGCGTTGACCTTCTGGTGCCCGTTGACGGTCACTCCGGTAACGCGGTCGCCATCCTTATGGATCGCCGTGACCTCGCTGTTCGGATGAATCTCGACGCCGGCACGGTCGGCGCCGCGGGCGTAGCCCCAGACGACTGCGTCGTGGCGGATGATGCCGCCGGGCGGGTGGTAAAGCGCGCCCATAATCGGGTACTCGGCGTCGTCTGTCACCTGCATCGCCGGCACCATCCGCTGTACCTCGTCGGCGTCGACAACGCTGGTGTCGATGCCGACCAGGCGGTTGACCTCGGCCCGTTCGTGCATCACGAACATCGCAAGGTCGGTGTGGCCGAGAGTGAGGTGGCCCTGCTGCGAGAACATCAGGTTGAACTGAAGGTCCTTCGAGAGGTTTTCGTAGAGCTTGACCGAGGCGTTGTAGAAGCGCGCCCCCTCAGGCGTCTTGTAGTTGGAGCGCAGAATCGTCGTGTTACGGCCCGACGCACCGGAGCCGATGTAATTCTTCTCAAGGATGCAGATGTCGGTGATGCCGTGATTCTTCGCCAAGTAGTAGGCGGTGGCGAGCCCGTGCGAGCCGCCGCCGATGATCACAACCTCGTATGAGTCCTTGAGCCGCTCCGGTGTGTGCCACATCTTGGTTTGGCGGAAAATCTCACGCATTTTCGCTGCCCTCCAGTGCGCCGCCCAGCGGGCCAAGCGCATCGATTCCAACCGCCCGTCCACCGAGCTGCTCGGCGGCGTCGATCATTGACGTCCACATGTACTCGGCGCTTGCGGCGCCAAAGCTATGAAGGAAGCTGTCGTCGCTCTGACGCAGCAGCAGGCCGGGTACGCGGCCGATTGAGCCAGGCTGGAAGCCGTGCAGCGGAAACTCGCGCTCACGCAGGTCGAGCGCTGTGATCCGAGCAAAGGTCTCGCGGGCCAGCGGGCCACTGACCGAGAAGGTTGTCAGCACGCTGGTCAGGTCGGTCACTGAAACCAGCTCGCTGCGCGCATCGGCCGCTGCCTCAAGCCGCGCCCGAATCGCCGCCGTGTCGGCCGGCGCTGTTACGGCGAGCACGCGGTCCGGCTTAACGGTCCACCACCACGCGTCTGCGGCAAAGAAGGCAGTGCCAAGCTTCGCCGGGTTGCCGGCGATCTCCGCCGTGATCGCTTGAACGACTGGGGGAGAGGCAAGCAGCTCGATGATTCCAAGGCTCGATAGCTCGGCGATCCCAACGCTCTGCTGGCAGGCCTGCTTCTCGGCCGCGGCGTCGCCGTAGTTGACGGCCACGCGCCATCCGTCGCGCTCTTCGATCTGCGCGCCCGACGCGACAAGCGCAGCCTCAATGTTGCTCTGGCGGACAGGGGTGAACGAGCCCTGCGGCTCGGCCAAGTCAGGCGAAAGAAAGGCAAGGCTCATGAACGTAGGCGCTCCTGGTCGGGGTCGTAGAAGGCGCCGTGAACTACGGTCGCCGTGAAGTTCTGAGATCCGTACTTGATGTGTAGTGGCGCGCCGTCCTCGCCCTGCTCGGCCGGCACCCAGGCAAGGCCGATCGTGTGACCGAGCTGCTCCGAGTAGCGGGCCGAGGTGACGCGGCCCGCCGGCTTGCCGTCAACGACGATCGCCGAACCTT
>JBCJUC010000014.1:0-14282 GCA_039744075.1 Solirubrobacteraceae bacterium
GAGCAGCGGCGCTGCCAGCGATCTACTACTTTTGGCTGTCGCGCGTCGATCCGGGCTGGAAGCTTGCCGGTGAGGTAAACCGGGCCGGCGCTCAGGCGCTCTGGGCCTGGCCATGGTGGGCTGTGATGCTTTGCCTACTGCCACTTGCGTTGCCGGCGGCCTTCGCCTACCGACTGAAGACGCCGAGCTGGCAGGACGTCGCAGTGCGCGTCTGGCCGCTGGCGATCCTCGCCGTCTACCTCGCACCGACCGGCACATTCCCCTACCACAGCTGGCAGGGACTGACACTGCCGCTGGCGATTCTCGCCGTGATCGGTGTGCGCAGTCTGCCGATCCGCACACCAACTTGGCTGGTCGTGATCGCAGTTGCGCTAATGATTGTGCCAGGAACGGCGCACAAGATTGATACCTTCCTCCACAGCGTCCGTTCGGCAGCCGACCCCTATTGGGTATTCCCGGGGGAGATCGAAGCATTTGACGCATTGCAGGCCGATCCTCGCCCCGGCGGCGTGCTCGCCCCGAGTTACGCAAGCCTTTTGGTTCCACCGCGAACCGGCCGTGAAACCTACGTCGGCCCATTCTCTTGGACCCCCAACTGGTCGCCGCGGGCAACGCAGGCAAACGATCTGTTCGAGGGTCGGCTGACCGGCGGCGCCGGTCGCGCCTTTGTGATCGGCTCACGCGCCCGCTGGCTGTTCGCCGACTGCCGTCCTCTCGACTTGCCCGCGCTCTATCGAACGATCGCACCGCTGCTGGCAGGTCCGCCGCAAAAGTTTGGCTGCGCAACGCTGTACGAGCTTAAGTACCGACCTGCGATGAGACAGGCTGCCGGCCTGCCGGACGCTTGAACATGCGGCCGCGCGGGCCGCGCGCCCTCGCCAACGCACCCGGCTGGTTTGTGCCACTGCTGCTGTTCGCTGGCGGCCTGCTGCTGTCGGGCCTGACGATCCTCAATGGCATCCAGCCAAACGACGAAGGATTGATGCTGCAGGCGGCGGCGCGGATCGCCGACGGACAGGTGCCCTACTCCGACTTCTGGTGGTACTACCCGCCCGGGCAGCCGTACCTGCTTGGCGCGCTGACGACAGCACTGGGACCATCGTTGCTGTGGTGGCGGATCGTTCGACTACTGGCCGACGCCACGGTCGCGCTGCTGGCTTGGAGGCTGGCGCGGCGCCGTAGCGGCCCCTATATCTCGCTGGCGGTCTGGCTGATCAGCATCTGCGCGATGGCCTTCCCGAGCGGCCCTCACCCCTCACCGCTGGCGCTTGTCTTCGCACTCGGCGCTCTGCTGCTTTTTGAGCGACGGCCGCTCTGGGCCGGCCTGCTGGCAGGCCTCTGCCTCGTCTGGCGGATCGAGTTTGCCGCCTACCTTGGCGTCGGCGTAGTTCTTGCAATCGCCTTCAGTACTGCCGCGCCACGCCAGCGTGCGCGCCAGATCGCGGCGTTCGTCGCAGCCGCTGGCGGCGTCGCAATCGCCCTCTATCTACCGGTCGTGCTGATGGCCGGGGTCAGGCAGTCATGGCAGCTGCTGGTCGTCTATCCGATCAAAGACTTCTCCGACTACCAGAGGCTGCCGTTCCCACGCCTCTACGACGGCGCCAGCTCGGGCTTCAATGAGTGGGCCGGCGGCGTCTTGCCGTTCTACCTGCCGATCGCGCTGCTGATCACGTTCGCGCTCGCCGTAGCGACGATTGCTGTCGTTTTCAAACGTCAACGCGACTGGCCGCTGCTTGCCGTCGTCGTCTTCGGCGTTGGCATGGCTCATTACATGCTGGTGAGGCCCGATTACTTCCACACCGCGCCACTAACGATCTGCGTTGCAATCGTCGCCGCGCTCGCAATCGGCGGCGCCCGGGCAGCGCAAAGCCGCCGGAGCGTCCGCCGCGCTCTCACGCTGGCCGGCGCCGCTGCCCTGACGGCCGCGCTGTTGCTGCTTAGCGCTCAGGGCGTCGGGCGGCGCTGGCTGCAAGTCACGGAGCCGGTCGTCGCTTTGACGACGCCGGTTGCCAAGCCGGTCCGCGCGCCAGCGGGGCAGGCAATCCCGCTCGACAATGCCGTTCGCTACGTCAAAGCGCACAGCGCGCCAAACGACCCGATCTACGTCGTCGGCCGCCGCGCCGACATCACAACTGCGGGCGCGCCGCTGATCTACGTTCTCGCCCAGCGGCGCAACCCGACCCGCTATGACATCGCCGCGCCGGGCGTTCTAACGAGCGCCCCGATTCAACAGGAGATCGTCGGCGATCTGGCCCGCACCAAGCCGCCACTGATCGTTCGCTGGGATTCGCCAAGCACGGCAGCGCCGGAGCCAAACCGCGCCGGCCGCTCCTCCGGCGTGCGAATCCTCGACCGCTACATAGCCGCCGAGTACCGGCAGGTCGCGCGTTACGGCGACTGGATTGTGCTCGGCCGCGTGCCCACGAGCTGAGCCTCGAGCTCAGCGCGCCAGCGGCGCAGCGCCGACGGGGTCGGCGCAATCCGTAGCGAGCAGCAGAGATAGCCGCCCCACGCGCCAGCGCCAATCAGGGCGATTGGCAGTAGCGCCCAGCCAGTCGGCAGCAGCACCGCCACGCCAGCCGCGGCCGCGCCGGCCGCCAGCGCAAACAGCACTGCCCAGCCGCCGGCGCCCAGCACCGCGCCGAGTGCTGCGCTCGGAGCTTCGGGCGCGTAGGCGGCGAACCGCAACGCAAACCAGCAGCCGGCAAAGAGGTAGGCGATCAAGGTGCCGAGGATCACGCCGGTCGCGCCAAAGGCGAGCGCCAGCGGAACAGTCAGGAGCAGGTTGAGGGCGATCAGGACAAGGGCAAGCCGCGCCTCTAGGCCGGCCCGGCCGGAGGCCCGCAGGTAAACGGTACGAACGCCAAAGAGCAGGTTTGAGCCGTACGCGGCGACAAGCATTGCCGCAAACCCGCCGGCCAGCGCAAAGCCGGCGCCGAGCCACCCTCTGATCAGCGACGGTGCGATCGCGACGCCAATTAGCGAACCGCCCAGCGCAGCCTTCAGCCAAAGGCGGTCGAGCAGCTCAAATAGCCGCGCAAGGTCGGCCTGACTGTGAGGCTGCTGCAGCTCCGCGAAACGGTTGAAGATCGGCACCAGCGGTGCAGCGGCAACGAGCCGGCCCGACTCAGCCAGCTGCGACGCGATACCAACCTCGCCGACAACAGCCGGCGGGGCGACGAAGCCGGCAACAACCCGGTCGCTTTGGCCGTTGATGATCAACGACGCGACCGACAGCTGCAGGCGCGCAGAAAGACCGCCGATTACGACGACGTCCTCGCCGCTAACAAGGCCCGGACGTACACGAAGGCTGCCGACGACAAGCGCACCGCGGGCAAGAAGCAGGACCAGCTGCTGCACGATCACGGCCCAGCCGAGCTGCGAAAGGGAGACATTGGCGCCGACCAGCAGGACGATTGCCGTCAGGTAGCCGACTGAGCCGAGCGCGGCCGTGACGGCGATTCCGCTGAATCGCCCCTGGCCCTGCAGCAGGTTGGCGACCGCTGCCATCGCCAGCCCGAGCGGCACGGCAAGGCCAACAATTCTCAGCAACTCGGTCGCCTGAAGCTCGAGCGCAGCCGGGAAGTTAAACAGGCCGGCGATCTGCGGCGCCAACAACTCGATCAACGCGGCCGCCAGCAAGCCCAGCGCAAGGTAGAACAGCAGTGCGGTCCAGAAGACGCGCGCCGCACCGCGCTCGTCGCCCGCGGCCCGCGCAGCTGCCACATGACGCTGAATGGCCGGCGCCATCCCGGCCTCAACGATGCCGACGTAGATCACGATCGCCATCGAAATGGTCCATACGCCGTAGGCCGCTTTGCCAACGTGATCGATGATCATCGGCGTCGCAATTAGCACGGCGCCGATACCGATCAGCGCCGTGAAAACACTGGCGCCGATATTTCGCTGGACCGTCCTCACCGCGTCAATCCTACGCGCGCTGGTAGAACAAGAGTCATGGGAGCCTTTCGAGACCGCGCTGTGGCGCTGTTGCCACTGCGTCTGCGCCGGCGGCTCGGCGAGCAGCTTCGCCGACGTCAGGATCGCCGAAGCTGGTGGCTTGGCCAGCGCCACGAGTACAAGCTGGCGGCCGACTACCTTGGCGGCTTGCGCGGCGTTGAGATCGGCGGCAGCGCCCATAATCGCTTCCCGGTTGAGGCAATCAACATCGATCGCTACGCCGAGATGGACACGATCTATAAGGCAGAGGAACGTCGCCTGTCAGGGCAGGCACTGGCAGTTGATGTCGTCGCGCACGGCGACGACCTGCCGCTCGACGACAAGTCGGTCGAGTTCGTACTCGCCTCGCACGTGATCGAACACTTTCCTGACCCGATCAAGGCGCTGCTCGAGTGGGAGAGAGTTGCCAGTCGCTACATCTTCCTCGTCGTACCGCACCGTGACCGGACTTTCGACGCCGACCGTCCGCTGACGCCGATTGACGAACTGGTCGAACGCCACGCCACCGGCTTCAGTTCGGATGAGGACCGCCACTGGTCGGTCTGGAGCTGCGAGTCGTTCGTCGAGCTCTGTCAACGGATTGGCCTACGCGTCGTTGAAACCGAGGACCCCGATCTAAAGGTCGGCAACGGCTTTGCTGTCGTGATCGCAACCGGCCCAGAGCTGCGCGCCGCTGTTACGACCGACTGACAGGAGCAGCCAACTGTTCATCAGCGGCGATCACGGCGCCGGCCATTAGCAGCGCGATCAGGCTGAGCGCCGGCATCTCCCAGTCCCAGTCGAGCCCCGCATGGACGGCGAAGGCGCCGAGCGTGGCAAGCGCGCCGGCGGCTGCGACGCGATCGGCGCGATGCACGTTGCGCCCCGCCCGGGCAACGCCGCCGATCAGCAGTGCCAGTGCCAATAACCCAAGCAGTCCCAGTTCGGCTGCCGTCTCGATATAGAGCGAATGGGCATCGAGCGAAGGGTCGAGGATTGTCCGCTCTTGGCGCCAGACAACACGAAATGAGCTTGAACCGTCACCTGCAAGCGGGGCATCAACGAACATCCCGCCGGCGACCTTCCAATAGGAGTAACGGTTGCTCTCGAACGACGTTAGGCGGCGCGTGTCTGCGCCAAATCGCGGCTGGCCGTTGCTGCTGCCATCGCCGGCTGCGACGGCGATGAAGGCCACCAGCAGCACGGCCGCCAAGCCGGCCGCCAGCGCCCTTGGCGCCGACAACTGCTTGTCGCCGGCGAGCTCCCCCCAGCTGCGGCCAACGACCACGACCAAGCAAACAACAAGCGCCAACACAGCGATCATCGCCAGTCCCTGCTGCTCGCGTGAGGCTGCGCTTCCGGCCAGCGCGCGGAATGACGGCAGAAACGCAGCAACGGCCGACACTGCGATGCCGCCGCCGAGGCCGACCAGGACAACACGGAGCTGCCGCAGCTGGCGCGTCAGCGCGATCAGCAGAATTACGCCAACAGCAACCGCCAGCAACGCTCCGCGCGAGAAGGTCAGATAGACACCTAGACCGAGCGGCACGGCTGCAGCGATTCCCAGGGACTGTTGCCAACGCGCGCGCGTCGCGTCGCCAGCGATCCGCAGTGCGAGAATCAAGCCGATCGCGGCGAGCATTCCGCTGGCGTTCCAGTAGGTCAAAGGCTGCTCGAGCCGCCCCACCGCCGATTGGCTGGCCGCTTCGTTGACAAGGCCGGGCAACAATCGCGCCGCCAACGCGTAAAGCGTCACCAGCAGTGCGCCGCAGGCCAGCGCCGCCTCGGTCAGCCGCAGCCCGAAGCGGCCACGCAGCAGGGCGATTGCCGCAATCAGCATCCCGAGGTAAAGCAGCAGCCGCTGAAGGTCCGATTGAGCGGCGCTGCGCAGCGGCGCCCAGAGGATCGACAGCCCGACGAGGATCGTCAGCGCCAGCAGCCCGGCCAGCGCAGCGCGGCCCGGTCGACGCTTCGGTAGCGGGTTACCAACCAACCAAACGCTCAGCGCGACGATCAGCCAGACGACAACGCCGGCGACCAGCCGGGGGCCGGCGAAGTAGCCGCCTGAGAAGAAGGCGATAACCGTCGGCATCGCCAAAAGGGCGACGACAGCAGATAGGCGAAGAACCGCGAGCATCGGGCGCGAGCGTAGTGAAATGCCAACGGTCGGAACGGGCAGCACATACGATTGGCCGATGGCCGCACGCCTCCCCGGCAGATCGAAAGTCGTCAGGATCCTCTTCTCGGCGGCGGCACTGCTGATCGCCGGCTGGCTGCTCGTCAGCTGGCAGGATGAGCGCCTGCAGAGGCAGGGGATCCTGCTGCTCGCTCAACAGCCGCCAAATACCGCCGCCGCGATCGACCGCTTTGAACGGGCGCGGCTGCTCAGCGTCAGCCTGCAGCCCGATCAGTTCATTGCCGCAACCGTATATCTGAGGGGTGACCACGCAGGCGCCGAGAAGCAGCTGCGGGCACTGCTAGTGCGCGAGCCAGAGAACCGCACCGGCTGGCTGCTGCTTGCTAACTGGCTACTTGTCGACGACCCCGTCGCAGGCAGGCAGGCACTCGAGGTCGCCGCCCGGCTCGACGGCCGCATTACCGACCGGGCGCCCTGACCGTCAGGAGCGCGCGCGCGGCGGCCGTACCAGGCCGCGGCCTCGCACACGACGGGCAGTGGGACGACGGCTTGCAACGGCCGCTCTCCCGGGTCCGTCGCTAACGGTCTGTTCGACGACAGCCGCAAACTCTTGCGCAAAACGCCCGGTGCTGAAGCGATTGGCCTGCGCCACGCAGTCGTCTGTACTAAACGCGGCGGGATCGAACTCTTCAAGCACTCGGCAAAGCGAGGCCGGGTCCGGCCGATCGAAGAACAGACCGGTGCGGCCGTCAATAACGGTCTCAAGCAATCCGCCGGCGCGCAGCGCGATCACCGGTCGGCCCGAGGCCTGCGCTTCGACCGCGGCAATCCCGAACTCCTCGGTCGCAGCAACAACCAGCGACTGGGAACTGCGCAGCAGCCGCTCGGCCTCGCTGTCGCTAACCCTCCCGACAAAACGCACCGAGGGGCCGGCAAGCCGCTGCAGGCGGCGCGAGTCCGGACCATCGCCAGCCACAATCAGCGGCAGGTTGAGGCGGCTGAAGGCGCGGACAACAACCTCTACCCGCTTGTGGGCAATCAACTCGGAGAGAACAAGATGATGATTGCCGACCGGGCCGGGCGAGAAGCGGTCGATCTCGACCGGCGGGTAGACCACCGAAGAGTCGCGCGCGAAGTAGCGCTCAATCCGCTGCTGCGTCGTCTTCGAGTTCGCAACGTAGGCGTCAACCCGCTGCGCAGCGATGAAGTCCCACTGACGCCACCGGTGCATCACCTGTGCGAGCGCTGGACGGACGACAAAGTTGCGCGCTTCAAGAGTTGCCTCGCGCTCCGTCCAGGCGTAGCGGAACGGGTTGTGGGAGTAGCAGACGTGAACCGCATTCTCGTCTGGGATTACACCGTGCGCCCAGGCCGATGAACTGGAAATGACGAGGTCGTAGCCGCGCAGGTCGAGCGACTCAATCGCAGTCGGATAAAACGGCAGCAACGGGCGGAAGTTGCTGGCCGTCGGACGGAGCCGCTGAAGACCTGAGGTGATCACATTGCGGTCGCTGAATCGTCCTTGCGTCCCTCGTTCGTCGTAGACGGCAGTGAAGAGATCGGCCTGCGGAAACATCGCGCAGAGCTGCAGAAAGACACGCTCGGCGCCGCGCAAATCAAGCAAGAAGTCGTGAACGAGCGCCACGCGCAGGTTCTGTGCAGCAGGAATCGAGTACATCGGTTCAGCCAGACTACCGCCGCAGCGATCGCGAAGCGCCATGCAGCATTCGCGGGCCGATCATCTAGGTTCCCCAGTTGATGCGCGTTGCGATTGATGCCCGACAGCTCGGACAGGGCCGAGGGATCGCAAGATACCTCGAAGAGATGCTGACCGCGCTAGGCCAGCTTGAGGGAGACGACCACTGGCTGGCTGTGGTCCCGGCCGACCGCGTGGTCAAGCTGCCTGCCGGGATCGAGCTGCGGCGGACGCGGCGTTCATCACGAGCCCTTTACGGCGCCGCTGCGCTGACCGGCCGGCCGCGGCTTGAGCGGCTGGCCGGCGGCGCCGACGTCTGCTGGCTGCCGGCACCGGCACCGGTCGCCGTCGGTCGGCGAACACCGTACGTGCTGACCGTCCATGACCTTTCTTTTGAAACTTCTCCGGGCGACTTCACCGCCTATGAGCAGCGCTGGCACCGACTTGCGCGGCCGGCGCGGCTTGCCGCGCGCGCCGCGGCCGTTGTCGTCGACAGTGAAGCAACCGGCGCGGCGATTGAGCAGGCAGGTTGGCCGGTTGAGCCGCAGCGGATCACTCTGATCCGGGGCGCACCCTCGACTGCGCTGACCGCCGCGGCAGAGCTCGACAGCGCGAGCAACCAAAGCCCCTACCTGCTCTACGTCGGCGCGCTGGAACCGCGCAAAGGGATCGCCACTCTGGCGGCAGCGATCCCAGTGGCGCGGCGTGCCGGCCTGACGGCGCCGCTGATCGTCGTTGGCGAAGGGCGCGACAGCGCGCTGCTCGAAGGCGTCGCCGGCGTCAAACTGGTTGGCCGCCAGAGCGACGCCGAGCTGTCGCGCTGGTACGCAGGCGCGATGGCGCTGGTCCTTCCATCGACGCTTGAAGGTTTTGGCTTGCCGCCGGTCGAAGCCGCCAGCTACGGCGTCGCCAGTGTCGTCAGCGACCTGCCGGTTCTGCAAGAGACGCTCAAAGGCGCCTGTTTGACCTTTCCGGTCGGAGACGCGGCCGCATTGGCCAAGGCGCTGGTGCTGATCAGCGGCGACGCGCCACTGCGCGAGCGGCTCGGCGCTGAAGCAGAAGCGGCCGTCTCGACGCTCTCATGGGACCAATCGGCGATCCAGCTGCGCGCTGTGCTGGCCGAAGCAGCGGAGCGCAGCCGGTGAGTTTTTCTATCTGCATTGTGTTGCACAACTCGGCCGCCGAGCTGGAGCGGCTGCTGGACTCGATCGACACCCGGCTGGCCGAGCGGCCGCAGATCATCTGTGTCGACAGTGGCTCTAACGACGATGGCGCCGAGCTTGCCCGGCGGCGTGGCTGCGAAGTGATTGTGATGGAAGGCAACCCTGGCTTTGGCGCAGCCAACAATGCTGCGCTGGAGCTGGCCAGGGAACCGGTGACAGTGCTGCTCAACCCCGACTGTCTGCTGCTCGACGATGGGCTGGAGCGGCTCGTGGTTCTAGCGGCCGGCCAGCGCGCGCTGCTGGCGCCGCGGCTGCTCAACGACGATGGCAGCCTGCAGCGCAGCGCCCATCCGCTACCGGCCGGGCGCGGCGGCTACTTTGCGGCGCTCGGTCTGCAACGGTTGCTACCCGGCCGCCTGCGCTGCCGCATTGAGCCGTACCGCTCAACCGGCCCGGTTGTCGTCGGCTGGGCGATCGGCGCCTGCTTGGCGGCGCAGACCAACCTGTTGACGCTGCTCGGCCCGTTCAACGATCGCGATTTTCTGTTCAGCGAGGACCTCGACCTCTGCCTGCGTGCCCGTGCGCTGGCGGTGCCAACAGTCTTTGACCCGTCGGTCACGCTCGTCCACAGCGGTGCGCACACCAGCACCGATCTCCCCGATCAGCAGCGGGCCGAGCTGCAGGCACGGCGACGACGCGAGGTGATTCGGGCACAGCTCGGCGACGATGCCTTACGCCGCGATGACCGCGCGCAGGCGCTGACCTTCAGGCTACGCGCCCTGCTGGGTCGTCAGCGACGACGGAACCTGCTGATGCTGCGCTCTCTGCGCAGTGCTCAAAACAGATAGAGCTGAGGAGTGTCGTCGTCGGTTGGCTGCGCAGCCGCCGGCTTCGCTGGCTGCGACGCAGCGGTGAACGCGCCGGCTTGATCTCTCTGCCGCGGCGGGCCGAGCGCAACCAGCTCCGCTAGGCGCGCGAAATCGTCGCGCAGCAGCTCCAGATTTGGCCGCCGGTAGAGCGCCGCGGCGGGGTGGAAGACCGGCAGCAGCCGTACCGTTCTAGCGCCGATTGTTCGCTCCTCAGCCTGCCCGCGGATCGCAGTGATCGCCTCGTCTGAGCCGCGCAGCAGTTTCGTCGCGAAGTTGCCGAGCGTCACAACGACGATTGGTTCGACGAGCTCAACTTGACGCTCGAGATAGCCGGAACAGTTGGCGATCTCCTCGCTCCGGGGGTCACGGTTGTCAGGCGGCCGGCACTTCAGAACGTTGGTGATGTAGACCTGCTCGCGTTCGATCCCGATCCCGGCTAGCAGCTGATCGAGCAACTTTCCAGATGCGCCGACAAACGGCACGCCCTCGCGGTCCTCGCTCGCGCCAGGCGCTTCGCCAACGAACATCACCTGCGCGTCGACGCTGCCGCTACCAAAGACGACCTGAGTGCGGTGGGCGGCAAGCTGCGGGCAGCGCTGACAGACTGAGGCCTCAGCCCGCAGCGCCTGTTCCGCGGCGGCACGGCGGTCACGACTCATCGCGGCGCGCTCTCGACCAGCCGACGCTGTCAACGACCGCAGCGACGACGACAGCGAAGACCGAACCTGGCCGGTCGACAACTAGATTGGCCCCTTGCCGCAGTCGCAACGGTGGAGATCCTGAGCACGAGGCCGCGTCACGGCCGCTGGAAAACCGGCCATCTCGGCCCCGCGTCGCGACCGGCAAGCCAGGGACGACGATCTCGCTCAGCTCAAGCGGAGCCAACAGACGTCGCTCCGACAGTCGTCGCCCGATCCCCATAACCGGCGATGATACGGAAGCGATCGACGGGCCCCGGGTGCTGCGGACCGCTGCCACAGCGGAGCCGCAGTTATGCTCGTGCAGTGTCGTCACCAAACGCGCTGAGCAGCCCGCAACCGACGGGCGACTGGACCCCTCCCGGCCCGCTCACGCGGCTACTCCAGTCGGCCCGGGAGCACGGTCCGGTGGCGACTGCGCGCAGCGCCGCTGGATGGAGCCTCCGCTTTGCAGGCGGCCCAGCCGTCGCCCGCCGTGTTCGCGGCGCACGTAGCTTCGAGCTCGGCGGCGTCCGCTTCGACTACCGCGACGACTGGCATAACTGGACCTGGCTCAATGAACGTGCTGTCGAGATTCCGATCGCTGCCGCTGCCATGAAATCTGTCGATCCCGGCCGAACAATTGAGGTTGGCGCCGTTATGAGCCACTACGGCTACAACGGCCACCGCGTAATCGACAAGTACGAGCAGGGTGAAGGGATCGAGCAGATTGACATCTTTGACCTGCCGCCGACGCCCGTCCACGACCTCGTTCTCAGCGTCTCGACGCTCGAACATGTCGGCTGGGACGAGTTGCCGCGCGACGCCGAATTGGCACTGAAGGCGGTGGACCACCTGAAGCGCCTTGTCGCACCCGGGGGCGAGCTGCTCGTCACCGTGCCGGTCGGCTATCACCCGCGGCTCGACGCCGCGGCCCGTAGCGGCGCACTCGGCTTCCACTCAGTCAGCGCACTGAGCTGCAGCTACCCGTCAATGATCTGGCAGGAGACGACGGCGACGGAAGTCGCCGGAGCTGTCTACGACAAGCTGAACTACCGAGCCGACGCAGTACTGATTTGCCGCTGGACGAACGAGACGCAGCCCTGACGTCAGCGTTGCTTGACGACTCGCAGCCGGAAATGAACCTCTCCGGCGTGAGCTGCTGCGAAAACGCGGCGAGATCTCATCAAAGTGACCGGGCCGAGTGCCTCAAGCTGATTTGGAAGTCGCGACAATCTGGATCGGCCACTTCGCTGGCTTGACAGTCCTCAGTTGGCAGATCGGCGTCACCGGAGCTCATGGTCTCTGCCCGCGATTGACGCACTACCTTCTGGTACTCTCCTCGTCCTCCGGGGGACACCTACCGTCGACGGAGCCACGGATGCACGTTTTAATACTCACCGACCGCGACTGGGATCACCCACAGACGGGCGGCACCGGCGCGCACCTCACGGGCTGCATTGACCATTGGCTCAAGTGGGGCCACAAGGTGACGGTAATCGCCGGCGGTTACGCGGGCGCCGCAGACTTTGAGACTGACGGCCGTCTTACCGTGCACCGCTACGGGGACCGGGTCACTGTCCTTCCGCACACGCTGATCCGTGGGCTGGCCAGCCGGGTTCCTAAGGCCGACGTCACCCTGGAGATCATCAACGGCATCTGCTGGATGACCCCGCTGTGGCATCGCGGACCCTGCGTTTCGCTCATCCATCACGTGCACAAGTCAATGTACGTGGACGAAATGGCCAAGAATGGGCGCCTTGCCGCCTGGACGCTCGAAACCTTTCCGCTGCGCACTCTTTACCGGCGCCAACGCTTCATCACCGTCTCTGAGGCGACCAAAGCCGAGATGGTGGCCGAGCACGGGATTACGCCGGAGCGGGTAAATGTGATCTGGAACGGGGTTGATTCGGGCTCGTTCAGTCCGGGGCCAAAGGCGCCGGAGCCGACGATGCTTTACCTCGGCCGACTGAAGGCCTACAAACGAATCGAGCTGCTCTTCGATGTTGTCGAAGCCGTTGACGGTCTGAGCCTCGACGTGGTTGGCGAGGGCGATCGTCGCCCGTTCCTCGAGGCGCAGGTCCGCGGGCGGAACATCAGCGACCGCGTCAGGTTCCACGGCCACGTGGACCACGCCCGCAAGGCCGAGCTGCTGAGCCGGGCGTGGTTCAGCGCTACGGCCTCCTCGGCTGAGGGCTGGTCACTCTCGACCATTGAGGCAGCTGCCTCCGGCACTCCGTCGGTAGCATTTGCCGTCGGCGGCCTAACCGAGTCGATTGTCCACGGAGAGACGGGCCTGATCGTCGACGACGAACGCGAATTCATTGAGGCGGCTCGCCTGCTGGTTTCCGACGCTGAGCTACGTTCGCGGCTTGGGGACGCAGGCCGGGCGCGTGCCGACGGTTTGAGCTGGAGCAGTTCGGCCGAGAGGACGCTCGCTGTGCTTGCCGAAGCGGCAGGATTCCCGGCTGCCTCGGTCACCCCTCCGCCGGTAGCGGGATTCCCCGAAGATGATCAGGCCCACGCGGGACCTATCCCGCGCGAAAAAGTAAAGTTGAATCCTGAGTAATTCTGGATCAGCAGGAAGTAGCGTCAGACGCCCGTCCGGCTGCGGACGACGGAGGCCAACTGCCATACCCCCCCGGCGAGCGCTGCCACGACGGCGACAAGCGCCAGCCAGTGACCCGCCATGTGGTGCAACGGGTAATCGAAGTTGATTCCCTGGGCGCTCGACTCCGGAACTGCCACATAGACCAGTCCGGTCGAGACGATCAGGCCAGCGGCAAGCGCGTAGAGCGTCCGCGGCCCGGGGTCGGCGCCGAAGGGTGTCTTGTCGCCGGCAATCTGTTCGACGGTGACCAGCGGACTCCCTCTGGCCCCGTCCACGGTCACCGTTACGCCAGACGCCGGCCGCGTGTTCGGGTGACCGGCGGCGGGTGACCGGCGATGGCGCCATCCGGCGATCAGCAGCAGCACGATCATTGCGAGCAGGGCGATGCCCGATACCACGTAGGCGACGCTGGCTGTCCGCTGGGGTCCAAACCGGAAACTGGCTTCTTTACAGGTGGCTCCATCGATCTTCCAGCCGTTGGCAAAGCCGTCAATCTGGACCGGTTCGCCGAGCGCTCTTTCCCGGCCGCGCTGGTCCCGGCACGTTGCCTTCCACCCTCTTGAATAACTCTGACCTAGCGCCAGCCACCCCGGGCCGCTCAGTTGGATCTTCCCGTCAGGCCTTGCCGCCGCGCGCGCCGGGCTCGGCGGCGGACCCTTCGGCGCAGCGCCAAAGAGCTCAAGGTGGTCAGGGCTAAATAGGGCTCCCGGCCGTGCATCGACGAGGTTCGATCCCTGGCGCAGCGCGAGCTTCTCCCCGCACGGCCGGATAGCCAGTGCCTGACCCGTGTCGAGGGCCTCAATCGATCCTTCGACTGCCAGTGGGACCATCTGGCCTTCGGCGAGCACGTTGAGTGCTCCGCAGGACGCGGCGAACGCGCCCCTTCGCCGGGGCGTTGCGCGTGGAATCCCGGAAACCTCCACCTCAGCGATCGCCAACGCCCGGGGAGTCGGTGTTCCGGCTTTTACCTTCGGCTGGCGGCGGACGCTCGCAACCTGGATCTTTAGAGAGCTTGTTATCACGGGCGCCGGAAGCCGGATGACGCCGTTGGGCGGAACCGATAGCTCGAAGCCACCCTGCGGCCCGCTCACCGTCACGCGCAAGATCTTCAGGAACCGCCCCGGCAGCTGCCGGAGTCTCAGCTCTCGCACTTCAAGCGGTTGGTCGCCGCGCCACCGGATCCACGGGAG
>JBCJUC010000015.1:0-13212 GCA_039744075.1 Solirubrobacteraceae bacterium
GGCGTCTTCAGTGCCGATCCGCGGATCGTGCCCGATGCGCGCAAACTGTCTGTCGTCTCATCCGAAGAGATGCTTGAGATGTCATCATCGGGGGCAGGCGTGCTGCAGCTGCGCAGCGTTGAGTACGCCCGCAACCACGGTGTTCGTATTCACTGCAGGTCGAGCTTTGAGGACAGCCCCGGTACCGTTATTCTGGCGGAGAATCAAACAATGGAACATCCCCTAATCACAGCCGTCACCCACAGCACCGACGAAGCCCGCATCACGGTCGTCGGCGTGCCCGACACGCCCGGCGCCGCCGGCCAGATCGCGACGGCGCTGGCCGACGCCAACGTCAACATCGACATGATCATTCAGAACGAGCCGGTCTCCAGCGAGCATGCCGCCGACATGTCATTCACGGTGCCCCGCGACGATCTGCGCGCCGCGCAAGCCGCGCTCGACCAGCTGAAGGCGACGATGGCAATCGGCGAGATCGCGACCGACGAAGCGATGGGCAAAGTGTCGGTGATCGGCGCCGGCATGAAGTCGCACCCCGGCGTCGCGGCGAAGGTCTTCAGCGTGCTTGGCGATGAAGGAATCAACATCGAGATGATCTCGACCTCACCGATCAAGATCTCCTGCGTAATCGCCGGCGACCGGGTAGAGGACGCCGTCCGCGCCTTGCACAGCGCCTTTGAGCTGAGCGGCGAGGACACAATTCGCGCCGAAGAGCCGTTCGGGCTGCCGCCGGCATGAGGATCGCCGTCGTTGGCGCAACCGGGGCGGTCGGCCGCCTGCTGCTGGCGATCCTGCAGCAGCGCGCCGTGCAGGCCGACGTTGTTGTGCCGTTTGCCAGCGAACGCTCAGCCGGAACGGTGCTGGAAGGCTACGGCGAAGTGCAGCCGCTCAACGATTCGACGATCGAAGGTTTTGACCTGGCACTGCTGTCGGCCGGCGGCGCGACATCGCGCGAGTGGGCGCCGCGCTTTGCGCAGGCCGGCGCGCTAGTCGTTGACAACTCGTCGGCCTGGCGGATGGATGATGAGGTGCCGCTGATCGTCAGCGAAGTAAACCCCGAGGCGATCGACGGCGTAACGAAAGGGATCATCGCCAACCCGAACTGCACAACAATGGTCGCAATGCTGCCGCTGAAGGCGCTGCACGACCAGTTTGAGCTGACGGCGATTGTCGCAACGAGCTTCCAGGCAGCCGGCGGCGCCGGGCGCAGCGGGATTGAGGAGCTGGCGGCGCAGGTGCCGATTGTTGGCGGCGACGTTGAGGCGCTGATCGGCGACGGCCACAGCGCCGCGCGAAAGGTCAAGTCAAGCGTCCACGCCAACACATTGGCCTACAACGTTGTGCCGATGCTCGGTCAGCTGGAAGCAAACGGCTACACCGACGAGGAGATGAAGCTGCAGAACGAGAGCCGCAAGATCCTCGCGCTGCCGGGGCTGCAGGTCAGCCCGACCTGCGTGCGCGTGCCGGTGATGGTTGGCCATTCGATTCAGATCCGTGCCAGCTTCAAAGCCGACGTGGTGCTTGACAGGGCAATCGCCGCGCTTGACGCCTTCCCCAACCTTGTCGTTGAAGAGGCGCCGACGCCGCTCGAATGGGCGGGCCGTGACGAAACGGCGGTGGGCCGCGTGCGGCTCGACCTTGACGACGCCAAAAGCCTCAACTTCTTTGTTGTTGGTGACAACCTGCGCAAGGGCGCAGCGCTGAACACTGTGCAGATCACCGAGCTGGCGATCGCGCGCGGCCTTGTCGGCTGAGCGGCGCTGCTACCAGCCGGCGTCGACGCCGCCAACGACCGCCTGCGACCAGTCGATCACCGAGGTCGGCTTAACGATGTGATGCTGCAGGCCAAGCTGCTTCGGCTCAAGACCGAGCGCCAAGCCAACCAGCTGCGGCAGGTGGAGGACAGGCATGTTCAGCTCGCGGCCAACCTGCTTGGCGGCGGCCGGCTGCTGAAGGTCAAGGTTGAGGTGGCAGAGCGGGCAGGGGGTGACGAGGCAGTCGGCCTCGGCGTCAACGGCGTCGCCAAGGTGGCGGCCTGCCTGCGCAAGTGACGCCTCTTTATTCATCGTGATGATCGGGAAGCCGCAGCACTTATGTGAGCCGGCGTAATCAATCACGGTGCCGCCGAGCGTTTCGATTACCTGATCGAGGTACGTATCGCGCGGCTGCTCACGGTTGATTTCCAGCCGGTCGGTAGGGCGGACGATGTAACAGCCGTAGAAGGGGCCGACGCGCAGGTCGGTCAGCGGCTTGCGAACAAGGCCCTTCAGCTTGTCGAGGCCGATCTCCTCGACCAGCACCCAAAGGAAGTTCTTGTTGACGATCCCGCCCTGATACTCAAGCCCTTCATCGGCGAGCGTCTGGTTCACCTCGGCGCGGTAATCGGCGCTGGCGTCAAGCCGCTCCTGACACTCACTCTGCGCGCCCTGACAGGTTGAGCAGATGTTCATCATCAGCTCGGCGCCCTGGGCGATCTCCTGCTGAGCTAGCGCGAAGGTGCGGGCGTTTAGCGTGTCGGCCAGCTCCTGGCTGTGCTCGGAGATCACGCCGGCGCCGCAGCAGTTGGCGCGGTCAAGCTGGACCAGTTCGATGCCGAGGATCGGTGCGACCTGCTCCATTGAGCCGTGTAGTTCGGGGGTGAAGCCGCGGCTTACGCAGCCGGGCCAGTAGGCGACTTTCATTGGTCCCTTTCGTCCTACGCGGCAGGTTCGTTGGCTGGCTCTTCGACGACCGGCGCGTTATCGGCATCGGTGCCGGAGATATAAAGATTGAACTCGTTGCGCTGGTCGCGCCCCTCGACCAGCTCGAAGATCTGTTTGACGCCGTCCGGCGCTTTGTGCGGATGGAGCAGCGCTTTGGCCGGCGTCATCTTGCCGCGCAGCATTCCCTTGACGACGAGCGGCAGCGAACTGATCAGCTCCGGCACAGCGCGCGGGTGGAACTTGCCGCCGTAGGAGTCGGGCAGCAGGTCGGCCTCGTGCAGAATGCCGTTCCTCTGAATGTTGTTGACGAACGCCATCTCGTGGCGCTTGCCGTTGTTGCGGTCATTGATCTGGAAGTCGTTGCCGGCGATCCGTCGCAGTCGCATGATCTGGCTCATCGGAGCGACGCCCTTCGGGCAGGCCTCGATGCACTCGAAGCAGTGCGTGCAGTCGTAGATGCCGTGCTTGTCCTCGCTTAGGTCCTTGAGGCGCTGCTCGTGCGCACCGTCGCGCGGGTCGCCGACAAAGCGGTAGGCCTTGGCGAGCGCGGCAGGACCGATGAAGAGCGGGTCAATCTCCAACGAAAGGCAGTCGGAGACGCAGGCGCCGCACTGGATGCAGGCGATCGACTGTGTGACGTCGATCATTGACTCACGCGAGACGAGGTACTCACGCTCAGGGACCGGCTGCTTGCCCACCAGCCATGGCGTGACGCGCTCGATCTTCTTCCAGTGAACGGCGTCCATGTCGACAATCAGATCCTTGATGATCGGCATGTTGCCCATCGGCTCAACTTCGATCACGCCGTCGGTGGCGTCATATAGGGCGTCGTCAAGGTGGGTGTGGCAGGCGAGGGCTGCCTTGCCGTTTACGCGCACGCCGCAGGAGCCGCAGATCGCTGCGCGGCAGGAGCAACGGATGCCGATCGAGCCGTCGTGTTCGTTGCGGACTTGGAGGATTCCTTCCAGCACGGAGCGGTGCGGCTCCAGCTCGACTGTGTGCTCGTCCCAGTAAGGAGCCTCACCTGAGCTTGGGTCGTAGCGGCGGATCTTGAGCTTGAATTCGGCCATGCTGTCCTTCGTCGGGGGCTTAGTAGGTGCGCGCTTCGGGCTGCCAGTCGGTGATCGTGACCTCAGAGTAGGAGAGCACTGGCACGTCGCCGCCGTTGCGCGAGACGTTGATGTGCTTCAGCCACTCTTCATCATTGCGGTCGGGGAAGTCGGTGCGGAACTGGGCGCCGCGCGATTCTTTGCGCTCCAGTGATGCCACCACGATCGCTTCGGCGCAGTCGAGCATGTAACCGAGCTCAACGGCGCCGAGCACGTCCTGATTGAAGACGTCGCCCTTGTCATCAACCCAGGCGCTCTGCGCCTCGTCCTTCAGCTTGCGGACGATCTCGTGCGCTGCCTGTAGGCCGGCCTCGTCGCGGTAGACGGCGACGTAGCGGTTCATCGTCACGCCAAGTTCCTGCTTGATCTCGGAGACGCGGCGGCCGCTCTTCGGGCGGGCAAGAATCTCGGCGATCATTGCGCGGTCGTGATCAAGCTGCTCGGAGGAAGCCGTCGGCATCGCCATCTTGAGCGCGCGGGCGCCGGCGTGCTCACCGGAGCGCCGGCCGAAGATCAAAGTGTCAAGCAGCGAGTTTGCGCCCAGTCGGTTGCCGCCGTGGACTGAGACGCAGGCAACCTCACCGGCGGCGTAAAGGCCCGGCAGCGGCGTCGCTCCATCGGAGTCGGTCTTAACGCCGCCCATGATGTAGTGCATTCCCGGCTGGATGATGATCGGCTCGCGCGTGATGTCGACGCCAGCAAAGTCCTTGCCAATGTTGACGATCTCGCGCAGCGCCTCAAGTGTGCGTTTGCGCGGCACGACGGTGATGTCGAGGTAGATGCCCTGCTTGTCGGGGCCAACGCCGCGGCCTTCGTTGATCTCAGTCTGCTCGGCGCGGGAGACAACATCGCGCGAGGCCAGTTCCATCTTGTTCGGCGCGTACTTCTCCATGAAGCGCTCGCCCTCCGAGTTGAGCAAGTGGGCGCCTTCGCCGCGCGCGCCCTCAGTTATTAGGAAGCCGTTTTCGGCCAGCGTCGTCGGGTGATACTGGATCATCTCCATATCCATCAGAGGCGCGCCGACCTTGTAGGCCTGGGCCATCCCGTCGCCGGTGCAGATCAGCGCGTTGGTTGTCGGCTGGAAGCACTGACCGGCGCCGCCCGAGGCGAGGATCACGCTTTTCGCTGTGAAGGTTTCCATCCGGCCGCTACGAATCTCACGTGCAACGGCGCCAATGCAGTGACCTTCGTCGCTGAGGATCAGCGAGCTGACGAACCACTCTTCGTAGCGGTCAATCACTTCGTGGAACTTCATCAGCTGCTCGTAGAGCACGTGCAGCAGCACCTGGCCGGTGATGTCGGCGACGTAGGCGGTGCGCTTCATCGAGGCGCCGCCAAAGGCGCGCAGGTCGATCTCGCCTTTCTCGTTGCGGTGGAAGGTGACGCCGGCGTGCTCGAGCCACATCACCTCGGCCGGAGCTTCGCGGCACATGATCTCGATTGCGTCCTGATCGCCGAGGAAGTCGGAGCCTTTGATCGTGTCGTAAGCGTGTGAGCGCCAGTCGTCGATCGGGTTGATTGCGGCGTTGATGCCGCCGGCGGCGGCGACCGAGTGTGAGCGGACCGGGTGGACCTTGCTGAGGATCGCGACCGTCGCGCCGGTCTGCGCAGCTGCCAAGGCGGCGCGTTGTCCAGCGAGACCGGCTCCGATGATCAAAACGTCGTGTGCGGGGATAATTTTCTCTGGCGTTGGGGTGGGCTGCTGCGCTGAACTGTATACGGCGCAGGGCCTTTGGCGGCCGCTGCCTAGGGGTGGCCGGGCGCGCCGGAATTCCCCCCGCGCAGGTCGGAATCAGCTTTGCCGCCGAGCGCAGAGAGTGTTCAGGACTGCGGCGGCGCGGCTGCCGTCAGCGCCCGCTCAAGCTGCTGCGTCGTTACGACACCGCAAAGGCGACTGTCGCTGTCGATCACCAGCACGGCGCCGATCCGCCTGATCGCCTCAACCGAGATCAGCGCCTCAAGCGGCGTTTCGCGGCTGACGGCAGCGTCGTCACGCAGCGCCGGGTCGATCAGTTCGCCAACAGCAATCGCCGGGCGGCCGGAAGCGAGCTGCTGGTTGACGGCCTCGGCCGTCAATATCCCTTCAAAGCGGCCGAGCTGGTCAACAACGGCAAACCACGGCCAGTGGTAGCGACCGAAGAACTGCTCGTCGGCTTCAAGCGCTGTCATCGATGCCGGGATCACGACCGGCTCAGCGTCCATCACATCGCCGGCGGTGATCCCTTCAAGCTCGTCGGTAAAGCGGCTGCTGGCAACGGCGCCGCGCGCAGCCGTGGCGAGGAACCAGCCCAGCACAGCGAGCCAAAGCCCTGACATCAGGTCGCCGCGAGTTAGGGCAAAGATTCCGAGCAGGACCATCCCGCCGCCAAATAGCTGCCCGAGGTAGCCAGCGAAGCGCGTGCTCTTGCCGCGCTCGCCGGTCACCTTCCAGGCGGCGGCACGGGCGATCCGGCCGCCGTCGAGCGGAAAGGCCGGCACGAGGTTGAACAGCAGCAGCGCGACGTTGATGATTCCAAGCCAGCCGATCAGTGCCGTCAGTGGCGAGCTGGCAATGATCTTGCCGGTCGCGGCGTCAATCAAGCTTGTGTCCTGCGAAGTGAGAACTGTGGCGCCAAGGCAGACGGCGACAATCAGCGCTGTGACGGCCGGTCCGGCGGCGGCGACCTTGAACTCTTCGCCCGGCGTGTTTGAGTCACGTGACAGGTTGGCGACACCGCCGAACAGCCAGAGGTCGATGCCGGTTGTCGCGATCCCTTGGCGGCGGGCGGCCAGCGCGTGACCCAGCTCGTGCAGCAGCAGTGAGGCGAAGAACAGCAAAGTTGCCGCGATCGCGACGGCAAAGCTGACGTTGCTTGAGTAGCCGACGAGGATGTCGGCGAAGTAGCCCGACAGCCAGTAGATCATCAGGAACAGGAACAGAAACCAGCTCGGGTTTGCACCGATCCGGATACCGAATACACGAAATAGCGGAATCGACCGCTCACCGAACATCTTCTTATTGTCGCAGGGTTGCCGCTCAGCCCTGCGGCGTGTGGCGATCGACGATTGCTGCGCTGTCGACGCCGGTCGGCAGCGTGCCGTAATTGAGTGAGCGGCCGTCGCCAAGGCGGGCGGCGCAGAAGGCCTCTGACACAGCTGCCGGCGCGTGCTGAACAAGCAGTGCGCCCTGCAGTGCGAGCGCCATCTGTTCGACGATTATGCGGGCGCGAAACTCCAGCTGCTCGCCGTCGCTCAGCTCAGCCGCCAGCCGGTCACTAAAGCTGTCGAGCGCGGCATTGGCGCCGGCCGCCAGCCCAAGTTCGGCGTAGAACGCCTCCAGCGACTGGGGCTCGTGCGCCAACACTCGCAGCACGTCGAGCGCGATCACGTTGCCGGAGCCTTCCCAGATTGAGTTGAGCGGCGCTTCGCGGTAGAGGCGCGGCATTCCAGACTGTTCGACGTAGCCGACGCCGCCCAGCACCTCCATTGCCTCAAAGGCATGCTGCGGCGCGCGCTGGCAGACGTAGAACTTGGCGACCGCTGTTGCGAGCCGTTTGAACTGAGCTGCGGCGGGATCATCATCGGCCTCGTCGTAGGCCCGCGCGAGCCGCATCGCCAGCACTGTTGCGGCCTCCGATTCCAATGCCAGGTCGGCCAGCACGTTGCTCATCAGTGGCTGGTCGATCAGCTGCTTTCCGAAGGCGGCGCGGTGAGCGGCGTGCCAGCTGGCGTGGGCGACGGCGCTGCGCATCCCCGAGGCGGCGCCGAGCACGCAGTCGAGCCGCGTGTGGCCGACCATCTCGATGATCGTCGGCACGCCGCGACCCGGCTCGCCGACCATTCGCGCCAGCGCGCCGTCGTACTCAACCTCGCTGGAGGCGTTGGAACGGTTGCCGAGCTTGTCTTTTAGTCGTTCGATGCTGATCGCGTTGCGCGAACCGTCAGGCAGGATCCGCGGCAGCGCGAAGCAGGAGATCCCTTCCGGCGCTTGGGCGAGGATCAGAAAAAGGTCGCTTGTCGGCGCCGAGCAGAACCACTTGTGGCCGGTGATCAGATATTCGCCGCCGGGACCGCCGCCGCCAACCGGCGTCGCCCGCGTGGTGTTGGCGCGAACGTCGGAGCCGCCCTGCTTTTCGGTCATTGCCATGCCGCAGATCGCCGATCCTTTCTGCGCTGCCGGCAGCGGCGAAGGGTCGTAGCTGGTGGCCGTAAGCAGCGGCTCCCACTCAGCCGCCAGCTCCGGCTGGGCACGTAGCGCCGGCACGGCGGCGAAGGTCATCGTGGTCGGGCAGGCGAAGCCGGCCTCGGCCTGGGTGGCGGTGATGAAGCAGGCGGCGCGGGCCACGTTGGCGCCGGCCTGATCGCTGCGCCACGGCAGCGCGTGCAGCTCGTCGCGCACGCCGGCCGCCATCAAGCGGTGCCAGGAATCGTCGAAGATCACGTTGTCGACACGGTTGCCGTAACGGTCAAAGCGCTCCAGCACCGGCGGGCGCTCATTCGCCAAGCGGCCCCACTCGATCGGCTCGTCGCCCCAAAAGCGGCCGCACTCAACCGCGCGCTCCCTCGCCCAGCTGCCGCCTTCGCGCTCAAGCGCCTCGACCAGCGCGCTGTTATCGGTGAACAGGTTGCGCCCGATCAGCGGTGGCGGCTGGTTGGTCACTTCATGCGTGGCCATCACTGAACAGACTACGCCTGCCGGCCAACAGCCGCGCGCGCGGCCGCTTGGCTAGCCTCTGATGCGGCCAACGCGAAAAGGACTAGATGTCAAAGATCAAGGTGAAGAACCCGGTAGTTGAGCTCGACGGCGATGAGATGACGCGGATCATCTGGGCCTTCATCAAGCAGCAGCTGATCCTGCCGTACCTCGAGATCGACCTCAAATACTTCGATCTTGGGATTGAGGCGCGCGACGCCAGCGACGACCAGGTCACGGTTGATGCTGCCAACGCGATCAAGCAGTACGGCGTTGGCGTCAAGTGCGCGACGATCACGCCGGATGAGCAGCGGGTCGAGGAGTTTGGCCTGAAGCAGATGTGGCGCTCGCCGAACGGCACGATCCGCAACATCCTTGGGGGCGTGATCTTCCGTGAGCCGATCGTGATCGGCAACGTGCCGCGGCTGGTGCCCAGCTGGACGAAGCCAATCATCATCGCCCGCCACGCGTTTGGTGACCAGTACTGCGCGACCGACTTGGTGATCCCGGGCGCGGGGACGCTGACGATGACCTACACGCCGAAGAACGGCGACGAGCCGATCGAGCTTGACGTTTACGACTTTCCAGGCGGCGGCGTGGCAATGGCGATGTACAACTTGGATGACTCGATCCGCGACTTTGCGCGGGCCTGTCTGCGCTACGGGCTTGACCATTCGATGCCGGTCTACCTGTCGACGAAGAACACGATCCTGAAGGCCTATGACGGTCGCTTTAAGGACATCTTTGAAGAGATCTATAACGACGAGTTCAAGGCCGACTTTGATGCTGCCGCAATCTCTTACGAGCACCGCTTGATCGACGACATGGTCGCCTCGGCGCTGAAGTGGGAGGGCGGTTACGTCTGGGCCTGCAAGAACTACGACGGCGATGTTCAGTCCGACACGGTCGCCCAGGGTTTTGGTTCGCTCGGGCTGATGACCAGCGTGCTGATGACGGCCGATGGAAAAACAGTTGAGGCGGAGGCGGCGCATGGCACAGTCACGCGTCACTATCGCCAGCACCAGCAAGGTAAGCCGACCTCCACCAATCCGATCGCCTCAATCTTTGCTTGGACGCGCGGCCTGCAAGCGCGCGGGCGGATCGACGAAACGCCGGAGGTTGTTGCCTTCGCCGAACGTCTGGAGCAGGTTTGCATCGGGACGGTCGAAGCCGGGCTGATGACGAAGGACCTTGCGCGGCTGATCGGCCCCGACCAGCCGTTCCAGACGACCGAAGAGTTCCTCGCCTCAGTTGACGAACGGCTCGCGCTGGCGATGGCCTGAGCGGGTCGCAAGACATCGGCGGGCAAGGCTCGCTAGCGTCAATGGCATCAATACAGACCGCCTCGCGAAGGAGAAACACCGTTGACCACGCCGACGAAGATCACCGTTACCGGCGCCGCCGGGCAGATCGGATACGCGCTGCTGTTTCGCATTGCATCAGGCCAGCTGCTTGGCCCGGACCGTCCGGTCGAGCTGCGACTGCTGGAGATCACGCCAGCGCTCGGCGCCACCGAAGGAACAGCGATGGAGCTGCTCGACTGCGCCTTCCCGTTATTGCACGGGATTGAGATCAGCGACCAGCCGAACGAGGCCTTTGACGGTGCCAACATCGCCTTCCTCGTCGGTGCGCGGCCGCGCACAAAGGGGATGGAACGCGGCGACCTGCTGAAAGCAAACGGAGGCATCTTCGGGCCGCAGGGCAAGGCAATCAACAGCCACGCCGCCGATGACATTCGCGTACTTGTGGTCGGTAACCCCGCCAACACCAACGCGCTGATCGCAATGGGCAACGCTGCTGACGTTCCGGCTGAGCGCTTCACGGCAATGACAAGGCTTGACCACAACCGCGCGATCGCGCAGCTTGCCAGTAAGACGGGCATGCCGGTTGATCAGATTAAGCGGATGATTATTTGGGGAAACCACTCGACGACGCAGTACCCCGACATTACGCACGCAACGATCGCCGGCAAGCCAGCAGCCGATCTGATTGACGAGCTGGCCTGGTTTGAGAACGAGTTCATCAGCCGCGTTCAGCAGCGCGGCGCAGAGGTGATTGAGGCGCGCGGCGCGTCGAGCGCGGCATCGGCCGCCAACGCGGCAATCGACCACATGCACGATTGGGTGCTGGGCTCAGCGGCAGGCGACTACGTCTCGATGGCGGTCCCTTCAGATGGGTCGTACGGAGTCGAGGAAGGGCTGATCAGCTCATTCCCGACCGTCTGTAGCGACGGTCAGTATCGGATCGTCGAAGGGCTTGAGCTTGATGACTTCTCACGTCAGCGGATCGACGCTAGCGTCGCCGAGCTGGCTGAAGAACGTGAGGCTATAAAGCAGATGGGCCTGCTCGGCTGAGCAGGCCCACCGTTACTGCCTAAGCGATGCTGCCGGCGACGGCCTTTGCCTCGCTTCAGCGTGGGTACCAGCCGCGGCCCTTCTTGACGACAAAGCCTTCCTTCTCCAGTGTCGGAAGGACGCGGTAGAGGTAGTTCTGCTTGATCCCGATATTCTTGGCGATCTCGGGGATCGTCACGCCGGGGTTATTGGTGACGAGCTTCAATGCCTGCTTGCCGCGCTTGCCTGATCCCTTCGGGCGGCCGCGACGGCCGCTGGCTGCGCTGCCGCGCTTCTTCGGCTTGGCGGTGGCGCGCTTCGGCTTGGCGGTGGCGCGCTTCGGCTTGGCGGTGGCGCGCTTCGGCTTGGCGGTGGCGCGGGCCGGCTTGGCGGCGGTGCGGCTGGAGCCGACGCCGACGCTGCTCAGCGCTGCGACGGCCTTGGTCAGACGGTCGTACTCGTCGACCATCGGGCGCAGCTCAGTCAGGCGATCTTCCATCTCGCCGAGCTTCTGATCAACAAAATCTGCCATCTGAATCAAACTCCTTTTATCTTATGATGTACATATTGGCCTAACGTAGCAGCGAATCAGGGGAAGTGTCACTAGTTTTACGCGATCTTTAGTTACTAGCCCGGATCGTGCATGAAGCGGCGCGGTGTGAGTGTTTGGCGTCGCGCGGGTCGTGAAGCGGTGTGAGGTTGTCGGTCGGGTTGGTGTTGTGAGCGCGGCGGACTGTAAACGGTGACTAGGAATGTAAGCGGTCGGAAGTGTTCAGCTGCGAACGGAGGGCTTTCGCCGCGGGTAAGTTTCCTCACCGCGCGGGACAAGCTTCGGGCGTTCGATCACAAACATGCACGCCCAGTACGATGCGAACCCGAGCAGGATGCCGGTGTAGACGTCGATCAAGTAGTGCTGGCGAAGCATCACCGTTGCAGGGAAGACGAGTAGCAAGACAACAATCAGCGTCCACGCGGTCTTCGGGATGGCCTTACGCATCCGCCATAGGGCGAGGATGCACACCATCGACCACGTGACATGACCTGAAGGCCAGCCACCCATTCCCATCGGGTCCGCCTCGTAGATCACCTTGACCAGGGATCCGCCAAGCAGACCTCCAGGATCCACGTCACGAATGACCTTTGTGTGGTACATCCACATACCCAGATCGAGTATCGCCATGCTGGTGATCAGTGCGAAAGCTAATGTCAGATAGCGGCGATATGAGCCGACGAGCACGCCCAGAAACGGGATCACTATTGGCCAAATTAACATTGCTGCGATGTAGGGAATTGCCAGCAGGGGCACGAACGGCATCCGGGCATCCAGCCACCCCTTGAGCACCATCATTTGTTTCGCGTGATCTCCGGTGTCTGGAAACACCAGTGCTTGCGTTTGTGGATCCCATGGGAAATACGAGGGCCACTCACCCTCTGGCGGGGCGGGTTCGAGCGCGCCCCAGGTCCAACTCATGAAGAGGATGCCCAGCCAGAGCAAACCGATGATGAGCCACTGCCGACCGGTGAAACCGAACTTGACCAGTCGAAGTTTCGACCCGCCAACTTGATCATCGGCGGACGCGTCGGTGGGCGCTCCATGATCAGCTACGTTGTCCAAGTTCGCCAGTCTATCGATTGGACTGGTGGGTCTGCAACTCCTGGCGGGTTGGTCAGGTTCACGTCGAAGCGATCCTTCTCCTGCATTTTCTCCGAGGTTCTCGGAGAGGTGTGGACTGTTGCGGTGATCGCGGACAGTGGCCCCTCCCGGAGTGAGGGATGAACCATAAGAGGTGTCCTTAACCCGGATCGTGCAGTAGTTGCTGGTGGCGGGTGATTGTGGTGGGGTTGGGCGGGGTGGGGCGCTCGTGGCCATCCTGATCAACCGCGGAAACCCAGTTCTGATCGGCGATCTTGAGGATCTGGGCGCGGACACTCTCACGCAAATCCAGGCCGACCGAGAACCGGATGTTCGCCGCGTGCGCCCAGTCCAGCAGCTCATGGCAGGCACCGGCCGAATCGACCCTGAGCAGCACGTCAATCGCCTCAATCTGCGATCTAGGGATCTGCTCCAGGGCGGCCTCGGCGACCGTGATCTGATCGCTGGCGGTGTTCGCGCCCGCGTTGCCGGGACGCAGCAAGGCGGCCATTGATTCGCGCGTCTCGTCGCAGTAGGCGAGCATTGGATGAAAGCCGTAGCCGCCCTTGTAGTTCCCGGCCGCACCTTCCTTGTCGGAATGGCAGGTCAGCAACGTTGCGTCCAAGTCGATTGTCACCCGGCCCGGCGCGCCGGTCAGCTTCCAGACATCTTCGCGCGCCCGCGCATGCGCCCCGTCAAGCGCGTCCAGCAGGCCCGGCGTGGAGGCGATCTTGTCAATCACCCTGAACGCCGTGGAGTCCGA
>JBCJUC010000016.1:0-12614 GCA_039744075.1 Solirubrobacteraceae bacterium
GAGGTAGCGGGTGCCGTTGCTGTCCGGCTCACTGATCACATTGACCTGACCGTTGAAGCCAGGGACAACAGAGATCCGGTCGATCGCCTGCGCGGCCGACGCGAACGACAGCAACAATGCGAACGAGGCAATTACGGCAGGAACCAAACGACGTTCAAAGTTGCGGCTGACAATCATGGTGGGACTTCCCCTCCTTAGCCCGTTAGCGGCAAACTAACAGAACCCTGTACGTGCTGCGCCGCTTCGCAACAGCTTGCAAAACGCGTGAACGCCTGAGCCGATCAGCGCGGATCTTCAGGCCGTTGATGGGCACGGCTGGTTTCGAACCAGCGACCTAAACCACTCTGCGAACCAAGTGAACCAAGGAGAAATTCCGCCAAAAGCCCTGCAAATAAGCCACTTTTTTCACCCAGCTTTTCGGCGGAGGCTGATAGTGTAAAGAAGTGGATAGGAACCGATCATCGAGTAGTCAGCAGCTTCCGTATCAGGTGGTCAGGGGCCGCAGCGAACCGTCAGCAGAGTGCGGGACTTGCCGCGAAACTCAGCGTGAAGGTGTCCCAGTGATGGAGCGCGACGCGACGCTGATCGAGGAGGCCATAGCCGTGAACTTCAAGGACGTCGGCCCCAAGAGCCAATCCGAATACAAAGCCGACCTGCTGCACTACGCCGACTACCTGCACAGCGCCTTCAAGCTCGACATGCTGACGGTCGAGCGTGAGCACGTGCGCGCGTTCCTGAACCACCTCAAGGATCCTGGCGGACAGAACCCGGCCGAGAGTAGGCAAGTCTGCGCTTGGTGCAAGGCAAACGGCTACCCGGAGGGCCGGAAGGGCAAGCCGCTCAGCGCTTCACGGCGCAAGAAGTACCTGAGCGCGGTTCGCTTTGTCTACCACCACGCGCGCGAGGCCAGCGGCTGGCCGAGCGTTGACCCCTCAGCGGGCCTCAACTCGCCGCAGGTTACGATCACTCGCGGCTTTGTCCCTGAGCGCGATGAGCTGCGAACCTTGCTTGACGCCAAGGGCGATATGCGCGGGCGGCTTCTGCTCAACTTTCTCTATTACGTCCCGGTGCGCCGTGAAGAGGTACGCAACGTCAGGTGGAGCGACATCATGGGTTTGGATACGTCGCAGCCCTGCGTCGAGATCCGCCGCGTGAAGGGCGGAGGAAGGGCGGACTTCTCGATCGCCCCGAAGCTGCGGGCCGTCATCCGCGAGTACCGCGAGTGGCAGCTCAAGGAGGCACAGCGCAACCCCCGCGTTGCGGCCGCGCTCGCTGACGAAGAGACCGCCTACCTGCTCCTAAGCAAGACCGGAAGGCTTCTCCACGCAAGCAGCCTCAACAAGATCGTCAACCGCCGGGCAGTAGCAGCTGGCGTAGGGCTCAAGCGCTGCAATTGCACTGAGAGCATCGGCGGCTACTGCTCAAAGGTCACGCCCCACGTATTCCGTCACGCCTGGGCCACCTTCGCCCTCAACGATCCCAAGCACCCCGTCCCAATTGACGTCGTCTCCAAAGCGCTTGGGCACAAGGACATCGGAACCACCAGGCGCCACTACGCCCACACCGACGACGACCGCGTGATGGGTGCGCTGCTTAGTGACCGTCTCTGACAATGGGCCGCGTTACCCGTTACCCGCTCCCGTTACCCGCTCGCTGCTGCTTGCGGCGGGTAACAGGGCGAATAACGGCCGCAGGAGCGCTCACAACTTGCAATCAGACCGCACCGAGGGCAAACTCTAATCAGCTCCTTCCCCGCCGATCGGTTAGCTGGCCGGCCGTGTTGTGGGCTAGGGGGCGCGGCTGCTTCGAGCAGCGGCTCCCGCAAATCGAGGTCAAGGCCCGACGCAGAGGCCGCGACCGCCGTTCAGGGCAGCGTGATGAGCGCCAGCCAGAACGACGGGCCTGCGGTTCCCGCGCTTGGATCCCTTGGCCTCGACGTGTTTTCGTACTCAGCAGCTGCCGCATGGCCAACAGTCGGCCGCTGCCCGAAGCAGCCCGCTCAGCTCGACGCTCTCAGAGGCCGGAAGATTCGCAGCGAGGACGATGCCAACGTCGCCAAGTTTGGCGGCCAATGCCTGATGGCTGTCGTACAGGCGGCCATCGAGATGTTCGCCTGCCGCAGCAGTCTCGCCAAGTAAGCGCTTGGCTGCCTGCGGCCCAAGCACACCGTCAGCGAACAGGTCGGACACCCGCAAGCGTGACGCCTCAGGGGAGCCAACCATGATCGACGGCCAGTCAAGTAGCGATGCCCAGCGGCCAAGGAAGGCGCTCCGCAGGTCCGCGCTCTCCATCTCGGAGCGCCTAAGGAAGTGGTCCGGATTGGTTGGGCGGATCTGGCGTTCCATCCGCAGCCAAGAGCCTGGTAGACAGGCGCGAGGGTTCTCGTGCCGCTTGCCATCCGCGCCGAGCTGCCGGTGGCGCGGATGCTTTAGCTCGACACCCTTGTCGTACACACGAAACTGCCTGCGGCCCGTCGCTGGCCAAGCCGCGCCGGTAACGATGTCGCTACGGCCGCGATCATGGTGCACGCCAGCCCTGCCCCAATACGGGAGCCGCACCGCCGCTAACGCCTCCATCGTCCGAGAGCCCAAGACCGGCTCAGCAGCGTTCGTCAGATCCACCGCGAGATCCCATCTCCGAAACTCAAAGCGGGATACATCGAAGACCTCGCTGCCGAGAACAGACCAACCCAACCGGAGCACCGAGCCTTCAACTTTCGAAAGGTGCTCGGGACGGACAAGACCAACAGCGCGGGCATCGCGCGCGATAAGCGCGGCCGCTCGGCCCTCGACGCGCATCATGCCCGCGTCGGGGAAGCCTTGGATCCAAGCGAAGTCAAGCTTCATCGACCAATTGCCTGAAGCGCTGACAGATACGTGCGCCGGGTACCCGTTCAGGTCATTCACGCACATGCCGCGCTCGGGATCGTTGAGCAGCTCGCCTCCGGGGATTGGCGTTCTAATCGCACAGAGCGCAGCACTGGACTTTGGACGGAACGACATCGCAACAGTGTCGAAACCCCAATCAGAGATCGAGAAGATCGAACTGGGATCGAGGTCGCCCCCAATCCCATGGCTTGGTTTCTCCTCTGGGATGGGTGTTACAGCACCCATCCCAGACTCTGGGCCTAACGAACTCATGAACCACTTTGCGCTATGTGGCGAGGGCGTTGCAACTCTTCGCGGTTGTCTAACGCACTTGGGTCGACACCCGCGCGTTCCGCTCGGATGGCCGGGTGGCTGCTTATCCTCAATGAAAAGTTTTGATCAATCGTTCTGATGACCTCCGTTAGCTCTCCCAAACCAAAGAACAAACTCGGCCAGTACTTCACGCCGCGACCCGTCGCCGACCTGATGGTGTCTCTGGCTCATACGTTGCCCGAGGGCCGCGCCTTGGAGCCGTGCTCTGGCGAAGGCGTGTTCGTGGATGCGCTGCTCGGTGCCGGGTATGCCGACATCACAGCCGTTGAGGTCGATGGGGACCTAGCCCATCACGATCAGATCTTGGTTCGAAACGAAAGCTTTGTCTCGGCAGGACTCGAAGCGGGCTTCGACCTCGTGATCGGGAACCCCCCATACATACGATGGCGCAACCTGGACGAGGGGGCTCGCGACGAGCTTGAAGGCAGCCCGTTGTGGCAAGAGCATTTCAACAGCCTGAGCGATTACCTAACAATCTTCATCGCGCGTTCCGTAGAGCTTCTAGCTGCGGGCGGCGAGATGGTGTTCATTACCCCGTCGTTCTGGATGCACACGCTGCACTCCGCGAGTCTTCGGGACTTCATGCTTGAGAGGGGGAGCATCACCGATGTTGTGCACTTTGGTGAGGCGACTGTCTTTCCGGGAGTCGGTTCTTCGATCATAATCTTTCGCTATGCGCGTGAGGTTGAAGTAGAGAGCACAAGGCTGTTCCGTTACGTCGGGCCGCGCTCGGGGATCGAGTTTGGCGACGCTGGTTTCGAGGCGTTCGCTTCGAGCAAGGATGTTGTCTGTGAAGAGGTTCCTGCGTTCGAGGTCGGCAAACAGTGGGTACTTGCGCCCGAACGCACACAGCGACGACTGAGCCGCCTTGAGCAAGCATGTCGAGTTCCGGCATCTGCGGGGCCAGCTCAGAAGGCCCTACTTGATGATGCGCCCGTAGGCACGTTGGGAGCCATGACGGACATCGCAAATGGAATGGTGAGCGGGTTAGATGCGGCATTTCGGGTTCCGCCCGGAGTGAAGCTGAACGAGGACGAGAAGGCGGCGACGATCCAAGTCGCAAAAGGTTTCGCACTGTCGCCGTACATCGTCACTGGGACCATTCCCTATGTATTTGTTCCTGAAGGTCTGGAGGAGCACGAGTTCGAGGCGACGTACCCGACATTCGCGTCGCATCTTTCAGAATTCCGAGGGCGCCTTGAGAACAGGTACGCGTACGGGCGTGATCTCAAGTATTGGGAGTGGGCATTCCTGCGTAGTTACAAGTTCTTCAGCTCCAACGATGATCTTATCTTCGTCCCATGCAAGGAGCGGCTGTCCAATAAAGACTTTCTGCGCTTTGCGTTGGCGCCGCGAGGCTCTTTCCCGACCCAAGATGTGACCGCCATTGGAGTGAAGGCCGGAGTCAAGGAGTCGCCGCTTTACCTCCTTGCGGTGCTGAACTTTCCCGGCATGTATGAATGGGTCCGCTACAAGGGGCTCATGAAAGGCGAAGTGGCAGAGTTCTCTGAGAAGCCGCTTTCTAGGATGCCGGTTCGGCTAATCGACTGGACGTCGCGGACAGAAGTTGAGGCTCACGATCGCGTGGTCGGGGATGTCAAGGCGTACCTTGCCGACGGAGACGAGCGGCTACGCGGCCAAATCGCCAAGGACATCGAGCAACTGCTCTTCGGGTAAGGCGTTTCGCTATGTGTATTCCTCGAACTCCTTGACGAAGTCAGTTCTCATGCTCTCAATTCGGTTCCTCGCGCTGGCCACGAAGCTACCGAGAAAACCTCGGCACCAATCCTCAGTCGAACCCCCGAAGGACTGCTGGCACCGGTGCGGGTGAAACTGAATTTGGTGCGCCGCAGCCCAGTTGATGTAAAGGTTTTCTGGGTCTTCCCGGAATAGTGCGACCGAGGTTGAGTCGGTGACCCGTAGCTCTTCTCCATCAAGGACCCAGGCAACGCTCAGATAGCTGATGTCATGGCTTCCGAAATTGTCTGAGTCGATCATGTCTTTGCACATGTGTGCGAGCTTCAGGGCAGAGATGATGTTCGGCGGCTGGCCCTGACGCTCTTCTTGGTACGTCTTGGCGTCGACGAGGTGAACGGGCCCGACGTGAAGGTCTAGCGATTGGGTCGGTAAGACGATGATGTCCGCGGTATCGTTCTGCTTCTCGTCGAATTGGTTTTCTTCTGACCAATTGCGCATAGGCTCTTTCCCCCGCTTGAGCAGCCGCTGCAGAGCCGGGGGGCCAAGCAGCGATAAGCGCTCCGCGGCAGTCGTTGCCTCGTGCCTCGCCTTGAGAACCGCGTTCAGGACCTCGAACTGGCGAAACGTCCTATTCGGGAACACCTCGCCGATCTGGCGCGTGATGAGCTTGTCAAAAGGTTCGCCGGCTGCGTGTCCGGCGATTGCACCTTCACCCCCGGGCTTCGGAACTGCCGCCCCGGAGAGGGCATCCACGACAGGACTCAGGTCGAAGGTCATCGGTGTACCATCCGAGTTGTGATGCTCGCTGATGCTCTGTTTGGCAAAAATGGGATCGAACCACACTCCTTGTTGTCAGGCCAGGAATGGGCACGGCTGGTTTCGAACCAGCGACCTCTCGCGTGTGAAGCGAGCGCTCTCCCGCTGAGCTACGCGCCCTGACTGCCTGCGCTGTGCAGGGTTGGCTGGTTACGATACCGAGCGTTCAGCCTGCGCGGCCAGGTCGCCGTTGATCTGTCCGCCGCGCTGCCTATGTTTCAGCGATGGGAACTCAACCGCCGTCAGAAGACGCAACGCAGCAGTACAACCCGCAGCCCGGCGGGCAGCCGCCCGGCGGCGGCGCTCGTAACCCCTGGCCCTGGATCCTTGGCGCTATCGCGATCATCGCCGCTGGCGTGATCGCCGCGATTCTGATCACCGGCAGCGGCGACTCGTCGAACACCGATTCGGTGACAACGCAGGCAACGCTGACGAAGACCAGCACAGAAACCACGACGCCGACAACGACCGCCACGACGACCGCCACGACAACGACGACTGCGCCGATCAACATCTCGCGTACCTGCAACGTCGCCGGCGTGCCGAACGTTGTTGGCAACAGCACCGTCGCCAACGTCAAGGCGACTAACGTGCCCAGCTCGCAGACGGCGCTCGCCAGCTGCGATCAGGCGACGGCGCTGGTGCGGGGCGTTGCGCGCCAGCAGGCTGAGATGCCGGTAACCGTTCAGGGCTTCAACTGCACGCCGACGGTAAGCGGCAACTACGCCAACTACGTCTGCACGCTGAACGGCGCAGACTCCGGCCTGCAGATCAACACCAAGTTTAAACTCAACTACACGGGCAACTAAAGGAACCAGATAATGGCCACGCAGCCGCCCCAGCAGCAGGGCTACCAGCAGGGCCCGGGCGGTCAGCCGCCGCAGAAGAGCAACCCGTGGCCGTGGGTGATGGGCGCAGTGGCGATCATCGTCGCCGGCGTGATCGCCGCGCTGGTCCTGACCGGCAACAACAACAACAAAACAGACAGCGTTACGACGCCCACGCCGAGCACGCTTACGACCTCGGTCACGACGACGACAACGGCGCCGCCAACGACGATTACGACGACGACAACTACGCCGCCGCCGGTTACGACGCCTTAGCGGCGCGTCAGCGCACGGGCCGCGGGCAGCTGCTGTAGACGCGCCAGGAGCCGTTGCCGCCGACTAGGCGGAAGCTTGCCGGCGGGCTGATCACGCGTCGGTTGAGGTCGCGCGGGTCAAGGATGTAATCGTTCGCGACCGCGGCGTTGGCGGGTGCGATGAACTGGCCAACCGAGACGCGCCGATCCTCGGCGCTGAAGATCAGTTCAGGCGGCAGCTTCAGCCACAGTGCCAACGCCGGCACGGGCCGATGGTTTGGCACCGAAATCGGCGTGCAGGACTGTGTGATCAGCCCCGGCGGCTGCTTGATCAGTGCCTGCAGGTCGCCCTGGATCTGCTCCTGGCGGCTGAGCGCGTCACGCAGGTTTGAGATCCGGTCGACCTGAGCTGGGGTGAAGATCAGCAGCAGGACGATCGTCAGCAGAGCAAAGATCGCCCACGGCTGCCTGCGCCTGTCATCGGCCGCCAACTCGCGCCAGCCAAAGACGCCGGCGCCGCAGAAGATTGCGCCGATGATCGCTGGCAGCAGCAGATAACGGCCGTTGACCGGCAGCCCCGCAATCGCCAGGACGC
The DNA here is from genome assembly GCA_039744075.1 of Solirubrobacteraceae bacterium. GTDB lineage: Bacteria > Actinomycetota > Thermoleophilia > Solirubrobacterales > Solirubrobacteraceae > F1-60-MAGs163. Next base: position 7,391 of record JBCJUC010000016.1, read on the forward strand.
TGAATGCCGCCAAAGCGACGGCGCCGACCAGCAGCGGTGTGCGGACCCGCTCGCGCAGCGCCCAAAGCGCAAAGCCAAGGCCGCCGACCGCGCCGAACAGCACCGGCTCGCGCAGAATCTCACCGAGCCGTCGCGGCGCCGTCGTCAGCAAGCCGCTCAGCCCGGTCGCGCGGCCCAAGGCCTGCGTGTTCTGCTGCGTTGCGGAGAGCGAATGGAGCGCGTCGCCGGCCAGCAGCCAATCGCCGACCAGCCAGATCACAGGACCGATCGCCGCCAGCGCCAGCCAGCCAGCAACCTGCCGCGGCCGGTGCTCGCCGCTGAACCAGAGGTAGATCAGGTAGGCACCGGAGAAGGCCCAGGCTTCGGGTCGGATCAGGCCTGCCACTGCCAGCAGCAGTAGCACCGGCGTTGCGGCGCGGCGACGGCGGCTCTCAACGAGGACGGCGGTGAGGACCAAAACGACATAGGGAATGTCAACGTAGGCGCGGGCGCCAAAGTCAAGCAGCGGCCTGCGCGTCAACATGATCAGCGCCGCCAGCAGGCCGGCCCAACGGCCAAACCACAGCGTCCCCAGCGCGTAGGTCAACCACAGCAGCGCGCCAAGCGCAATGAAGGCAAAGACGATCACGATGTCGGTTGCCGCGACGCCATGTACGCCGGCAACGACCGTCTTGCTGAACGGCGCGAGGACGATCCCCAACAGAATGCCGAACGGATGCAGCGTCGGCGTGAACGGGGCATCGAAGAACAGGCTGCGCCCGTCGTAAACCTCGCGCCCCCAATCGAGCGCGTAGAGCGTGTCGTAGTTGACAAGGCCGCGGCCAGCGATCAACCAAGCCAGCGCAGCGAGCGCGACGACGGCGGCGCCGACCTGCAGGCGGCTGCGGGCGGCGCTCACAGCTTTAGCTCCGCGGCAGCGCCGCGAGCGCCAGCAGCAGCTCACGCGCGCAGCGCTCGCCTAGGTCGAGATTGGCGACGACGAACGACTCGTTGGGCGCATGGATCTCATCCCCGGCAAGGCCAAAGCCGCTGACGATCACCGGAATACCGGCGGCGGCAAAGTCGGCGACAACAGGGATTGAGCCACCACTGCGGATCAGCGCCGTCTCCATGCCGCTGGCACGAGTGATCGCCTCACGCGCGATCGCGATCGCTGGCAGCTCGGCGTCGAACAGTGAGGGCGAGGAGAGCTGCGACTGAAGTTCAAGTTCGACGCCGGCCGGAACGTCGCTGCTTAGTAGCGATTCGACAACGTCGCGCATCGCCTCCGGGTCCTGCCCGGGAGCCAGCCGTAGTGTTACAAGGGCCCGCGCCTGCGCCGGGACAACGGTGCGCGGCGCGCCACCCTCAATCCAGTTCAGCTCAAATGCCGGGCGGGCGCCGTTGCGCAGCCGAAACTCGTTGCCGGAGCGGTCGTTGATCGGTGTCGCGCCAACCTCGTCAAGCAGTGCTTGGCCGGGCCGCAGCCGGGCCCATGACTCAAGCTCGGCCGGCGACGGGTCTGTTGCGCCGGCCAGCAGCTCGGGCCGCAGCTCGCCGTCCCGATAAGGCAGCAGCGGCGCCAGAACGCCATGCAGAACGTGGAGCGCGTTACGGACGCTGCCGCCGTACAGGCCGGAGTGCAGGTCACGCGGCTGAGCGGTGACGGTGATGAAGGTGCTGACACAGCCGCGCAACCCGATTGTGATCGCCGGCGTCTGCTGATCCTCCATTGCGCTGTCGAAGACGATCGCGCAGTCGGCGCCGCGCCGATCGTCCTTCACCCAAGCAGCGATTGTCTGACCGCCTGCCTCCTCTTCACCCTCAACCAGCACGCGCACGTTGACCGGTAGCTCGCCGCTCTGCGCCAGATCGCAGGCGGCTGTCAGCAGGCCGAAGAAGTTGCCTTTGTCGTCGGCGGCGCCGCGGGCGTAGAGCCGCTCGCCGCGAACCTCGGGCTCAAACGGTGGGCTCACCCAATCCTCGAGTGGGCCGGGCGACTGAACGTCGTAGTGGCCATAGATGATCACGGTCGGCGCGTCGTCGCTGTTGGCGGCCAGCTCGCCGACGACCAGCGGGTTGCCACCCCCGATCGTCACCAGCTCGGCGCTGCCGCCGGCGCGACCGACGCGGTCGGCGGCGAACTGAGCGGCGCGGCGCAGATCCTCCGGTTTACCGCCGCCGGTTGAGATCGAGGGGATGCGGAGCCATTCGTTCAGCTCGTCAAGCAGGCCCGGGTTCATCGCCTCAGCCTACTTGGCGGCTGGGCGCAAACTGCGTCAAAGCGCGCCTGCGGCGGCGTTGGAACGGCCGCTGCTCCCTCTAGACTCGACCACCAACGTGTCCGCCGCTCCCTCGCTATACCGCCGTCACCGCCCGCGCAACTTCGCCGATGTTGTAGGCCAGCAGCACGTTGTTCGCACGCTGACCAATGCCGTCACCCAAGGCAACGTCCATCACGCCTATCTGTTCGTTGGCTCGCGCGGCACCGGCAAGACCTCGATGGCGAAGATTCTCGCCGCCTGCCTCAACTGCGAGCAGGGGCCGACGGCCGAGCCGTGCGGCGTTTGCGAGTCATGTTTGGCGATTCAGCAGGCAGGATCGATGGACGTGATCGAGATGGACGGTGCCTCGCACAACTCGGTTGACGACATTCGTGAGCTGCGCGAAAGCGTCGCCTACGCGCCGGTCAGCGGTCGCTCCAAGGTCTACATCATCGACGAGGCGCAGATGCTTACGCCGCAGGCCTGGAACGCCTTCCTGAAGACGCTGGAGGAGCCGCCGCCGAACACGATCTTCGTGCTGGCAACGACCGAGCCGCAGAAGATTCTCGACACCGTCATTGACCGCTGCCACCGCTTTGACTTCGCCCGGCCGACAGTCGAGCAGCTGACCGTTGTGCTGCAGCGCGTCGCGCAGAGCGAACAGATTGAGATCAGCGCCGACGCGCTGGCACTGATTGCGCGCCACGCGACCGGATCATTTCGTGATGCGCTCGGCACGCTGGAACAGCTAGTCACCTACACCGGCAGCTCGATCGCCGTTGAGGATGTGCTGGCGGTGCTGGGCGTCGCCGACGACGATCTGCTGTTCGGCGCGCTTGATGCTGTCGCCGCGCATGACGCGCGCGCCGCGCTGGAAGTCGCCGCGAGGCTGGCGCAGACAGGGCGAGATTTGCAGATCGCCGCGCGCGACCTTGAGGTTCATGCGCGTGAGCTGCTGGTTGTCGGCACGCTGGGCGAAGTGCCGGGCGAGCTGCGCGTAACGCCCGACCGTGATGCGCGACTGGCCGAGCAGGCAGAACGGGTAGAGGAGGCGGACGCCGTGCGGCTGCTGGACCTGCTGGGCGCCGCGATGCGGGCGATCCGCGACGGCGGCGACCCGCGCACACAGCTTGAATTGGCCTTGCTGAAGGCCGCAACGCCGGAGGTTGACGCGTCGACGAAGGCGCTGCTGGCGCGGATCGGACGCTTGGAGCAGGCGCAGGGCGGCGCTGCTGCCGCGGCGCCTGCGGTTGCGGCGGCGCCTGTGGTTGCGGCGGCGCCCGAGCCGCCGCCGCCTGCGGTTGCGGCGCCTGTGGTTGCCGCGGCGCCGCCCGAGCCGCCGCCAGCCCCACCAGAGCCGGCAGCGGCCGCTGCGGCGCCCGAGCCTGTAGCGGTGGCGGCAACCCAGCAGGCTGCGGCTGCGGCTGTGGCGGCGGCGCCCGAGCCCGAGCCGGCGCCAGCGCCAAGCGCGGCGCTGCAGGTGGAGATTGGCCAGGTGATTGAGATCTGGGCGGCGCTGCTGGAGACGATCGCTACGGAACAGGCGATGGTCAGTGCCGCATTGCAGCGTGCCCAGCCGGTTGAGATCCGTGGTGGCGCGCTGATTGTCGCCTTCGGCCAGAACGACTCGTTCAACCGCCGGATGGTCGCCGACAACGCTGAGGCGCGGGCCGCCGTCGCCGACGCGCTCGAAGCACTGCTCGGCAGACCGATCAGGATTGACTACGAGCTGCGCGACCTCGGCGGCGTTGAGGAAGCCGTGGCGATCGGCGGCGAGGCGCTGGTTGACCTGATCGTTGAAACCTTCGACGCCGAGGAGATCGCGCCGCACCCCAACGCACCGACCGTGCCGCCAGCCGCAGCGCCCGAAGCCGCCGAGCCATTCGGCGACGACGGTGACCCCGGCCCCGAGGCGCCCTAAGCGCGTAGCCGATGTTTGCTCCTCCCGTACAGCGGCTGATCACCGAGCTTTCAAAGCTGCCGGGGATCGGCTCGCGCACAGCGCAGCGGCTGGCCTTCCACATTCTGCGGTTGGAGCCGGCCGAGGCTCTGGCACTGGCCGACGCGATCCGCGAAGTGAAAGAGAAGATCGGCTTCTGCGAGGTTTGCTGCAACCTGGCGGAAGGGCCGCTCTGCACGATCTGCCAGGACACGCGCCGCGACCAGTCATTGATCTGCGTTGTTGAAGAACCGGGCGATGTTGTGCCGGTCGAACGGACGCACGAATTCCGTGGCACCTACCACGTGCTGGGCGGCGCACTGTCGCCGATCGACGGGATTGACGCCGACGACCTGAAGATCGCCGAACTGTACGCGCGGATCGAGAAAGCCGACCCGAAGATCGCCGAGATCGTGCTGGCGACCAACCCGACAACGACCGGCGAGGCGACGGCGCTGGCGATCGCGCGCGGCGTGCACGAACGGGCGCCTGACGTGACGGTGACGCGGCTGGCATCAGGGCTGCCGGTCGGCGCTGACCTTGAGTACGCCGACGAAGTGACACTGGGCCGGGCGATGATTGGCCGCCGCGCCGTCTAAGCGCGGTCGCTGCCAACCGCACAGAGACCGCGCCCGCTCGTATCCTTGGCGCCAATGTCGAAAGCAACGATCGTGATGAAGTTTGGAGGAAGTTCGGTGGCCGACGCCGACGGGCTTCGCCGCGCCGCGGAGCGGATCGTTGCCCGCCGCGAAGAAGGCCACCGCGTTGTTGCCGTGCTGAGCGCCCGCGGCAAGGAGACCGACCGGCTGATCGAGGCCGCCTACGAAGTTTCCGACAGCCCCGACCCGCGCGAGATGGACATGCTGCTGTCGACCGGCGAGCGCGTCTCCTGCGCGCTCTGCGCAATGGCGATCAACGACCTTGGTCATCACGCGATCTCGTTGACCGGCTCGCAGGCCGGGATCGTCACCGACACGACGCACACGAAGGCGCGGATCCTCGACGTGCGCGCCGACCGGATCAGCGAAGCGCTCGACAATGG
>JBCJUC010000017.1:0-10682 GCA_039744075.1 Solirubrobacteraceae bacterium
TTGGCGGCGCCGACATCGTCGTCTTTCGCGACCTCGTTGGTGGCCGCTGGTTCAGGCACCGCTAAGCGGCCGGTCTGTCACCGTTCGGTGACCGTCGCGCGGTAGAGCGGTAACGGCGCAGGCGCCAGCTTGACGTTCGTGCACAGCCAGAGCGGCCAGGCCAGCCTTGAATACATCGTCCTGCTTGTGCTTACGACGCTGGTCGTCGGCGGCGGCGCGGCGGCCGTCAAAGGCGAAGGGCTTGCGGCGTCGGTGTTGGCACAGTTCGCGCGCGGCATCTGCATTGCCAGCGGCGGAGCCGACTGCGACCGCGACCGCGCGCCCTGCATCGTTAGCTCGCAGACCGCCAGTGACGAGCTGGTCGTGAGCGTCGTTGTAGTGCGCCTGAGCGGTGGTCGAACACTGATCCGTCAGCGTCGCTCCGACGGAACTGAGCTGGTCACCGTGATCGACAAAGCCGGCGCCGGACTGGAGCTTACGGCCGGCGGCAGGCTGTCAATCGGCGACGCCTCATTTGGAGCCTCAGCGAGCGGATCGTTCGCTGGCAGCCTGACGCGCGGTCGCAGCTGGAACGTTGCCGACGCAGCCGCCGGTGACCGGCTGGCAGCGCAGCTGGCGCTGGGGCCAGCGCCGATGACGGGCCTCGGCCGCCGGCCGCTCAGTGGTCGATCATCAAACGGCCGTCAGCCGCCGCCGCCCGACAGCAGCTTCGGCGAGCATGGGCTCGACAGCACGATCGGCGGCCAGCTCGCCGCCGCCGGACTTAGCTTCGACGCCGAGGACTTGGTCGGCGAGCGGCTCGATCACCGCAGCGGTCAACGGACGCTGACGATCCGCCGCCGTAACGAACTGCTGGCCGAGCTGTCACCGCTGCCCGGCACCGGGCTGGAGGGTGGGCTGCGCCGCAGCGAGCTCTACACGCTGACGCTCGATCGCAGCGGCCGGCCAATCGACCTTGGCGTCTTTGACTCGCGCCGCTTCCATTCCGGCGCGAAGCTGCCCGGCGCGCTGCAAACGGTCGTCTCCGGTGTCGGCAACCTGCCACTGCGGCAAGGAATGCTGGTCGAAGTTGAGCAGCATCTCGACCTGACCAACGCTGCCAGCCGCACCATTGCCAGCGACTTCATCGCCGCGCTGAGCGACCCCGGAATCGGCTTCGGCCCTGCGGCCGAAGTGTCGGCCGCGCTGAAGCGGCGAATCAGCGGCAGCGGCGTGACGTTGATTCGCAGCTACGGGATTGAAGGGCGCCACAGCGTGACCGGGGGGCGGATCGGCGCGGGCGTCGGCCTTGCCGGCGAGTTTCAGCGGACGGTTGAGAGCGCCAAGCTGCTTGACGCGAGAGTCCGCGGCATCGACCGTAACTGGCGGCTCCGTGATGACTGTCTGAAGCCACACTGATCGCTCGCCGGCGGCGGGAAAATAATTCCACAGGATCGCGACAATGATGCGAACATACGTTCGTGTCGTATGTCGAACTCCACTGCCACTCGGCCTTTTCGTTCCTTGACGGAGCGTCCAGCCCCGATGAGCTGGTTGCCGCCGCGGTTCAGAATGGCTACAGCGCGCTGGCACTGACCGACCACGACAATCTCTGCGGCGCGGTCGAATTTGCGCAGGCCGCCAAGGTCGCCGGCCTAAAGGCGATCCAAGGGGCCGAGCTGCGGCTTCGTGACCAGCGCAGCGACGGCGCCGAGCCCCGTCACCTGACGCTGCTTGTCAAGGACGCGGCCGGCTGGAGCAATCTCTGCAGGCTGCTGACCGGCGCCCACGCCGCGACCCGCGTCGGGCGGCGGCGCAGTGAGCCAGAGTTGACAGTTGACGATCTTGCGGCCCACAGCGAGGGGCTGATCTGCCTGAGCGGCTGCGCCCGCCACGGTGTTCACGACGAGCCGACGCTGCGGCGGCTCTTGGCCGTCTTCGGTCGTGACGACCTGCGGATCGAGCTGCAGCGGCCGTTCGCTCGCCACGACCGTGCACTGGCGCGTGAACTAAGTGAGCGCGGTGCGCGGCTTGGCGTCGCCTGCGTGGCGACCGGCAACGTCCACGCCCACAGCGTCGCACGGGCGCCGCTGCAGGACACTTTTGTTGCTGTTCGCAGCCGTTCCACGCTTGATGCCTGCGAGCCGCTGCGGCGCGGCAATCACAGCCATGTGATGGCGCCGCCGCAGGCGATGGAGGCGCGCTTTGCCGACTTTCCCGGAGCCGTCGCCGAGAGCGAGCGGATTGCGACTCGCTGCCATTTTGATCTGACCAGCGACCTTGGCTACCGCTACCCCGGTGCTGAGGATCAAAAGACCGACGCCGAGCTGGCTCGCGCCTGCCAGGCCAGCTTTGCTGGCCGCTACCCGGCCGGCCATCGCCACCACGATGAGGCCGCCGCGCGGCTGACCGAGGAGCTGAAGATTATCGCCGGGCTGGGGCTGTCGGGCTTCTTTCTGCTGCACCGCGACATGTTGGAACTGGCGCGCGAGGTGGCGCTGGAGGTACGCGGCGCTGGCAGCGCCCGGGCGCTGCTGCCGCCCGGGCGCGGCCGCGGCTCGTCGGTCTCCTCGATCGTCTGTTACCTGACCGGCCTGTCGCACGTCGATCCGGTTGCCAACCGGCTGTTGCTAAGCCGCTTTCTGAGCGAACAGATCACCGAGCTGCCCGACATTGACCTCGACTTTCCGCGCGACATTCGCGAAAAGTTGATTCCCCGCATTCACCAGCGCTACGGCCGTGAGCGCACAGCGTTGGTTGCCGCTTTCCCGACCTATAAGGCGCGCGGCGCAATCCGCGACTTTGGCGCGGCGCTGGGCTTGCCGGCAGGGGAGATTGAGCGGGTTGCGCGGGCTAGCGAAGGCTGGTCTTTGCAGCGGCTCGGTGAAGATATTGCCGCTGCGATCGGCCCCGAGCGGGCCGCCAGCGGGCGCTGGCAGCAGCTGGCTGAGCTGGCGCGTGAAGGCGCCGGCCTGCCGCGCCATCTGGCCCAGCACTCCGGTGGCATGATCGTCTCGACAAGGCCGCTGATCGACTGCTGCCCGGTCGTTCCAGCGGCAATCCCCGGCCGCCAGATCGCCCACTGGGATAAAGATTCCTGCGCCGACGCTGGCTTTCTGAAGATCGACCTGCTGGGTCTTGGGATGCTCTCCGCGGTCGAGCGCTGCGTTGAACAGATCGATGCCCGCCGCGGCGAGCGGATCGATCTGTCACGGATTCCGTATGACGACCCACAGGTCTACGAGGCGATTCAGCGCGGCGAGACGACCGGCGTCTTCCAGATTGAAAGCCGCGCCCAGATCGCCTCGCTGCGGCGCACACGGCCGGCCAATCTTGACGAAATAACGATTCAGGTTGCGATCGTGCGGCCCGGGCCAATCCAGGGCGGCGCCGTCAATCCGTACATCAAGCGTCGCCAAAGGCTAAACGCTGATCCGGGCTACAAGATTCCTTATCCGCACAGTTCGCTCGAGCCGATCCTGCGCGAGACGCTTGGCACAATCATCTTTCAGGATCAGGTGATCGAGGTCGCCGTTGCCTTCGCTGGCTTCAGCGCGGCCGAGGCTGGGGCGCTGCGCCGCGCAATGAGCCGCAAGCGTTCGGCACAGGCGATTGAAGCTCACCGCCGCAGCTTTGTCGAAGGCGCACTAAAACGCTGGGATGACGTTGACATCGGCAAGGCCAACGAGGTATTCGAGATGGTCGCCGGCTTTGCTGGCTTCGGTTTTCCGAAGGCGCACGCCGCCGCCTTTGGGCTGCTTGCCTATCAGTCGACCTGGCTGCGGGTTCATTACGGGCCGGAGCTGCTCTGCGCACTGCTTGATGAGCAGCCGATCGGTTTCTACCCGCCCGACGCGCTGATCCATGAGGCGCAGCGGCGTGGCATTGAGGTGATCGCCCCCGACCTAAACGGCAGCGACATTGGCTGCCGAATTGACGATCAGGGAGCCGTGCGGCTGGGGCTGCGCCACGTCCGCGGCGTGCGCGGTGAACAGCTCGACCAGCTAATTGCCGAGCGCCGTCGCGGTGGGCCATTTCGCTCGCTCGGCGACCTGGCGGCGCGGGCCGGCGCGGCTGGCGGCGCGCTGGAACTGCTGGCTTGGGCCGGCGCCTGTGACCGACTGGCCGCGGCCGAGCAGCAGCGCCCCGGCCTGGCACGCCGCGCTGTGCTCTGGCGGCTTGGGATCGGGGCGCCGCCAGCGCCGGCCGGGCAGCTATCGCTCGCTTTCGAGCTGCCTCCGGCGCCGGCGCTCGACCCGCTGACTGCCTGGCAGACAATGCTCGCCGACTACGCCGCAACCGGCCTGACGACCGGCAGCCATCCGTTGCAGCTGATGCGCCCGGCGCTGCTGGCGCGCGGCGCGCGAAGCAGCGATCAGCTTGAACTGGCGCCGCATCGCAGCCGTGTCAGCGTCGGCGGCCTCGTCGTTGCGCGCCAGCGGCCGGGGACCGCGGGTGGTGTCTGCTTCATCCTGCTTGAAGATGAACACGGCACGATCAACCTTGTTCTGCGGCCGGAAACATACGAGCGCTTTCGCCTGACGGTCAGGACCGAGCCGCTCGTCTTTGCCGAGGGAGTGCTTGAGCGCCATCTCAGCGGCGGCGGCACAGTCAACCTGCTGGTCGACCGGATTGAGCCGCTGGAGGCTGGGCAAATATCGCCTGCAGCGGTCAGCGAACTGAGCGGCGGCGACTTCCGTGCGGTCGCACCGGCAGTGATGTCGTTCGCCCAAGGAAGGCGCCGTTGAGGCCTCGTTGAGGCGTTTGCGCGCCGCGTCTGCTCTGCCAGCTGACGTTGCGGGCGGAACGCCGTGTATCTTTTGCCCTGATGCTCGGAATCTCGCTCTTCATTGCAGTCTTCGTAATCAGCGGTTTGGCCGTCATGGCCGTTGGCTTCTCAAAGAACCGTGGCAGCGCTGCTGGGCCAGCGGCCAGCGGCGGCAGCGGCAAGCTGCTCTATCTCGGCGTCATCATCTGCGTTGTCGGGATCGGCCTCGGAATCCCCGGCCTGCTGATCGTCAATAACGCTCAGACGACCTCCAAGAATGCCGCCGGGGGCGTCGTCTTAACGGCCGCGCAGGAGAACGGGCGTGTGCTGTTTGCGCAGAACTGTTCGACCTGCCACACGTTGCAGGCATCCGGCGCGGTCGGCCAGGTTGGTCCGAGCCTTGACGTTCTGCATCCTCCTGCAGCGTTGGTCCTCAACGCGATCGAGATCGGCCGTGCTCGCGGCGCTGGCAACATGCCTGCCGGCCTTGTCACCGGTGACCAAGCGAAGGATGTCGCCAGCTACGTCGCCGCGGTCGCCGGACAGGCCAACGTTGGCCTCGAGAACAGCTCAGCGCTGCCAGATAGTGCCCCCCACAGCAGCGTTATCGCGTCAACAACGCCGTAATCGCCGCATAGTTCCGTGCAGCGCTGGGGCGGCCTGAGCAGTCGCGCTACCGTGCGCTAAAGCAAATACCGCTGAGTTTCCGGTTAGCCAAACGGTACCGGGGAGCGGGGGACCCAACAGTCGGGGCGAATCGCCGGTCGTTTTCCGGTGTAGCGCAGCTCTTTCAGCGCGAGCCCGTCAGCTAACCCCGTAAGCAGAAGAGAGAGGTCGAAGGCTGATGCAAACAGAGAGCACAACCGCTTGGTGGTCCGAGGTAGCCCACCTGCGCCCGCAGCAGCAGTCGAATGAGGCTGAGCGCGTTACAGCGCCGCCTACAGCGCTCGCTGCGGCGCAGCCGGCGCCGCGCCGCGCATCGATCCTGCGCCGCCCCGGCGCGCCGAAGGCTCGCAGCTTGGTTGAGCAGCGCCGCCGCAGGCCGCGGCCGCCAGCAAGGCCGCAGTCGCCGCTGCTCGCCCGTCGCCCCGACCGCATCGCCGCCTGGGCGGCGCTGCTCGGCCTGGTGCTAGTTCTGATGGCCGCCGCCACCGCCAACGCTGCAGGGCTAGATCGCTTCGGCAGCCGCACCTTGAAGTCGCAGATGAAAGGCGCCGACGTCACCGAGCTTCAGGCCAAGCTGCACCGGTTGCGGCTGCTGAAGGTCGCCCCGACCGGCCACTTCGGCAGCTTGACCGCCGCCGCCGTGCGCCGTTACCAGCGCAGCCGCTGCCTTACCGCTGACGGGATCGCCGGCCCGGCGACGCTGTCAGCGCTCAAGCAGCGAAAGCGAGCCTGTTCATCGCGCCAACCTTCGGGCGGCGACCGCGGCGGCAGTGGTGGCGCGATCAACCGTGTGCGCGTCGTCACCTGGTATGGACCCGGCTGGTACGGGCGTCGCACGGCCTGTGGTAACACGCTGACCAGCCGCCTCTACGGCGTTGCCCACAAAACGCTGCCTTGCGGCACGATCGTTCGCTTCCGTTTCCGCGGCCGTTCGGTGACGACGCGCGTAGTTGACCGCGGCCCGTACGCGGCCGGCGTTCATTTCGACCTGACTTGGGCAGCCGCGCGCAAGCTTGGCGTGATCAGCATCGGCCGTGCCACAGTCCGCGCAAGTCACTGACCGCAGCGTCGCCTACGCCGCTGCGGCGCTAGGGTCGCCGTATGGCCGAAACGCCAACATCCGCCGCTGACGTAAAGGCGCTCTGCGCCGAGCGCGACATCCGCTTTATCCGGCTCTGGTTCACCGACATTCTCGGCCAGCTGAAGTCGTTCTCAGTCGGCGTTGACGAGATGGATGATGCCTTCGAGGGCGGCATGGGCTTCGATGGTTCATCGATCACCGGCTTCAACGCGATCGAGGAATCGGACATGATCGCGATGCCCGACCCGACGACCTTCGCGGTGCTGCCATGGCGGCCGGAGGAGCAGGGCGTGGCACGAATGTTCTGCGACATTCAGACGCCGGAACGGACTCCCTACGAGGGCGACCCGCGCCAGGTACTGCGCCGTGCGATCAACCGAATGGAGGAGATGGGCTTTGACACCTTTAACGTTGGCCCCGAGCTTGAGTACTTCCTCTTCAAGGACGCGCAAGGAACTGAAGTTCTTGATCGGGGCGGCTACTTCGACCTGACAACGCTCGACGCCGGCTCCGACGTACGCCGCGAAACAGTTCTGGCGCTGGAGCAGCTGGGCATCCACGTCGAGTACAGCCATCACGAAGTCGGGCCAAGCCAGCATGAGGTCGACATGCGCTACGCGCCGGCCTTGAAGATGGCTGACGACTGCATGACCTACCGGATCACGGTGAAGGAATACGCGATGAAGTACGGCTGGCACGCGACCTTCATGCCAAAGCCGCTGTTCGGCGAAAACGGCTCCGGCATGCACACCCACCTGTCGCTCTTCAAGGACGGCCGCAACGCCTTTTACAACGCCGACGACCCGTACTTCCTCAGTGACATCGGCAAGGCCTTCATTGCCGGTCAGTTGCGCCACTCGCGCGAGATGAGCGCGATTTTCGCCCAGTGGGTCAACTCCTACAAGCGCCTCGTGCCGGGCTACGAAGCGCCGGTCTACGTCGCCTGGTCGCGCCGCAACCGCTCGGCGCTGGTCCGCGTGCCGCTCTATCACCCCGGTAAGGAGAAGGCGACGCGGATGGAGCTGCGCTGCCCCGATCCGGCCTGCAACCCCTATCTGACATTTGCTGTGCTGCTGCAGGCCGGGCTCGAAGGGATTGAGCACGGCTATGAGTTGCCTGAGCCGATGGAGCAGAACCTCTACCACCTGTCGCCCGAGGACCGCCAACGGATGGGGATTGAGCAGCTGCCGGAGAGCCTTGGCGAAGCGGTCGAGCTGGCCGCCGCCTCGGAGCTGGTTTTGCGTACGCTCGGCGAACACACCTTTAACCGCTTTGTTGAGATCAAACGGCGTGAGTGGGAGGAGTACCGACTGGACGTTTCGCAGTGGGAACTCGACCGCTACCTCGCAATCCTCTAGGGGACGATTATGGTTAGTGCCGCCCGTGCAGGAACGATCACGATTGGACCGGACCTTGAGGTCCGTCGAATGGGCTACGGCGCGATGCGCCTCACCGGGGAGGGGATCTGGGGCCCGGTCGCTGACGTTGACAATGCGATCGCCGTGCTGCGCCGCGCGGTCGAGCTTGGCGTCACGCTGGTCGACACCGCCAACTCCTACGGGCCGGACGTCAACGAGCAGTACATCCATCAGGCGCTGGCGCCGTATGGCGATGACTTGGTGATCGCAACGAAGGCCGGCCTGACCCGCAGCGGCCCAAATGAGTGGCATCGCAACGGACGGCCCGAGCAGCTGCGCGAAGCCTGTGAAGGCTCGCTGAAGCGCCTTGGCGTTGACGCAATCCAGCTTTACCAGCTGCACGCCCCGGACCCGGATGTCCCCTACGCCGAGTCGGTTGGCGCCCTGGCCGACCTGCAGCAAGAGGGCAAGGTTCAGCACGTCGGCATCTCCAACGTTGATTCAGTGCAGCTCGAGCTTGCCAGCGACATCGTCGAGGTTGTAAGTGTGCAGAACCGATTCAGCATCAGCGACCGCGAATCGCTGGAGGTTCTGTTGGCCTGCGAGCGGCACGGGATTGCCTTCCTGCCATGGTCCCCGCTGGCAGCCGGTGCGATTGATTCAGATGGTCCGATCGCCAGTGTGGCCGCCGCGCACGACGCGACCGTTCATCAGATTGCGCTGGCCTGGCTGCTGGCACGCTCGCCGGTGATCGTTCCGATCCCCGGCACATCATCGCTCGAGCATCTTGAGGAGAACATCGCAGCTTCGGCAATCCGCCTCAATGAGAGCGAGATGCGCACGCTCGAAGCGGTCGCTTAGAGCGTCGGCGGAGCATCCGGCTCAACGTCCGGCTCCGCCTCCGGTACGTGCTCGCCCGGCTCGCCCTCGTGCGCCAGCCGTGAAGGCCACCAGACCTTCTTGCCGATGTCGAGCACCAATGCGGGCACCAGCGTCGAGCGGACGATGAAGGTGTCAACGAGCACGCCGAAGGCGATCGCGAAGCCCAGCTCGGTGAGGAAGATCAACGGCAGCGTGCCGAGCACCGCGAAGGTGCCGGCCAGCACAATCCCGGCCGATGTAATCACGCCGCCGGTCACAGCGAGGCCACGAATCATGCCGTGCTCTGTGCCGTACTTCAGTGTCTCTTCGCGCACCCGAGCCATCAGGAAGATGTTGTAGTCGATCCCCAGCGCAACGAGGAAGACGAAGGTGAAGAGTGGCAGCCCGGGGTCGCTGCCGGGGAAGCCGAAGATCACGTCGTAGACGACGGCGCTGACGCCGAGCGACGCTGCGAACGACAGGATTACCGTGCCGATCAGCAGCAGCGGCGCCGTGAAGGCCCGCAGCAGCACGATCAATACCAGCAGCACGACGAGCAGGACGATTGGGATGATCAGCTTCGTGTCGCGGGTTGAGGCCTCGCGCAGGTCACGCTCGATCGCCGTCGGCCCACCGACCAGCACGTCCTGACCGCCAGCCTTCTTTGCCGCGTCGCGGATCTGCGGGATCACTGCATAGGACTGTGTTGCGTAAGGGCTGTATTGCAGTGTCGCCGCCAGCTGCACGCCCGGCGGGCCAACGCCGGCCGGCTCCACCACCGCCACTCCTGGCACGGCGCCGACGGCCGCGGCGACGGCTTTCGCCTTTCGCTTGTCGGGAACAACGATGTCGGTCGGCGCGTTGGCCCCGGCCGGGAACGAGGTTGCCAGCAGCGCCTGACCCTGCACCGATTCAACCTCGCCGCGGAACGAGTTGCCCTGCGTCAGGCCGGTTGAGAAGTTCAACAGGCCGAGGCTCATCACGGCCAGCAGCAGCGCTGTCACAATCCAGATTGTCCGCGGTCGCTTGCTGATCCATTCGCCCCAGCGGCGCCACTTGCCGTGGGTGGCATCTGCTCCCTGATCGCCGACGCGGGGAATGAACGGCCAGAAGGCGCGGCGCCCGGTGATTGCCAGCAGTGCCGGCAGCAGTGTCAGCATCGCGAGCATCGCAATGCCGACACCAAGCGCGCCGAGCGGTCCAAGGCCAGCGGTGCCGTTGACTTCGGCCAGGGTCAGGCAGAACAGCGCCAGCATCACGGTCATCGCCGAGGCGATAATCGCCGGGCCGGCGGCGGCGGCTGCATTGGCGGCAGCGAGGTGCTTATCGTCGTGTTTACGCAGCTCCTCGCGGTATCTGGAAACCAGCAGTAGCGCGTAATCGGTGCCCGCGCCAAGCACCAAGATCGACATGATCGACGACGACTGGCCGTTGATTGTTACGCCGACGGTCGAGAGAAGATAGCCGACTGAGCGGCTGGCGAACTCGGCAAAGACGACTGTCAGCAACGGAATCCAGAGGAACAACGGGCTGCGGTAGATCAGCGCCAGCAGGAAGAAGACGAGCGCGAACGCGGCGAACAGCAGCGTGCCGTTGATCCCTTCAAAGATTTTGATTGCGTCGGCCGAAAACCCAGCCGAGCCGGTGACCTTTGCTCCAAGGCCGTTGCCGGGGTTGCTGACGATCGAGCGGACCTTGTCGACCGGTTTGAGAATCGTGTGGGCGTCGCCGTTAGTTGTGATGTTGGCTACGAGCAGCGCGCTGGTTGCGTTGGCTGAGAAGGTTGGAGGGCCAAACGGGGTTGTGTCGGCCAGCTTCAGCGCGTTCAGTTCCGCGCGGTCCTTGGCGATCGTTGCCTTGTCGGCGGCGTTCAGGCCGCCAGCACGTCGATAGACGGCGACAATCGCGACCGTCTCCTTGCCGTGAATCGTCTTGACTGCGGCAAGCGCCTTCGTCGACTCAGCGCTCG
>JBCJUC010000018.1:0-8573 GCA_039744075.1 Solirubrobacteraceae bacterium
CCCGACGTCGGCGGCTCGTCGCGCCTGCCGGCGATGATCGGCATCGGCCGAGCGAAGGAGATGGTGATGGCCTCGAAGCTGATCACCGGCACTGAGGCTGAGCGGATCGGCCTTGCCAACCGCGTCGCCCCGGCCGACCAGCTGGACGCGCTGACAAACCAGCTGGTCGCTGAGCTGCTGGCCTGCGCGCCAATTGCCGTCGGCCTTTCAAAGCGCGTGATGGACGCCGCCGCCAAACCGGCACTGGCCTCAACGCTTGAGCAAGAGGTAACCGTTCAGCAGATCTGCGCTGCCAGCGATGACTTCGCCGAAGGCGTCGCAGCGCTGACCGAGAAGCGCGACCCCAACTTCAGCGGCCGCTAAGCGCAGCTCACCACATCGACAGGCCGCCACTGACGCCCAGCGTCTGCCCGGTGACGAACGATGCGTCGTCGCTGGCAAGGAAAGCGATCGCTGCGGCAACCTCCTCCGGCTTGCCGGCGCGGCCGACGGCAGTCTTGTCGATCATTCCCTGCTGCAGCCGCTCGCCCAGCTCGCCGAGCATTTCCGCAGCGGCGTGGAAGAGCGGCGTCTCAACCGGACCCGGCGCAACTGCATTGCTGCGCACGCCGTAACGAGCCGACTCCAGCGCGATCGCTTTCGTAAAGCCGATCACTGCCGCCTTGGCAGCCGAGTAGGTGACCGAGCCAGGCGAGCCGGTGCGGCCAGCCTCACTGGCGACGTTGACGATCACGCCGCCCTTACGTTCGTGCATCGAAGGCAGCACCGCGTGGGTGCAGTTAAAGACGCCCTTGACGTTGACTGCCAGCAGGAAATCCCAAAGCTGCTCATCGGTATGAACGAAGAAGGCGAAGCGGTCGGTGCCGGCGTTATTGATCAGGATGTCGACCGGACCGTGGCTCGCGGCAACCTGATCAAAAGCTTCGTGAACGGCGGCAAAGTCGGTGACGTCAAGCTCAACCGCTTCGCCGCTGATCTCGCCGGCAAGTTCGCGCGCGGCATCGATCTGCAGGTCGGCAACGATCACGGTCGCCCCCTCGGCCGCCAGCCGACGCGCGGTCGCCGCGCCAATTCCACTGGCGCCGCCGGTCACGACCGCGATCTTCTTTTCAAGTCTCATTGGCAGAAACCTATACTCGGCGCCGATGCCGCTGCCTTCCTCCGTCTCGATTATCGGCGCCAGCGGCGCGCTCGGCCAAGGCCTTGCGTTGCGCTGGGCCAAGGCCGGGATCCCGCTGATACTCGGCTCACGCGAGCCTGACCGTGCCGCCGCCGCCGCCGCGCAGGTCGTCGCTGCGCTGCCCGGTGCGGCGATCGAGGGCCTTGACAACGCGGCCGCCGCCGCCGCATCGCCGGTCGTGATGCTGGCGGTGCCGTTCAGCGCGCAGGCCGAGACGCTGAATTCGATCGCCGACTCGCTCAGCGAAGGCCAGCTGCTAATCGACGCAAGCGTGCCGCTGGCGGCCCAAGTTGGCGGCAAGCCCACCCAGTTGCTCGGCGTTTGGCAGGGATCGGCCGCCCAGCAGGCGGCGTCGCTGCTACCGGCCGGCGTCGCAATCACCAGCGCACTGCACACAGTCAGCGCAGTAATGCTGGCCGACCTTGATCACAGCTTTGATGAGGACGTGCTGATCTGCGGCGATGACAAGCAGACCAAGGCAACAACCTCAGAGTTGATTGCGGCGGTTCCTGGGTTGCGACCGGTCGACGCCGGAAGGCTTGAGAACTCGCGGATCACTGAATCGCTGACGGCACTGATGATCGGAATCAACAGCCGTAACAAAACGCACGCTGGCATCCGGATCACCGGACTGTGAGCGAAGCGCCGGTAGTCGTCCTCGCCGGCGGCAGCGGCGGAGCGAAGTTGGCGCGCGGAATGCTGGAACTGGTCGGTGAAGATCTTGTCGTGATCGCCAATACCGGCGATGACATTGAGATCTACGGCGCGCAGGTTTCGCCCGACCCCGACCTGATCAGCTTCACACTGGCCGATGCGATCGACAGTCGCGGCTGGGGAATCGAAGGCGACAGCTTCAAGCTGATGGACGCGCTGCGCGCCGACGGATCGGATCCCTGGTTTAAGCTCGGCGACCGTGATCTCGCCTGGTGCATTGAGCGGCGAAGACTGATTGAGGGCGGGGCGACACCGACCGAGGCGCTGGAATCGCTGACCCGGTCGATCGGCATCGCGGCACGCGTGCTGCCGGCCTGCGACGAGCCGCTGCGCACCGAGGTTCGCGCCCGCGGCGAGTGGTTCGGCCTGCAGCGGTTCCTGATCGTCGAGCAAGGCCGTGGCCCGGTTGACGAAGTTCGGATCGTCGGAATTGACTCGGCGCGCCCAACCGCGGACGTCCTCGGCGCGCTGGGATCAGCGCGCGCGATCATCATCGGCCCGTCGAACCCGATCATCTCAATCGGGCCAATCATCGAGATTCCCGGCATGCGTGATGCGATCATCGGCTCGCCGGCAGCGGTCGTCGCCGTCTCGCCGATTGTCGGCGGCAAGGTGCTGAAGGGGCCAACGGCAGAGATGCTGCAAGCAGCCGGACTGAGCGTTGATGGCGCCGGCATCGCACAGGCTTATGAGGGACTGATTGACGGGCTTGTCAGCGACCAGAACGCCGATATCAAAGCTGTCGAGCTGACCGTCGCACCGACACTGATGGACAGCCCGGCGACGCGGCTTGAGCTGGCCCGCACCGCACTGAGCGCCTGTAACGCGCTATCCCTCTAAGGATGAGTCTCGTCGCCGTCCTCCCCGTCAAGCGTTTTGCCAGCGCGAAAGCTCGGCTTGCCGACGATGGGCTGTCATCGGGACAGCGGCTGGCGTTGGCAACCGGAATGCTCAACGATGTGCTTAGCGCACTGCGCCGCTGCGAGCGGATCGACGACATCGTTGTCGTTACAAGCGAGCCTGGAGCTGAGGCGATGGCGCGCGGCGCCGGCGCTCAGGTACTGGCCGACGAGCCCAACGACGGCCACAGCGAGGCGGCGCAGCGCGGCATCGCCTGGGCGGCCGCCGACGGCGCATTCCACACGCTGGTGATTGCCGGCGACGTGCCTGCCGTTGATGCGGCGCAGCTCGACCGCTTGATCGACTCGCTGACCGATGACCTTGAACTAGTGATCGTCCCCGACCGCCACGGCACCGGCACCAACGCGATGCTGCTAACCCCGGCCGACCTGATCGCGCCAGCCTTTGGCGAAGGCAGCCGCGAGCGCCACGAGCAGCTTGGCCGCGCCGCAGGCGCGGAGGTTCGCGTCGTTGAGGACCGCTCGCTGGCGTTTGACGTTGACACGGCAGCCGACCTCGCAGCGCTCAGCAGCGAGCTGGACGGTGCCGACCGCAGCGTCGCACCGTTCACGCGGGCCGCAATCGAACGGCTCGGGCCGCGTTGAGCGCAGTCCAGCTGAGCGCCGTTGAAGCGCTGCCGCAAGTTCAGCCCGACGACGACCTCGGCGCGATCCTCGCGCAAGCGACAGCAGGCTTGTTAGCGTCCGATGATCTGCTCGTCGTCGCCCACAAGATCGTTTCAAAGGCCGAAGGCGCCGTCGTTCTGCTCGACCAGGTTGAGCCTTCGCAGCGGGCAATCGAGATCGCCGAGCGCCAGGGCCGTGACCCGCGCCAAGTCGAGGTGATCCTCAGCCAGACGGCCGAGCTGATCCGCGAAAGCGAAAGCGTGCTGATCTGCCGTACACACCATGGTCTGATCTGCGCCAACGCCGGCGTCGACTGCTCAAACGCCGGCGCCGACGGCCGCCTCATCTTGCTGCCGCGCGATCCCGACGCCAGCGCCCGCGCGCTGCGCGCCGCCCTTCCGCACCGCCCCGCCGTGCTGATCACCGACTCGTTCGGCCGAGCTTGGCGGATCGGTCAAGTTGATATTGCGATCGGCATCGCTGGCCTAAGGCCACTCGACGACTGGCGCGGACGCAGCGACAGCGACGGCCGCCAGCTCAGCGCAACGCTGCTGGCAGTTGCCGACCAGGCCGCGGCAGCGGCCGACCTCGCCCGCTCAAAGGACGGCGACTCGCCGGCAGTGATTGTGCGCGGCCTCGGCCACCTGATCAGCGAAGATGATGGCCCCGGCGCGGCGGCACTACTGCGGCCGCCAAGCGAAGACCTGTTTCTTTAGCCGCCGAGCGAGTCGACGCGCCAGCGCCGCACGCCGCCTGGTGTTTCAACGCCAACCTCGGAGCCTGGCGCGGCGCCGAGCAGTGCCTTCGCAACCGGCGATTCGCTTGAGATCTTGCCTGCCGCTGGGCTGGCCTCGGTCGGGCCGACGATCGTCAACGTCTGCTGCTTGCCACTTGCAATATCGGTCACCGTCACCGGCATTGCGAAGGCGACAACCGTTGCGTCACCGTCGGCTTCGACGACGACTGCGCTGCGCAGCCGTTCGCGCAGCCGCAGGATCTTCGTCTCCAAATGCGACTGGTCATCCTTGGCGATGTGATACTCGGCGTTCTCCTTCAGGTCACCCTCTTCGCGCGCCGCCTGAATCCGCTTTGACAGCGCAGCGCGCTTCGGCCCTTCCAGCTCAGCCAGATCGGCCTCCAAGGCCTTCAATCCTTCCGGCGTGATCGCCTGCTGGCCGTCGGCGAGATCGCTCATACGCTGAGCGCCTCGGCCTTCGTGCCGATTGGGTATTCGCTGATCATGGCGTAAAGCGTGTCACGTTCGAAGGCCGGACGCGCGGCCCGGTGCGCGGCGCCAACCAGCTCATCAGGGCTCAGACGGACACCGTGGTAACTGCCGGCCATGCGGCTGATGTTCTCCTCCATCAACGTTCCGCCAAGGTCGTTAACTCCCCAGCGCAGTGCTTCGGTCGCAGTTTCCAACCCCATCTTGACCCAGCTGGCCTGCAGGTTGGTGACGCTCCGGCCAAGTGCCAAGCGGAAGACGGCGGTGTGCTTGAGGTTCTCCTCGCGACTGATCTCCTCAATCCCGTGCGTGCGGCCGAGCAGCGTGTGGAAGGGGATGAACGAGAGCGGCACAAACTCTGTGATGCCACCGCTGCGCTCCTGCAGTTCGCGCACGACTCGCATGTGCTCAGCCAGTTCCCATGGCTCCTCGATGTGGCCAAACATGACCGTGCTGGTCGAGCGCAGGCCGGCGCGATGGCTGGCCTCAATGATCTCCGTCCAGCGGGCCACCGGCAGCTTATTCGGGCTGATCCGCCGTCGCATGCCATCGTCGAGCACCTCGGCTGCGGTGCCCGGCGTCGAGCCCAGGCCGGCCTCGGCCAGCTGGGCAAAGACCTCGGCCGGTGGCAGGCCAGAGATGTCGCACATGTGGGCGATCTCCATCGGGCTGTAGGCATGTAGGTGAAGCTGCGGCGCAGTCTTCTTGGCAAGCCGCAGCCAGCCGAGGTAGTCGTCCAGCTGCCAGTCGGGGTGGATTCCTGACTGAATACAGAGCTCACTGGCGCCAAACTCGACAGCCTCGTCAACGCGGCGAACGAACTCGGCCTGATCAATCTCGTAGGCCTCCGAGGAGCGTTTGCTCTTACCGAAACCACAGAAGGCACAGCCAACAATGCAGATGTTGGAGATGTTGATGTTTCGATTGACGACGAAGCTAACCGGCTCGCCCACCAGCTCGGCTCGCAGCTCGTCGGCGGCAAGGCGAATCTGCTCGATCGCCTCAGGGCGCGTTTCGGCGAACAGCGCTGTCAGCTGCTCAGGGCTGAGCGGCTTCCCTTCCCTACCCTGCTCGGTCGCCGGACCGACCAGGTCGCTGTTAATCGCAAACGGCGGCTCGCTTCGGCCCGAACCGCGGCGAGGAATGAAACTCCAATAGCTGGCGCGGATCGTGTCGAGCACGGCTGGCTCGATCCACTCCGGGTCGATGAAGCGCGAGTACACACAGAGCCGTTCGGTCAGCGCAACGCCATCCTCGAGCAGCCGCGCACGTACCTGATGGGGTGACGGGAATGGTTGCTCGGGCGAGATGTGGTCGCCGTTCGCCGACAGGCCGCCAAGGTCGCTCGCGCCGGCGGCGACCAGCGCCGGCCAGTGCTCGGACAGGTTGGGTGGCACCGACACGCCGACACCTGGAAGATGCTCGCGCGCGTAGGCAATGAGCTGTTTCAGTTCGTCGAGCGAGACACCGGTCGCCCAGTCGGGCAGCTGCGCACCGGTCGGCTCGCCAACTCCTGTCTCCCAGAAGCGCGTTGCCGCGGCATCGGCCAGCGCTCCAACATCCTCGCCGTAGTAGGAGTCGTGCGGCACGAAGTTCTGGATAATCACTTCCTGGATGTGGCCGTAGCGGTCGTTGAGCTTTGCCAGCGCGTCGAGCGCGGCAAAGCGGTCGTCGAGCAATTCACCGATACCGACGAGGATCCCGCTGGTGAACGGGATCTTCAGCTCGCCCGCCCACTCGATCAGCTCAAGCCGCCGCGCTGGGTCCTTCGTCGGCGAACCCTGATGGGCAACGAGGTCGTCACGCGTCGACTCCAGCATCAACCCCTGCGACGCCGTCACGGCGCGCAACCGCTGCAGATCTTCGCGCGGCACGACGCCGATGTTGGTGTGTGGCAGCAGCCCCCGGCCCAGCGCCCGTTCGCAGGCCCAAACAACGTACGCGGTGAAGTCGGCGTGGCCGAGCTGCTCAAGCTGCGCTGCGACCTGCGGATTGGACTCGGGCCGCTCCCCGGTCAGGATCAGCAGCTCCTTTGAGTTGCGGCGAACGGCCTGCTCGATCAGCCGGTCAACCTCTTCAGGCGTGTGAAGGTGCGGCTGGTGCGTCTTGAAGGCGCAGTACTTGCAGTAGCACTGGCAGCTGCGCGAAAGCGACAGCGTGAAGTTGCGGGAGAAGGTGACGCGGCGACGCATTGAAGGGCGAGTCTATGCACCCGCCAGCAGCTGCGCGACGAGCTGCGGCGCTTCGCGGTTGATCCGCGATCGCGGTACAACGAGATCGAAGCCGGCTGCCAGCGCCGCGACCTTCACAGCAGGCTCGACATGGCTGTAGAAGCCAAGCGTTCGCAGACGATCAAGCTCCCCCGCTGCCCCCATCTGCGCCACCAGCTCGATACCGCCGAAGTCGGCATCGGTCAGATCAACAATCAGCAGCTGCGCGTCGACGCAGGCGGCCCGCGCCGCCACCGGGTCGGCGATCAACTGGCAGTCCTCCCCGCCAGCGGCAAGTGCGCCGTGCAGTTTTGAGCCAAACAGCAGGTCGGGGACCAGCGCAATCACTGTCGCCATAGCTACTGGTTGTGCACGCGGCGGAAGTCTTCACGCACGCTCTCCGGCCGCCCCCAAGCATCGAAGACCGGTGCTCGACCGCTGCGCACGCCGCGCACAACGATCTCGCCATCAATCGCTGCCTCGTCGAGGAACAACAGTGAGCGATGAACAACTGGCGCCGCCGCGGCATGACCAAAGCGATGCGCGCAGAGCAGCTTCCAGTGCCAGTCACTGTACGAGAACGGCTGGGCGTTGCAGGTCACCAGGAAGGTGGCCGCCTCGACGTAGCGTGACTCGTCGAAGATTCGCAGATCGATTTCGAGGTCCGACCAGTCGTCGGGCAGCGAATCGATTACTTCTTGGAAGCTTGCAGCGAGTGCCATCGCGCTCAGTTTACCGCGCCGCGCCGCGCCGCGGTGGCGGCGCTAGCCGATCAGCAGCTGTGCAACGAGGAACATGTTAAGGGCGATGATTACCGCCGCGACAAGCCACGCAGCGGTCGTCGTCACGCGGCGATTGACAAGCGCCCCCATTACGTCGGCGCGGCGCGTCAATAAGACCAGCGGGACTAGCGCGAACGGTATCCCGAACGACAGCACGACTTGGCTGATTATCAGCGCGTCGGTCGGGTTGACGCCAATCGCCAGCACAATCAGCGCTGGCGCCATTGTGATCGCCCGGCGCAGCGCCAGCGGGATCGCGCGGTCGATGAACCCCTGCATCACAACCTGGCCGGCGTAGGTGCCGACACTGGCGCTGGCAAACCCGGATGCCAGCAGTGCCAGCCCAAAGGCAAGCGCCGCGTCGGAGCCGACCAGCTGATCAAAGCCCGCGTAGGCACCTTCGATTGTGCTGGTACCGGCCAACGAACCGCCGAAGAAGAGCGATGCGGCAACGATCAGCATCAGCAGGTTTACGACTCCAGCGATGCCCATCGCGATTGTGACATCGAGCCGCTGAAAGCGCAGCAGTTGCCGGCGCTCGTCATCATCGCGCGGACGGATCCGGCCCTGCGTCAGCGCCGAGTGCAAATAAATCACGTGCGGCATTACGGTCGCTCCGAGGATCCCCGTCGCCAGCAAAACGCTGTTCGTACCATCGAACGATGGCACCAGCCCGGCCGCCGTTGCGCCCGGGTCGAAGCCGATCTTCAGCGTGTTATAGAGGAAGCCCAGCAGGATGATCACGAGGAAGAAACCGATCGCCAGTTCAAAACGGCGGTAGCCACGCCGCTGCAGCGCGAGGATCGCGAACGAGGCAACTGCGGTGATCAAGCCGGCCTGGAAGAGCGGCACGCCGAACAGCAGGTTCAGCGCCAGTGCGGCGCCGACGAACTCCGCTAGGTCGGTCGCCATCGCAACGACTTCGGCCTGCACCCA
>JBCJUC010000019.1:0-7388 GCA_039744075.1 Solirubrobacteraceae bacterium
GTAGCCGCCGCCGAGGACGATCATCGACGCGGGCAGCCGCTCGAGCGCCATCGCGGTCATGGAGGTCAGGTAGCCGCTGTCGGCGAGTCCCGGGATGTCTGGGACGCTCGACTGGGCGCCGGTCGCCACGAGGTAGTGGGCAGCCTCGATGCGGCGGCCGTCGACGTCGAGGGCTGGTCCGTCGATGAAGCGGGCGCTCCCGTCGACAAGTTCGATGTCGTACTCCTGCGCAAGCTTGAGGTACTTCTCGCTGCGGAGCGTGTCGACGATCTCGTTTTTGCCCGCGATCAGGGCGGGGAAATCCACCGGCCCGGCCTCAACGGTGATGCCGGGGAAACGGTGTGTGCCAGGGCGATGGCGCGCCTCGGCGGCTGCGAGCAGCGCCTTGGAGGGGATGCATCCGACGTTGACGCAGGTGCCGCCGACGGCGCCGCGCTCGATGATCACGACCCGCAGCTGCCTGCGGCGTGCCGCGATCGCGGCTGAGAACGCACCGCCGCCGGACCCGATCACCGCCAAGTCGAACGCATGATCGACGCTCATGCTGGCTTCTCGGTTGTCGGGGATGGAACTGGCGTGCAGCCGCGGCGGCGGTTGCGGACGATGAGCAGCGTCGTGACGGTCAGCAGGATGCCTGCGCCTGCGCCCGCGCCGAGGAGGGTGCCGAGCGCGAGGCCCGAGGCGATGACCACTAGGAGGGGTACGGCGGCACAGCAGACCACGGCGAAGGCTGCGACGCCGATCGCCGCGAGTCCCGCCCGCGCGCTGCCGGTTGCTCGGTCGCGTGAGCGGCGGCGGATCATGAGCAACCTTTCGTGTCGATGCGACGGCAGGCCGCGACGTGCTCGGCGTTGTCGGCCAGCAGCGCTCGACCGAGAGCCAGCAGCTGGGTGACGCGCTGATCGCTGACGCGGTAGTAGATGCTCGGATGTGCGCGACGCGTCTGGACGAAGCCGCACCAGCGCAGACAAGCTAGGTGGTTGGAGACCTTTGGCTGGGACTGCCCGAGCTGCTGGACGAGCTGACTGACCGACAGCTCGCCGTTTTCGTCGAGCAGCTCGAGGATCCGCACGCGGGTGGCATCACCGAGACCACGGAAGTACTTGGCCACCAGGTCGGTCTCTGATGGAGCCGGTGGCAACGCGAACGGTGATGGGGTCTGGGTAAGGTCGAGCATCGGTATCAGGAACGGCTGATCCAGCATATCAGGAACAGCTGATACCCGACGGGGTCTTTGGCTACAGGTACCGCGTCGCCCAAGCTGACAGGACCCGGGCGACGTAGGTCGCGTCGGCGGGTACCGAGAGCAGGTGGTCGGCGTCGTCGAGTGATACGAAGCTCTTGGGGTGGCGTGCGAGCTGGAAGATGCGGCGCGCGTCGTCGACGGGCACGATCGCGTCGACCGGGCTGTGGAAGACCATCAGCGGCCGCGCGAGGTCGGCGATGCCAGTCACGCTGTTGTGCTGGCGCAGATCGTCGAGGAACTCGCGTCGGATGCGAAACTGGCGGCCTGCGATGGACACGACGGCTTCGCCGTCGCGCTCGAGAGTCTCAAGGTCGCCGGTGAGCAGGCCGCGGACGTGCGCGGGCTCCACCGGCGCCCCGACGGTCGCGACGGCGGCAACGGAGGGGAGGCGGCCGGCAACCGCCAGGACGGCTGCCCCACCGAGGCTGTGCCCGATCAGCAGTCGCACCGGAGCGACTGTGCGCTGCATATGCTGTGCGGCGGCGACGAGGTCGCCGAGGTTCGAGGAGAACGTGGTGTTCGCGAAATCGCCGTCGCTGGAGCCTAGGCCGGTGAAGTCGAAGCGCAGCACGCCGATGCCTTCCTGGGCCAGAGCGCGGCTGATCGTGCCTGCTGCACGGATGTCCTTGCCGCAGGTGAAGCAGTGCGCGAACAGCGCGTAGCCGCGCGCCTTGCCGGCGGGGTGCTCCAGCCGGCCGGCGAGCATCTCGCCGGTTCCGCCGGGAAAGGTCAGCTTCTCAGAACGCTGGGGCATCGCGTCGTGGCCGTCCGCCGGCCGGCCGCCGTGGGGTGGTGAGCCGGCGGACTATGCGGCGGCGGTGGCGGGCCCGAGGCTGAGCGCGTGCTCGAGCGCCGGTTTGGGCTGGGCGCCGACAGCGCTTGCGACGATCCGTCCGCGCTTGTAGAGGGCGACGAACGGGATGCCCTGGACCCCGGCGAGCTGGGCGAGATGCGGCTCGTCGTCGACGTTGACCTTGGCGACCTTCAGCGAATCTGCGCGTTCGGCGGCGATCTGGTCGACGACGGGGCCGAGTACGCGGCACGGTCCGCACCAGGGCGCCCAGTAGTCGACGAGCACCGGCAGGTCGGACTGCGTGACCTCCTGCTCGAAGTTGGCGCTGGTCAGGGTGATCACATGGCTCATCGAAGTGGCTCCTTGTGGTGGTGGGCGATCTGGCGATCTGACCCACGAACTCACCCGGAGGGTTCACGAACCCTTCTGGCCGCCGGCAGGTCACACCAACCGAGATGACCGCTTTGGCGCTGAACGGCGCTCCCCGCATGCCGTACCGCACGCTTGACGACGAGCAGCTCGTCGCGCTCGCCCAGGACGGGGACTCGCTGGCTTTCGATCAGCTGGCCGAACGCCACGCCGTTCGTCTGCGTCGCGTCCTGTTTCGCATCACCCGCGACTGCGACGCGGCGTATGACGCGGTGCAGGAAGCGCTGATCCAGGCCTGGAAGAACATCGGCCGTTTCGAGGGCCGCGCCCAGTTCGCGACCTGGCTGACGCGCATCGGCATCAACGAGGCCTACCGCACCGTGAGCCGCGCGCCTGAGCCGCCGCTGGAGCTGTCCGATCAGGTCGGGCAGCGGATCCCCGGATGGAGTGCACGTCCTGAGGAGGTCTTCGAATCACGTGAGTTCCTGACCGCCGTCGACCGTGCGCTTGGCGAGCTGCCGTTGGACTACCGCACCGCGGTGATCCTGCGTGATGTAGAGGGGCTGACGACCGTCGAGGCCGCCGCGACCCTTGGCATCGGCGAACGCGCACTGAAGAGCCGCGTGCATCGCGGCAGAATGGCGCTGCGCACCAAGCTCGACGACTACTTCATCGAAGGCTACGCATGACCCCTCGCTCAACCCGCGCAAGCGACACCACGTCGACTGCCACCACGTTCGTGAACAGATGTCCGACTATCTCGACGGCGACGGCAACCTCGATGTGCTCACCACCCGCCTAGACCAGCCACTGGTGCTGTACCGCAACCGCGGCCCGCTGGACCATCGGAGCGCGCACTGGCTCGATCTCCCGGGACGCGCAGCCCGCGCGCCCCTGCGAGATCAGTTCTCGCGGGGTCGCAGCAGCGTCGCGCCGACCAGCCCGACGGTCGCGCCGAACATCGCGTGCGCGACCCACCAGCTCCACTCGGGCGTGGAGGTATACAGCGTGTCGACGGTCTGGATCTGGTTGACCACCAGGTTGACGACCACGAGCTCGAGGAGCAGGCCGAACATCATCCCGAAAGCCATCATCTTGGCGACGCTGGGGCGGCTGCCCAGCACTGCCGTCGCGAGGCCGACACCGGCGACGCCGAGCATCATCGAGTTCATCATGTGGCCCATCAAGCCGACGAAGACGGCGGCGAACTCGAAGCTGCCGTGGAACCAGCTCTGCCCGAAGATGACGCTCGGGATCGAGGTCACCGCCGTCCAGAAGCTGGTGTTGATGCCGGGGACGGCGGTCGGGTCCTGGGCGATCGCGCCCACGACCATCTGCCACATCGCCATCACGATCCCACCGGCAAGACCGGCGACCGCCCCGGTGCGAGCCAAGGTCGCGATGTCGAGGTGACCGGCGGTACGATCGCGGTGCATGTACGTCTCGTGCGTTGCGTGCGCTTCCATGAGGAAGTCTCCTTACCCGGTTGATCTGCAGTGTGCGTCTTTTTGATGCCGAGATCGGGCCCAGGGATTCAGGCCATGTCGGCAGCCGCACTGTGCGGCGCAGATGCGGGCTACCGCCCTTGGTTTGTCCGCTCGCGGCGTGGAGGCTCACGCCTTCCGAGGGCTTCGTGGTCGGCGTTGCGGTGGGAGGACCGGCTCGCCGATGCTGCAGCACGAGCGCAGCGCGATCTCGGTGGTCAGCCCACCGCGAAAGCGGATGCGGTGCGAGTGTTCGCAGTCGTGCCAAGGGGTGCGCTGCTCGGGAAGGAAGTCGCCGGCGAAGCCGCGGCGGATCGCGCGGCGCAACAGCGCGCTGCCGGCTCGCGTGCACCAGCCGTCGGGAAGTGAGCAGAAGGTGTAGAAGAGGTGCCCGGTGGGCGCCAGGACGCGTAGGTACTCGCGCACGGCGGCCAGTGGGTCGGGCACGGTCTCGATCACCCAGGCGCTGACGACGATGTCGAACCGCGCGTTGGGGAACGGCAGGTCCAGCACGCTTCCGACGACGCGCTCGGCGTCGAGGTCACCGGTGTGTTCGAGCATCGCCGGCGACAGGTCGAGCAGCGTCAGTTCGACGTCGGGTTGCAGCGCGAGGATGCGGCGCGCCATCGCGCCCGTCCCCGCGCCGGCGTCGAGCACGCGTGCGCCCGGTGACAGCGTCGCGGTGAGATCGTCGAGCATCGCCTGCTCGGCCTCACCGCCAACCCACTGGATCCAGAGCTCTCGGAGATAGTCGTAGCGGTCCGCGACCCGGTCATAGGTCGTGCGGGCGTCTGCGCCAGCCCCGGCCAGCACGGCGAGGTCCTGGAGCAGCGCTAGGTGCTCAGTCCGCGACGGTGTATCTGGGTGCTCGCGCATGGGTCAGAGGGTCGGCGGCGTGCTCGGTGTCGACTGTGGTTCGCAGCACCTGCGTGCGGTGAGGGTGCGCCTGCGGAATCGATGTGCGCCCGCGTGGGGTCCAACGGGTGACATGACATGGGAGCACAGCCATCCGCAGAAGGGCATATCGGCGGTTCGCCGGCACGATCGCGCCGGCGTCGCTCGCGCTGTCCCGTGGGTTGTCGTTGTCTTCGCGGCCCTGGTCGTTACGTGCTGTGTCGCGGGACCGCCCGTGCTGCTCGGGGCTGCCCACCTGACGTTCGCTGCGGCGGCTGGTCTGAGTGTCGGGATGCTCATCGTCATTGGTGCGTGCTTGTGGCAGGCCGGTCGCGGCCCGGCGGAGCAGGGCAGCGCTTCGGCGTCTGCTCCCGTGGGATCGTGACCAGGAGCGCAGACATCCGCCCGCGGTCGGCGCCCGCATCTGAAGGGATGCCCCGGGATCGCGCGCAGCTTGAGCGCCAGTTGCGCCGTGCCCAAGCGACCGTTGACGGGCTGATGCACGCCCTACCAGCACTCCGCCGCCAAGTCGCCGCTCTCGAGTCGGAGAACGATCGGCTGCAGGAGCGTCTGTCGAGCGCGCAGTCCGCTGACGCGTGGCGCGGGCCGTGGCCTGGCCCGCGGCGACAGGCCGGCTGACCAGCGGAGGGGACGGCGACGACCCGGCACGTCAGCCGTGGGTGTGCGGCAGGAGTCGCTCCGCCGAGGTACTGCGCCGGCGGGGTCTGCGGTGTTTGGTTCGGTGTTTGGGTCATGTCTGAATCGATCTGGCTGGTGCTGGCCGGGAACGCCGAAAGGGGCGGCTTTGGTGGGCCGCCCCCAGGCGCTGGGATACATCTCGCTGGGATACATCTGGTGGATGTTAAGCGGCAGCATCACCACCGCTGGCCAGCTGCACGACACGGCCGGCCTGAAAGCGCAGCGCACGGACGATCGTGGCGAGGGCGAGCACGATCCCTGAGAGGATCAGCCCCATGCCGACGAAGCCCAGCGGCTGCAGCCAGGCGCGGATCGACTGGATGTCGCTCAGGTCGGAGGTCAACGCCGCGGTCTGCGGGCCCCCTGCGACCTGGCTGGATGCGTGCAGCCAGTAGTTGCTCTGGTCGACGCCGACGACGATCCCGGCGACCACGGAAGCCATCAGGACCATCAGGCCCATCATCATCACCGGCGGGAACAGCTTCGCGGTGATCGGCTTGACGAGATCGATCGGCTGCCCGCCGACGGCACGCTGGATGTCACGTCCACCGTCACGCAGCGTGCCGAGGATCGTGGCCAGCAGGAACGTTACGCCCGACAGCAGCAACCCGACGCCGAAGAACAGCAGCGGCGGCAGGAACCCGTTGGTGACCGTCTCGTAGAACGCGCGATCACTGACGATCGACCCGTCGGCGGGGGCGCCGCTAATCACCGCGGCGCTGAGGCCGAAGTAGTCGTTGGCGTGGGTCGCGGAGACGATGCCGAGCACGATCCCGGCGGCGATCACCATCAGGCCCATCGCTGCCATCGGCTTCCACATCCGCTGCGCGACGTCAGACATGCGCAGCCCTTCCGTCGCCGGGGTGGCCCGGGCCTCGTAGCCCGCGACGCGAAGGTCGCGGGAAATCGTTGCGGTGGTCATGTCAGGTGCTTTTGTTGAGGTGGTCATGTCAGGTGCCTTTCTGGGTGGTATTGATTAGGGTCGGCAGGTGATCGCGCATCGCGTCGATCCGTAGCCCCAGCGAGGCGAGGATCGAGTTGAAGCGCAGGATCACCGCGGTCAGCAGCGCGGCGATCCCGGCGAACGCGGTCGGCAGCAGCCAGGCCATCGTGCGTGACCCCTCGCGGATATCCAGCGCGTCGGTCGAGACCGAGACGCCGGCCACCAGGGTGCTCATGACGAGCATCACGCCGATGACCGCCAGGGCAGTGGATATCGAGCTGGCGCGCGGCTCGGGGGGAAGTTGGTGCTGTGTCATCGAAGTGCCTCCTTGTTGGGTTTGGTACTTAGAGGGCCGCCGTCTCCCAAACGGTTCATGTGCGCCGCCGCCGCTGCCGATGAGCAGCGAGCCAAGCGCCCAGCAGTCCCATAACCACGAGTGCAACCACGGCAGCGAACGTCTACGGGCCGTCGAGGCCTCCCGAGGCTCGCGGTGTCCAGCGCCGCATCGCTGCATTGCCCTGATCGGACCACCTCGGGT
This sequence comes from Solirubrobacteraceae bacterium, assembly GCA_039744075.1. Lineage (GTDB taxonomy): Bacteria > Actinomycetota > Thermoleophilia > Solirubrobacterales > Solirubrobacteraceae > F1-60-MAGs163. The sequence goes on from JBCJUC010000019.1 coordinate 6,967, forward strand.
CGGGGGAGGATTTCCCCAATCCTGAATCGTTTGTGGTGTTTGATGACTCCTATTCATGACTGCGCCCGAATGAGGCGCGGCGTGACTGGTGTGCAAACGAACGAAGGAGTGACGGCAATGCAGCGGGAATTCGATGTCGTGGTGATCGGTGCGGGGCCGGCCGGCGAGGTGCTGGCCGGGCGGCTGTCCGAGCGCGGCGCCAAGCGCGTGGCGATCGTCGAGCGCGATCTGGTCGGCGGCGAGTGCTCGTTCTATGCGTGCATGCCGTCCAAGGCGCTGCTGCGCCCGGCGGAACTGCTGCTCGACGAGCCGCTCGGCGCGCTGGACCCCAATCGCCGCAGCGACCTGCGCCGCGTCATCTGCGACCTCCAGCGCCAGCGACAGGTGACCACGCTAACCGTCACGCACGACCGCTCCGAAGC
>JBCJUC010000020.1:0-7054 GCA_039744075.1 Solirubrobacteraceae bacterium
GTGATTCCTTCGTACTCACCGTAGTTCCACTCGATCAGCTCATCGGTCGTCGTTGCGCCGTCGCCAAAACCGGCCAGCTCGCAGGTTTCGCGGGCCCGCTTCAGTGGGCTCGTCAGCAGATGATCGAACTTGATACCGGCCAGCCTTTTGCCGGCCTCGCGCGCCTCCTGACGGCCGTTGTCGGTCAGCTCGATGTCGCTGATCCCGGTGTGGCGACCGTTCAGCGACCACTCGGTTTCACCGTGGCGCAGCAGTACGACGACTCGGGCAGCGGTTGGCATAGCGGCGATCCTATGCGCTGCCCCCCTAAGATCGCTGCTGCGTGCGCAGCGATGACCCCGACAGCGGCAACCAACAAGGCTGGAAAGGGCTGCTGACGAGCGCCCACCGGCTCGACGCCTCGCTCTACGCTGCGGTCGCTGCCGGCTCAACGCCGTCACTCGACCGCCCGATCGGGACCGTCTCGAACGCCGCCAACATGTCGAAACCATGGATCGCAACATCAGCGGCGCTGGCGCTGCTCGGCGGGAAGCGCGGCCGCCGCGCAGCGCTCTTTGGCCTCGCCTCATTGACCGTCGCATCGACCGTTGTCAACGTCGCGATCAAGCCGCTCAGTCGCCGCCGCCGCCCGGACCGCGCCGCCGCCGGCGTGATCAAGGCCCGCCACGTGTCGATGCCCAGCTCAACCTCGTTTCCGTCCGGCCACTCAGCCTCAGCCTTTGCTTTTGCACTCGGCGTCGGCCACGTAATCCCCGCGGCCGGCGCCGCGCTGGCGTTGCCGGCATCACTTGTCGCCTACTCGCGTGTTCACAGCGGCGTCCATTATCCGGGCGACGTGATCGTCGGCAGCCTCAGCGGCGCACTGCTGGCGAAGGCAACCTGCCGCGCGCTGGAGCGCGCCGGCCGTTAGCCACTACTGCGCGTAACGGCTCAGCTCGCGCCGAGCGATGACCATCTTGTGGACCTCGTCCGGCCCGTCGGCGATCCGCAGTGTGCGCGCCCCGGCATACATCGCCGCCAGCGGGAAGTCGTCGCTGACGCCGGCGGCGCCGTGAATCTGGATCGCGCGGTCAAGAACAGCGCAGGCCATCCGCGGCACAACAACCTTGATCGACGAGATTGCGTTGCGCGCCGCCTTGTTGCCGGCGCTGTCCATCTGCCAGGCGGCGTCCATCGTCAGCAGCCGCGCCTGATCGATCTCAAGCCGGCTCTCGGCAATCCAATCCTGAACAATCCCCTGCTCGGCCACCGTCTTGCCGAACGCCTCGCGTGAGATTGCGCGCCGGCAGCCAAGCTCCAGCGCCCTTTCAGCCATCCCGATCAGCCGCATGCAGTGATGGATCCTCCCTGGCCCGAGCCGCGCCTGGCTCATCATGAAGCCGCCGCCTTCAGGCCCGAGCAGGCTCGAGGTCGGTACGCGCACATCCTCGAACAGCAGCTCGGCGTGTGTTTTACGGTCGAGGTAGCCGAAGACCTTCAGGTTGCGGACGTGCGTTATCCCGGGAGTGTCGAGCGGCACGATCACCATGCTCTGCTGGGCGTGGCTGCGGGCCTGCGGGTCGGTCTTGCCCATCACGATCGACATCTTGCAACGCTCGCGGCCGGCCCCGGAGCTCCACCACTTACGGCCGTTGATTACGTACTCGTCGCCGTCGCGCACGATTGAGGTTTCGATGTTCGTCGCGTCGGACGAGGCGACGTCGGGCTCGGTCATTGAGAAGCAGGAGCGAATCTCACCCTCGAGCAGCGGCCGCAGCCACTGCTGCTGCTGCTCCGGTGTGCCGAAGGCCGCCAGAAGCTCCATGTTGCCGGTGTCCGGCGCCGAGCAGTTCATCGCCTCCGGTGCAAGATCGATCGAGCGGCCGGAGATCTCAGCCAGCGGCGCGTAATCGAAGTTTGAAAGGCCCTCGTTCCACTCCGTCTTGTGTGGCAGGAAAAGGTTCCAAAGGCCACGCTCACGCGCCTCGACCTTCAAGTCCTCGATGATCTGCGGATGATGGGCCGGATCGTCGGCGGCCGCCATCTGCTGCTCAAAAATCGGCTCGGCCGGGTAGACCCGATCATCCATGAACTCCAGCAGGCGGCCGCGCAGCTGCTCGCCTTCAGCGCTCAGTTCAAACTGCATCAGGCGCCTACCATCGTCAGCGCGGCAACCTGCAGCCGGGTGATTCGCGCGCGCTGCGCTGCGGCGCTGTCAAGCATCGCTGCATCGAGCTGCGCGCGTTTGAAGAACCAGTGCAGGTCGGACTCCCAGGTAAAGCCGACGCCGCCGTGAACCTGAATCGACGAAGCCGTGACCGAGCGTGCCGCCTCGCAGGCAGCGGCCTTCGCCAGGGCCGATGCCAAGGCCAGCTGCGACCGATCCCCGTCGGCCGCCCAGCCGCCGAAGTAGGTGGCAGAGCGCGCACCTTCGGTTTCCAGCAGCATCTCCGCGCAGCGGTGCGAAACGGCCTGGAAGGCGCCGATCGGCGTGCCGAACTGCTTGCGTTCCTTGGCGTACTGAACCGCCATCTCCATCGTCCTTTGCGCGATCCCGACCATCTCGGCCGACAGCGCAACCTCAGCCCGCGCCAGTGCGCCGGCAACATCGCCGGGCAGCGCCTCACCGCCGCTGGCCTCAACGCGCGCGTAGCGACGGGTCGGGTCGATCGTTGTCAGCGGCGTGGCCACAGCCTCGGCTCGCCTGTAGAGCGCCGCATCGTCGCCTTCGATCAGCACGATCACGGCGGCCGCGTCGGCGTCAGGAACAACCTCGGCGACGCCACCGCTGGCGCGAGCGATCGTCGCAGTCGCCTCACCTGATGCGATCCCCGGCAGCCACTTGGCGCGCTGCTCATCACTACCTGCGTGCTCGATCATCAGGCCGCCGAGCGCGTTTGACAGGAACGGCGAGGCGGCGAGCGCGAAGCCAAGCTCCTCGCAAAGGATCATCAACTCAACGACGCCAAGGCCAGCGCCGCCATACTGCTCGTCGATCGCGATCCCCGCCCAGCCAAGCTCGCAAAGTTCGGCGAACAGCGACTCGTCGTAGGCATCGCTGATCGCGGCCGCGCGTACCTGCTCGGGGCCTGACCGCGCCGCCAGCAGGTCGCGCGCTGTGCGCTTAATCTCGTGCTGATCTTCAGTGAAGTCAAAGTTCATTGTCGGCCCTACTTCTTTCTTGGCAGGCCGAGCACACGCTCAGCGATGATGTTCTTCAGCACCTCGGTCGTGCCGCCCTCGATTGAGTTACCGCGCGAGCGTAACATTGAGCGGCCCCAGGGCGAGCCGCCGGCCATCGACTGCGGCCCAAGCGCCTCTGTTGCGAACTGCATCAGCTCCTGGTTGCCCTGCGACCACATCCACTTCGTCAGCGAGCCCTCAGGCCCCGGCTGGCCGTACTTCATCGTCGCTGTTAGCCCGCGGTAGGCGGTCAGTCGCAGAATCTCGCAGCGCATGTGCAGCTCGCCGAGCCGGTCGGCGATCATTGGATCATCGAGCAGGCCGCGAGCCGCCAGCTCCTCAGTCAGCTGATCGAGCGCGACCTTCATCCCAACCTGCAGACCAAAGGCCAGCCCGGCCCGCTCGTTCATCAGCGTTGTCAGCGCAACGGTCCAGCCGTTTCCTTCACCACCGACAACGTTGGCGTCCGGGATCCGCGCATTCTCGAGGAACAGCTCGTTGAACTCAGGGTCGCCGGTGATCTGGCGCAGCGGCCGGACCTCAACCCCCTCCTGCTCCATGTCAAGCACGAAATAGGTAAGACCTTTGTGCTTCGGCGCATCGAAATTGGTCCGGGCGACAAGCATGCAGAACTTAGAGTACTGGGCACCGCTCGTCCAGACCTTCTGACCGGTGACCAGCCAGTCGTCGCCGTCACGTACGGCCTTCGTCTTCAGCGAGGCCAGATCGGAGCCGGCCTCAGGCTCGGAGAAGCCCTGACACCAGATCTCCTCGCCCGACATGATCGGCGCGAGGTAGCGCTGTTTCTGCTCGTCGTTACCCCAGGTCATCAGTGTCGGGCCGGCGAGGATCAGGCCCAGTACGTTGGCCGGGGACGGGGCGCGGGCGCGGGCCAGCTCCTCGTTAAAGATCGCCGCCTCGATTAGCGACGCGTCGCGCCCGCCGTACTCGGTTGGCCAGTGCACGGCGGCCCAGCCGGCTTCGTAGAGCCGGCGCTGCCAGTCGCGGCGAAAGGCGTAACCCTCGTCCTCTCCGGCCGGCTCGTCGCCGGGGTGGTTGGCCTTAATCCAAGCGCGCAGTTCGTCGCGGAAGGCACTCTCAGATTCACTAAACGTCAGGTCCACGGGGTTCCGATCGAGGTCGCTGGTGGCTGATGTTACCGAACGTACAGCGACCAAGCGGCGCGGCCGAGCGGCGGATCATGCGGTTACGTAGGCTCGTTCGCGGATCAGGTCGGCGGCCCGCTCGGCGACCATCACGGTCGGCGCGTGCGTGTTGCCGCCGGGGATCAGCGGCATGATCGAAGCATCGATGACGCGCAGCCCCTCGATCCCGCGCACGCGGGTCTGCGGATCAACGACGGCGCCCTCGTCGCTGCCCATTCGGCAGGTCCCGACCGGGTGGTAGAGCGTTTCAACACGGCGGCGCAGGTCGGCCTCAATGTCGTCGTCATCGCTGACCGGTGAACCGGGCAGTAGTTCGGCGCCGCAGAGCTCGGCCAGCGGACCACTGGCGGCGATCCGGCGAGCGATCTTGACCCCCTCGACGATTGCTGCGACGTCCTCCTGCTGGACGAGCATGTTGGTCAGGATCCGCGGCGGCGCGGTCGGGTCGGCTGAGCGCAGCCGCAGATGGCCTCGGCTCTTCGGCGAAATCAGCACCGGCGCGATCGTCAGTGCGTGCCCGTCATAGGTAGTTGCGCCGTGATCAACAAAGTAGGCTGGCGCAAAGTGAAACTGCAGGTCGGCGGCGGGCAGCCCGGGCCGACTGCGAACGAAGGCGAAAGCCTCGGCGACGCTTGATGCCAGCGGGCCGGTGCGTCGCAGCAGCCACTCCAACATCGCTTTTGGCTTCTCGGCGTCGGCCAGCGAACCGCCGCCCGGCAGGTCCCATGTGCAGACCAGCGACGGATGATCGTGCAGGTTGGCGCCGACGCCAGGCAGCTCGTGCGCCAGCGGCACACCAACCTCGGCCAGATGGTCCACCGGGCCAATACCGGAGAGCATCAACAGCTGCGGCGAGCCGATTGCTCCGGCCGCAAGGATCACATCACGCGAGGCGCGCAGCGTCTGCTCGCGGCCGCGCCGGTCTTTGAAGCTAACGCCAACCGCGCGCTTCCCTTCAAGCTCAACCCGCTGCACCGTTGCGCCGGTGATCAGCTCAAGGTTGGCGCGGCCTTTGATCGGCTTCAGGTAGCCGTCGGCGGCGCTCCAACGCCGGCCGCCCTTCTGAGTCACCTGAACTACTGCGACGCCGTCCTGTTCAGTGCCGTTGTAATCGTCAATGAACGGGATGCCGACCGCTTCGGCGCTGGCGATGAAGTCACGCGTCAGGGCGCGCGGCGAACGCGCGTCCTCAACCCGCAGCGGACCACCGACAGCATGGTGTTCCGATCTGCCGCGCGAGTTGTCCTCGGCCCGCAGGAAGTACGGGCGAACGTCCTGCCAGCCCCAGCCGGGGCATCCCTCAGCCTGCCAGAGGTCATAGTCGAGCGGCCTGCCGCGGACGTAAAGCATCGCGTTCATCGCGCTCGAACCGCCAAGCCCTTTGCCGCGCGGAATGAAGATTTCACGGTTGTCGCAGCCGGGCTCCGGTTCAGTTGAGAAATCCCAGTCACGCTTGCTGTGGAACTGTTCGGCGAAGGCCGCCGGAATGACAACGCTGGGGTGCCGATTCGAGCCCCCCGCCTCGAGCAGCGCAACGCGCACCGCAGGGTCTTCGGAGAGCCGGTTGGCAAGTACACAGCCGGCCGAGCCAGCACCGACGATCAAATAATCGAAGTCAGCCATTCGCGCATCCTTGCGCACCGACGCGCCGCGCGCCAGCACGTCACTGCGCCGGGCTACGGTGAGAGCGTGCAATCAGCCCCCGATCGAGCGAACGTTGAGCTGCGGCGCAGCGACGAGAACGGCGAGATTGTCGTGCTCGCCTTCCCTTACGACGCGCAGATCGTCGAGCTCGTGCGGACGATCCCTCAGCGCCGCTTCGACTGGGACCGGCGTGAATGGTGGGCGCCAACCGACGACTGGGCGGCGCTGCACGTCGCCGACCTGCTGGCGCGCTTCCCTGAACTGACGGCCAGCAACGAGGTCGAAGCATGGATTCGCGCCGTTGAGCGGCGCTGGATCGGGACAGTTTCCACGCGCCGCTACGACGGCCGCGGCTGGTGGGCGCTGACAACGCGCGCCGGCAGCGTCCCTTCAAAGCTGCTCGAAGGCGCGGTCCAGGCCGACGACGGGACGACACTGGTCCCGCTTACAACCGACAACGCTGCGCTACTCGCCGAGCAGCGCTCAGCGAGGCTCGACGGCGGCGCAGCGCGCTGCCTTACCGAGCTGCAGGTCGGCCGCACACCGCCGCCCGCCCAGCTCGAACTGATCCGCCGCGTCGACGCCGACTACCTGCGACTTAACGTGCTGTGGGATCGTGAGACCGGCTTTGCCTTTGAGCGGATGCCGGCCGCCGCTGGCACACGGACGGTGCCGATCGACCCCTGGTTGGTTGAGCAGCTGGACGAGTTCATCGCCGGCCATCAGGTTGGCGTCACCGGCGAGGCGATCAGCGTGTTGGCAGGGCTGCGCGAAGAGCACCGCGCTGCTGCCGCCGCGGTCCGTTCCTCGCGCGCAACAGAGGCGCCGCCGATCGAGGGTCTTGAAGAGCGGCTTGGCGGAACGCTGGAGCCGTTCCAGTGGGCTGGCGTGCGCTATGCCCTGAAGGCGCGGCGCACACTGATCGCCGATGAGCAGGGACTCGGCAAGACGATCGAGGCGCTGGCAACAATCGAGGCTGATGAGGCCTACCCGGCGATCGTTATCTGCCCCGCCTCAATCAAACTGGTTTGGGCGCGCGAGGCTGAGCGCTGGCTGCCGCACCGCTCGTTCGCCGTCGTCGA
>JBCJUC010000021.1:0-5362 GCA_039744075.1 Solirubrobacteraceae bacterium
CTTGTGGACTGCGGCCCTGCGAACCATCAGCGACCCTAGGTACCTGACCGGCTCGGGTGGATAGCCTCCGGGCGCCGACCGGACGAGTGGTGACCGGCTCCATTCGTCATCGGCTTCGAGGGCCAGAGAGGCCAGGATCCGTCCGGCCAAGTAGCAGGGCACCACTCCGTTGCCGGAGAAGCCGAGGCCGGCGATGATGTCGCGCCGCCCGCCGAGACGCTCGAAGAACGGCAGCCCATCGGCGGAGCGATCGACGGGGCCGTGCCAGCTGTCCGTGATCGGGATGTCCGCAAGGCTGGGGTACAGCGCGCGGAAGCTGTTCACGACGCGGTCGGCGTTCGGAGACGGTCCGTTGTACTTGGTGCCCGGACGGCCGCGGAAAACTACCTTACCCAGCGACTTCCCGAATGCTATCCGGCCGTCGAGGGTTGGCCGGTGATAGTTGAGCAACATGTACGAGTCCGTGATCCCAAGTCCGTTTGTCCAGCCGATCTCGGTCAGCCGATCGGGGCAGGGCTTTAGCGCGGCCATATCGCTTCCGACTGTGATGATCTTGCGCGCAAACTCGCGCAGTGAGGTCGCCCACGCGTTCATAGCGAGGATCACGCACTGCGCCCTGACCTGACCGCCCGCAGTCCGCACGACCGGCGGGCTGCTGCGCTCGAGGCCGAGCATCGGTGAGCGCTCATGAATGACGACCCCCTGCTCCAGCGCAACGCGCCGCAGGCCACGCGCCAGCAACGCGGGCTGGATTGTCGCGCCGGATCGATCCAGCACACCGTCGATGTGCGTGGGCGAACCCGCCAGCCGGGCGACTTCATCCGGATCGAGGCGCTCGTATGGGCGCGCGCCAACGCTCGCGGCCGCCTCGACCACGGGATCCCAGGCACCCACCTGAACCGGGCAAGTGGCCGCCCACAGCCAGCCGTCCTGGCGGAAGTCGGCATCGATCCGGTTGGTGCGGCAGTACTCGCCGATCTCGCCGATCGCGGCCTCGGTCTGCCGAGCCAGCGAGACGGCATCGTCGGTCCCACAGAGCTTCTGCAGGCTGCCCAGCTTGGACCACCAGGAGAGCGCGAAGCCGGCGTTGCGCCCGCTTGCCCCAAAGCCGCACTGATCCTGCTCGACGATTAGGACCTTCAGCGACGGAGCGCGCTCCTTCAGGCGGATCGCGGTCCACAGCCCGGTGTAGCCGCCGCCGACGATGCAGACGTCGGCGCTGACCGTGCCCTGGAGAGCGGGCGCGCTCGCAACGCCCCCGCCTTCCGCCCTGAGGGCCTGGTCAAGCCACAATCCGCGACCGCTATTTGCCGTCTGCTCTCCAACGTCTGTCATCAGTGTCCTTGGTTGGAGGCAGCTCGGCCGTCTGCGTCCATGCGATCGCGGCGTGGTCGCCGTTCACGACCGACGACGTGAACTCGGCGCACGAAACGGGGATCAAGGCCGCCCACGAGCTTCGTCAACTTCGCGGCGACTGCGTCAGCGCCGTGCACCGGGCTGCTGACCGGAAACTAGTACCGGGCATCGTCGATGAGCACCGCCCGCATGCCCTCCTCGTCAGAGCGGCACATCGGACCGATCATGCGGCGACACGCATCGACCGGGCTCCGCATCATGACGACCCTCCAGTTCTTGGCGGCAACCGGATCAGGCGTCAATGGCTTCGCGAACGATGGTCAGGTGGTCCTCTGGGATGGGCGGCGCGGAGTACGGCGCGAGGCGGGAGAAGAAGACATCCGGGTCGATGGCGGCCTCGGCGGCGGCGACTCCGCGCTTGGTGATCTCGCCGCGGGCAAGCATGCCTGCAGCGATGCTCAACGGAATCGCCGTGATCTCACCCATGCCCCCCTGCGGCACGACATTGGTGTCGACGCCAACGCGGGTCGGCTGTCCGTCGACGGTGCCCTCAACCAGCGCGAACATGTCGGGGAAGGGCGCGGGCTCCCCGGCGGCGGGGCCTCGGCGGTTGGGCTCGAGCAAAAGCGCATTCGCCCCTTGGTGAACGTCGAGCTCCCCCGACTGCACGCGCTTGACGACACGGCGCATCGCCTCGATCAGCCCGGGCCGGGAGACCATGACATTCAGGCACTCGCTCATCCCGGGGTAGGTGATCGGGAGGGTGATCGGCTCAGGGTGGCCGACGGTCCACACCGAGCCGCTGCCCGCCCCGGGGTAGGTGACCGTCAACTCCTCCATCGCATCCGCGTCCATGTGCCGACCGCCCCGCCAGATGCGGATCCGGTCAGCGCAGTTGTGAACCCAGTGGTCGATGGCCGCCGATGCCTCCGGCCTGGGGTTTTGCGAGGTCACCTTGGGTACCCCGGTACCGGTGCGCCAGCCGATGAACACCCGGTCTATGGTCTCGAAGTCTCGCAGCGCCACGACGGCGAGCAGGTTCGTGATTCCCGGCGACGCGCCGATGCCCACCAGGGCGGTGATGTCGGCAGAGGCGGCCTGATCGGAGAGCTCGAGCATCTCGACGGTCGGCTCCCAGTCGTCGTTGATGTCGGCGTAGTGAACGCCGGCATCGATGGCCGCCTCCAGCACCGAACGGCCGTAGGCGTAGAACGGCCCGACCGTGTTGAGAATCATGTCGGCCGAGCTCGCCGCCTCGCGCAGCGCGTCGGCATCGGTGATGTCGAGTGTCATCGGTGTTGCCTTGGAACCGATCTCCGCGGCGACCTCCGCTGCCCTGGGCCCATCGCGATCAGCGACCACGACCTCGGTGATCACTTCGTCGGCCGCCGTCGTCGCACATGCCACGCGACCCATGTCACCCGCGCCCCCGGTCACCAACAGCTTCATGACGCCTCTCCCGCCCCGACCAGGGCGACCCCGTCGATCTCCACCAGCGCCCCCTCCTCACTCAGGCTGGCCACACCGAGCATCGCGGTGGCCGTGGCCCCCATCCCGGTTTCCCGCGCCGCGGCAGCAAGGCCCTTGAGCAGGTCATCCAGGTGCTCCGGTGTCAGATCGACGACGTAGATCGAGAACTTGACGAGATCCTTCATGGTGGCCCCGGCACCCTCAAGCGCCGCGGCGACGTTCAACATCGCCTGCGTGGCCTGACCGGCGTAGTCGCCCGGGGCAACCAGCTCACCACCCTGGTCCACTGACAGCTGACCGCTGAGGTACACCGTTCTGCCGGGCGGGGCCACCACGGCATGCGCGTAGCCATGAGGCTTGACCAACGTGGGCGGATTGACGAACTCTAAAGCCATGCTCCTCCTGACACGTTGAAGACCAAACCGGGCGAACCAGAACCACACACCAGCGCCCCAGACGCGTTTCAAGCTACAACCACCAACCCCACCGCCACAGGATGCCGCCAGCAAGACCGCCCGACCGGGGGAAGTCCGCAGCGCGCTGGTGGGCAGACCGGATGATCCCCCAGATGGGTCATCTCATCTGCGGGAATTGAAGGGGCCTGCGCCTCGGGCGGTACGGTTACTCCATGCCCGCCGATGAGCCATCCGTGCCCGACCGGAGTGCCGTCGGGGCCGCAATTTTTGGTACCGGACGGCTCGCGACCGAGCTGCTTCGCGGCTGCGACGCATCGGGCGTTCGCGTCGTCGCGGGGATCGTAGCCAACCCCACCAAGGACGGCCAGGACCTCGGGAAGCTGACGGTCGGCGAGCCCGTGGGCGTGACCGTCACCCAAGACGTCGATGCCGTCCTGGCCCGGGACGATGTGGATGTGGTCCTCTATGGCGGGTTGGGTGGCGACGTCATGCTCGACCTGCTCGAGCGATCCGCGAACGCCGGCAAAGACGTCATCACCGCAAGCGGCCTGATCCATGCAGGCTTCCATCTCGGTGAGGCGAAGGCCGAGCGGCTGGATCGTCGTGCCCGCGACGGTGGGGCGCGGCTGCTGGGCACCGGCGTCAATCCCGGATTCGCCATGGACGTGCTGCCCGCTCTGCTGGCTACTAGCATGCCCGATCCGGTGTCGATCTGGGCGGGTAGGGTGAGCAACATAACGAGCTGGGGTGCCGAGGTGCTTCGTCAGGAGCTGCGCGTCGGAGGAGAACCTGCGGCTGCGGGAGCCACCCTGATCGAACACATGACCGAGTCGGTCCATCTCATAGCCGCGGCCACGGGGCTTGAGCTCGAAACGATCGACCCTCGGCCGGGGCTGATCGTCGCCGATCAAGCCCGGGAGGTTCTCGGGATCGAGGTCGACGCGGGCCGGGTCCTTGGTTTCCATCATCGCGTGATCGGAATCGTTGAGGGCTCACCCCGGATCGAGCTCGAATGGCAGAGCACCCTGGGTGAGCCCGGAGGCCTCCAGGAGGGAAGCGTGATCCGGGTCAAGAGCCCGAATGACCTTGAAACCGTGGTCCGCCTCGACCTTCCAATCGACAGCTATCCCTCCACCGCCGCTCGCATGATCAAGTCGATCCTCCCCCTGCGTGCGTTGGCGCCAGGGCTCCGCCGACCCGACGAACTGCCGATCGCACAGTTCCCCGCAGAGACCTGACCGCCTTCGGACATGCCGGGTGCAGCGCCGCCGTTGCTGAAGCGAATGGTCGTCTCGGGGCGCCTGGGGCGCAAGGCGGAGCGCGGCTTCTACGAGTACCAGCGCCCGCCCGACCCAGTAGCCGGGCGCCGATGACTACGGGACAGCACCGGGTCGAACGCGATCGGGCAAGATCATGCGCAGGCTGCTGCGCGATGTCGCCGCTGGCGAGAAGCTCGGCGGCGTCACCACCGTGCGCGACCCCACCGTGGGCGAGGAGATGACGGAGCGTGTCAGGCGCTCGGGCGAGCGTGTCAGGCGCTCGGGCAAGCGTGTCAGGCGCTCGGGCAAGCGGGGATGAGCTCCGGAAATTGCATCGCGCGGGGGAGGTTGGCCTGCCCCCAGTTCGGCGTCGATCTCGGCGTTGCTGCCCCTGTCAAGGAGCAATGGTCGGCGCCGAGCCCGGCGCAGGTCGGACCTAGATTCTCTCCTCGCCCAAGGGAACTTCCGCCGGCGCCGGAATCTGCTTCGGCGCCGGCGGTGGGGTCCAGGCCATAGAGCTTCCAGACCTTCTTCGTTTCGACGGCCCTCCACCCTGCTGTTCGGCCGCCTTCACGAGTTTCTTGACTTCTTTCTTGAGATTCGCCATGGGGTTTCAAGCACCAACGGCGAGCATCAGCGGAACGCGGATGCCGCCGGGCTCTAGCCTCGAAATCCCAATAAGCATCTGAAGAACACCCCCGGAAGCGTCCGTTTCGTCAGTCAGCATGCGGTTTGTGATGACCCATTCAACTTCCCGAAAGGACATCCTGGAACTTCCCCGCTTTCGACGACACCTGATCCCAGGAGCCGTGAGACTCTTGGTTAAAGGAGTCGAATATGTCGAAAAGCAGTCGCTATCCC
>JBCJUC010000022.1:0-4964 GCA_039744075.1 Solirubrobacteraceae bacterium
GCGCAGGCCGAGCTTGGCGAGCGAGCGGCCGTAACAGCTGAGCGCGACGAACAGCGCGGCAGCTCACTGATCACGGTCAGCCGTTGGGGCGACGACGGCCGGGCCGGACTGCTGGCGGCGCTGCGCGGCGCCGTGCAGCACCACGATGACGTCGTCTACTGCGATCTCGACATCGAGACGCTGGAGCGGGAGGAGCTTGATCAGGCGACCCAGCTGCTGCGTGAATACGACTTCTTCTACTGCGGCCTGGTGCTGTGCGCCGCTGCCGACCACGACCACCTTCGGCTGCAGGCGATCATGAGTGACAACGTAGAGTTGGAGAAGATTGTGCTCGACTCCGATTACGCACAGCAGCTGCGGGCGATGATCTTCGCTGACCGCAGCTGGCTGCCGGGCGATTGATCAGCCATCATCCTGGCTGAAGTCGCTCACGGAAGGTTCTGCTGCCCTAGATCAACTGTTTTGTTGCCTTCAGGGTTGAACTGCGATGGCCGGGGCTGCTGATCCTATGCGTCGTCGTCGCTGCGCGCTCTGAACTGCTGTGCGGCGGCGCTGTGGCGCGGCTTGTACTTGTTGGTTGCGGCCTCGCGCGCCATCCGCCGCCGGTCGGCGACGGTGAAAACCGGCGCGTCGATCACGACGCTGTTGCCAAACAGGTCGGGCAGGCAGCGGCAGCGAGCGTCAAACAGGCCAAGGATGTAACCGGCGAATAGTGGTAGCGCACCGAGGATCATTCCGGCGAAGCGGAGCAGCGCGCGGCCGGTGCGGATCGGCCGTCCGTCCTCGGCGTTGACGACGCGAAATTCGAGCGCCCGTGCGCCCGGCGTCTGGCCGGTACTGGTCCAGAAGGCGATGAAATAGGCGATTGACCAGACGATGTAGCAGCCGCCAAGGATCACGACAATCAGGTTGCGAACGTCGTCAGGGATCTTCAGCGCCGAGATTGTCAGCGCGACGACAGCCCATGTTGCGAGCGCGACCAGATTGATCAGCAGCGCATCGACGACAAAGCCGAGCAGCCTTGTCGTCAGGCCGACATAACGCTCCGGCGCGCCCTTAACGGCAGCCGTGCCACGCAGCCGCACGGCCGCTGCGATCTGCGCTTTGACAGTCGCGCTGTCGAGGCCGCCGCGGCTTGGCGGCTCGTACGTGGCTGGCCCACTCGGGTCATTGGTCTTGCTCATTTGCTGCTCTCGTTGGTCGCATCAGGCGTGCGATCGAGGCCATCAGTTCGTCGGTCTTCTCGGGCTGCTTGCCGACGCTGGCGCCTAGCACGCAGTGGCGTGCGTGCTCGTCGAGCAGTCCCAGGGCGACCTTGTCTAGGGCGGCCTGAACCGCTGAGATCTGGGTGAGGATGTCGATGCAGTAGCGGTCGTCGTCGACCATCTTCTCGATGCCGCGGACCTGACCCTCGATGCGGTGCAGGCGCTTGTTGAGCTGGTCCTTGGTGGCGGTGTAGCCGTGCGTGGACGGTGCGTTTGTAGCCATCACACAAGTCTACCCCCTCGGGGTATATCTGTACAGACGCGTCGCGGGCGGTGATCCCGGCGAACACCTACTTGGACTGCGATACCCCCATTGGGTATAGTCTGATGGAGATCCAACGCAAGATGGAGCGCACCGTGAGCGATACCCAAGTTCAGCTGACCTACTCGGTTTCAGGCGTGAGCGCCGTTGCCCGATCAACTCGAGTCCTGACATGACCATCCCCCTCACCGAGCACGTGGAGCTCCCGATCACCGGGATGACGTGCGCGTCGTGCGCGAACCGGATCGAGCGGCGGCTGAACAAGCTCGACGGCGTGACGGCGAGCGTGAACTACGCGACAGAGAAGGCGACCGTCGACTACGACCCGCTGACGCTCGGCGCAGACGAGCTGGTGAGCGCAGTCGAGTCGGTGGGGTACCAGGCTGCGCTGCCCGCGACGGGGCCCCAGGACCGCGCCGGCCACGAGCATCAGGGCGCCGACGACCGCGCGGCGGCCGAGCTGGGTCGGCGCGTTGTGATCTGCGCCGTGCTCTCGCTGCCAGTGCTGTTGATGGCGATGATTCCGGCGCTGCAGTTCGAGTACTGGCAGTGGCTGAGCCTGCAGCTCGCCACCCCGGTCGTGATCTGGGGTGGATGGCCGTTTCACCGGGTAGCCTGGGCGAACCTGAAGCACGGCGCGGCGACGATGGACACGCTGATCTCGCTCGGCGTGCTGTCCGCCTGGCTGTGGTCGATGTACGCGCTGTTTCTCGGTAACGCTGGGATGCCCGGCATGACGATGCCCTTCCAGCTCGTCCCAGAGCGTGGAGCGGGAACGGACGACATCTACCTCGAGGTCGCCGCGGTCGTCACGACCCTGATCCTGCTCGGGCGCTACTTCGAGGCGCGCGCCAAGCGCCGCGCCGGAGCCGCGCTGAAAGCGCTACTCGAGCTCGGCGCAAAGGACGTCGCAGTCCTCGACGCGTCCGGCGTCGAGCAGCGCATTCCGATCGAGGAGCTGCAGGTCGGGCAGCAGTTCGTCGTGCGTCCCGGCGAGAAGCTCGCCACCGACGGCGTCGTGGAAGAGGGCCGCTCGGCGATCGACATGAGCCTGCTTACCGGCGAGCCGGTACCGGTCGAGGTCGGCCCTGGCGCCGAGGTGGCGGGGGCGACCGTCAACGCCGGCGGCCGGCTCGTCATCCGCGCGACCCATGTCGGCGCCGACACGGCGCTCGCGCAGATCGCCAAGCTCGTCACCGACGCCCAAAGCGGAAAGGCTCCGATTCAGCGACTTGCCGACCGCGTGTCGGGCATCTTCGTTCCGATCGTGATCCTGCTCGCGCTCAGCAGCCTGATCTTCTGGCTGGCCGCCGGCGAGGGCGCCGGCTTCGCGTTCACCGCAGCCGTCTCCGTGCTGATCATCGCCTGCCCCTGCGCGCTGGGTCTTGCCACGCCCACCGCACTGATGGTCGGCACCGGCCGCGGCGCCCAGCTCGGCCTGCTCATCAAAGGTCCCGAAGTCCTTGAGTCCACACGCTCCGTCGACACGATCGTGCTCGACAAGACCGGCACGGTCACCGCAGGCCGGATGAGTTTGGCCGACGTCATCGTCGGCGAGGGCATCGACCGAGGCGACGCTCTACGCCTCGTCGGCGCCCTTGAGGACGCCTCCGAGCATCCAATTGCCCAGGCGATCGCCAAGGCCGCCCGCTCCGAGCACGACACCCTTCCATCGGTCGAGGACTTTCGCAGCCACGAAGGCCTCGGCGTTGAGGGCATGGTCGACGGCCACGCGCTGATCGTCGGGCGACCCGCGCTGCTTGAGCAGTGGGCGATGCCGCTGACCGCCGAGCTCGACGCGGCCAAGCGCGCAGCGGAATCGCGTGGGCAGACCGCGATCGCCGCCGGCTGGGATGGTGAAGCCCGCGCCGTGTTCGTCGTTGCCGACACGATCAAGCCAACGTCCTCCGAGGCGATCACGGCCCTGAAGGAGCTCGGCCTACATCCGATCCTGCTCACCGGGGACAACTCCACGACCGCTCGTGCGGTCGCTGATGAGGTCGGCATCGACGAGGTCCTCGCCGAAGTGCTTCCCTCCGAAAAGGTCGACGTCGTCAAACGCCTGCAGGATGAAGGCCGGGTTGTGGCGATGGTCGGCGATGGCGTCAACGATGCCCCCGCGCTCGCCCAGGCCGACCTCGGCTTGGCGATCGGCACGGGGACCGATGTCGCGATCGAAGCCAGCGACCTGACCCTCGTCAGCGGCGATCTGCGCGCAGCCGGCGACGCCATCCGTCTCAGCCGCGCGACCCTGCGCACGATCAAGGAAAACCTCGGCTGGGCGTTCGGCTACAACATCGCCGCGCTGCCGCTGGCCGCGATGGGCCTGCTCAACCCCGTCATCGCCGGCGCCGCAATGGCGTTCTCCAGCGTCTCCGTCGTCGCCAACGCGCTGCGGTTGCGGCGCTTCGACACGCGCCGCAGCGCTCCGCCCTCAAACGTCAGCTGATCTCGGGCCGCCGGGACTGCGGTCGCCGGTGGAAACGTCCGGTGGCCACAGGCCGGGGTTGCAGCAGCGCACGCGAACCGGCACCGTTGTCATTGCTCAACTGGTCGGATTGTCTGCGCGTGCCGAACAGTCCGCCACGTGATCGCTGACGCGCCATCAGGGCACAGTATCCCGACCTTCATGACCTGGTGCAACTTCTGGTTATACGCTTCGTTACAACACTGGTAACCTTCGGCGCGATGCATCGATCGACATGGTCGCACGCGCCGCCGGGATCAACAAGGCACTGATCTACCGCGCCTTCGACTCCAAGGAGGAGCTCTTCGTCCTCACGGTCGCCGACTACCTCACCGAGCTCGAGGCGGGCGGCGGTGAGGACGGCGAGTTCGCGCTCGCCCGAATCAGCGACTCGACAGGAGGCCCTTCGGCATGAGCGTCATGGGCGTCAAGACAGTGACGCTCCACGGCCGGCCGGTGACGTACGCCCACGCGGGCAAGGGGCCCGTCCTGCTGCTGATCCACGGGATGGCAGGCGACTTCCAGAACTGGCGGGAGGTGATCGAGCCGCTCGCGCGCCATCACACCGTCCTTGCTCCCGACCTGCCCGGGCACGGAGGATCGGCCCCCGGCGGCGGCGACTATTCGCTGGGGGCGCTGGCCGCTGGCCTACGCGACCTGCTCGCCGCGCTCGGCCACGATCGCGCCACGCTCGTCGGCCACTCGCTCGGCGGCGGAATCGCAATGCAGTTCGCCTACCAGTTCCCTGAGATGACCGAGCGGCTCGTGCTCGTCTCGAGCGGCGGCCTTGGCCCCGAGGTCAGCCCGGTCCTACGCGCCGCGGCGCTGCCCGGAGCCGACCGCTTCATCGCCACGACCGCGGGGGCGGTGGGCGCGGTCGGATCTGCGCTCGGGCGCGGCCTGAAGCTCATCGGCCTGCAGGTGAACGCCGACATCGCCGAGGTCGGCCGCGGCTACACCTCGCTCGCCG
>JBCJUC010000023.1:0-3824 GCA_039744075.1 Solirubrobacteraceae bacterium
GTGAGCCCCGCCATCGATGAGGATCGACTGCGCCGTCACCCACCCCGCCGAGTTCGAGGAGAGGTAGGCGACGAGCGCAGCGACCTCGGACGGTTCGCCCATACGGCCCGATGGCAGAAGCCGGTCACGCACGCGTTCCAGGACTTCGGGCGGCATCCCGCGGACCCTCTCGGTCGCGATGGTGCCCGGCAGGATGCAGTTCACCGTTACGCCGTGCGCGACGTTCTCGGAAGCGATGGTCTTCGCCATCCCGATCAGCCCGGCCTTCGAAGCGCTGTAGGCGACCTGCCCGCGGGCGCCCACGACCGCTGCAGCACTCGAGGTCAGGACGATGCGCCCGTATCTGCGCTGTCGCATGCCCGGAAGACAGGCCTGCACCACGCGGAACGAGCCGGTCAGGTTGACGTCGATGTCGAGCGCCCACTTCTGGGCGCTCATCCGGTGCGCCGGAGAGAGCGTGTCAACGATTCCCGCGTTGGAGACGCAGACGTCGATGTCTGCGAGCGAGGCAGCGGGGATTTCGTCGGTGGCGAGGTCGACGACGAGGTCAGCCGGTCCGATCACGTCCATCGTGACCACGTCGAACCCATCGGTCGTCAGCCGCTCGACGATCGCTCTCCCCAGGCCGCCGTTCGCACCGGTGACGAGGGCACGACGCGGCGACCCGTCTGGTCGAACCTCGCGTTCCTCGTCGGCCATCGCGGTCTTGAACTCTATGTGGACATCGGGCGTTGGCGGTCAGCGCACGAGGTCGCCTGATCCACGTCGTCGAGATGCCCTGCGACCTGCTGCGCGACGTAGTGGGCACTGCCGTTGGCTCCGGCGAGGCCCGGCTCCGCCGTGTAGTCCCCGCAGAAGTGGATCCGTCCGTGCCGGTGGCGGAGGACCAGCCGATCCGTGAAGTACCCGGGCTGGATTCTCGGCAGCCCTGACGCCCATCGGTGGACGACGGCACCACTTCGATCGAGGATCGCATCCGCTCCTGGGAACAATCTCGTAAGGTTCGCGAACTGCATGTCGACGACATCGCCATCGGGTATATCCCGTAGGAGATCAGCCTTAATGCCATTTGCCATGGTGTTGATGTAGCCGCCAAGGCTCGGGTTCTGCTGCTTTGCGAGGTATCCGTAGTTGGTAAGCAAGCCGAAGGACTCGTGTCCAACAACGGGCATGATGAAGAACTGGTCCCACGGAGCCACCTCACCATCTCGGACCGGCCAGGCCACTGACACGATGTTCGGGTAGGGGGTGAGTCGTCGAAGTGCCGCACGCTTCTCTGCGGGCAGCTCTTCCACGACGTCGAGGACTGCCTGGGCCGGAAGCGCGCAGATGCACTGCTCCGCGAGAACACTTGTCTCGTCTCCCGAATCACAGAGATACGTGACCTTGGCGTGCCGTCCTTCGTTGCGCACGGACGTCA
Source organism: Solirubrobacteraceae bacterium (assembly GCA_039744075.1). Taxonomy (GTDB): domain Bacteria; phylum Actinomycetota; class Thermoleophilia; order Solirubrobacterales; family Solirubrobacteraceae; genus F1-60-MAGs163. The sequence continues at coordinate 1,421 of JBCJUC010000023.1, forward strand.
CCCGGCACGCGAGCCGCACGCTGTCGGGGGCCAGCCTCTTGCGCATTGCCTTGGCGATCTGCTGAGTGCCACCCCGGACGCCGTAGATCCCTGCTTTGGAATCCGGATCGATGTAGGGAGCCAGCGAGTAGCCGAGGCCGTAGAGCCCCGACATGTGCTGGGGCTGCGACCCCGTGCTGTTCTCGCAGAGCAGGGCGAATATGCTCGCGATCCGCGGCGAGACCCGGCCGATCACGTCGAGGAGCGAGCGCCGATCCAGCTGTGCTTTTTGGGAGTCGTCGTAGCTTTGGATCTTCCGCAGTGCGCGGCGAAGACGAAGAGCGGCTATCCCGAAGTTGGCCTTGTCGGCGGCGGAGAGGTTCATGCGGATCAGCAGGCGTTCCGGACTCGCGCCGCGGGCAGCCTTCCCCCACAGCGACATCGCATAGTCGGCCTCGCTTACGCTGTTCAGTCCGATCCCAAGCTCCTGGCACAGGGCAACGAGCCGTGGGCTCGTGACGAGCTGCGCACCGAGGTTGTACCAAGCCCGGACGTCGCCGCCGGAGAGCGTCCGACCGCCGACCCGGGGTTCGTGCTCCAGGACGAGGGTGCTTCGATCTCGCAGGGCGTAGGCCGCCGTCATCCCAGCCACGCCCGCTCCCAGCACTACGACGTCGAACTCATCCACGGGAATCACGCCCTCTCGATCTGGCAAACCCGCCTACCGTCTGCGACGGCTGGCGACCGCCCAGCATGCACGCACTACACAGCACCACCCCTCGCCAGCGGTACCCGAATGGCTGAAGCACACCTAGCCGGGGGATGGCGGCGGCCGGCGGGTTCCGCCCGTGATGCGTGAGCGGGTTCGCCGAACCGGCGGACTCGCGATCGCCCATCCGCCAGATGGGTGCGCTGCCCAGGAACGGTCGGGGCGACCCGCTCTGCGCGTGGTAGCACCCGGCCCCATGTCCAGTCACGAAGAGCCGTCCCCGGGTAGCGACATCCGCGTCGAGCTTCGGTTCTTCGACATCGATGCGCTCGGGCACGTCAGCCACGTCGCACAGAATGCCTTACTGGACATTGGTCGCTCGAAGTTCTTTGACTCCATTTTCGCCTCCATCCTGGCTGAGCAGAAAGAGGACGTGTGGATCTACTCCGTTCTGCACCTCGAACTCGACTTCCGCGGCGAGCTCCACCTCGCAGACCGTGAGGCGGTGTGCTCGATCGCGCCCACGAAGTTCGGGAAGAAGAGCATCACGACATCGGAGACCCTCAAGGCCCCTGATGGCCGCGAAATCACCACCGCCAGTTCCGCGGTCGTGGGGTGGGACATCGAGGCACGAGCGACACGCACGCTGTCCGACGCGCAGCGCTCGGCGCTCATCGCTGCCGGCGCCGTGAGCACTGAGTAGCGCCCCGCCTGCGCTCCCGTCGCCTCCAACTCGGTGGGCCAGGTGCCGATCGCGATCAGCCCACCCGTCTGTCGCGTGCGCGCTCGACCAGGTGTTCGCGGCGCGAACGATCTGCTGGCCGACCGCTGTGGAGCCAGTGAAACCTACCTTGTCGACGCCCGGATGAGACGCGAGCGCAGCGCCAGCGGTCTCGCCGTAGCCGGTGACGATGTTGATGACGCCTTCCGGCAAGTCGAGCTCCTCGAGCAACTCCCCTAGGCGCAGGGGGCTCAGCGAGCCGTCCTCGGCAGGTTTCAACACCACGGTGCAGCCAGCGGCGAGTGCCGGCGCGACCTTCCAGATCACGCTCTCGAGCGGAGCGTTCCACGGAATGATCGCTCCCACAACGCCGACCGGCTCCTTCAGCGTGTAGCTGAACGTACCGAGTGAATTCGGCAGGGTCTCTCCTTGAATCTTCGTCGTCCAGCCCGCGTAGTAGCGGAGTAGCTCAGAGTAGAACGCACCCCCGTCCGGGTCCGGTGGCCCGATCGGAACGCCCATGTCGAGTACGTCAAGGAGATGCAGCTCCTCGTAGTGTCTCTCGATCAGGTCGGCGAACTGGAGAAGCACGTTCTGCCGCTGCGTAGGAGTAGAAGGTGCGCCATGGCCCTTCGAACGCGCCGCGCGCCGCGACAACTGCCCGGTCGACGTCCTCTTGCTCGCCGGCAGCGAACTCGGCGATGGCCTCGCCGGTCGAGGGGTTGGTGCTCTCGATCGTCTTGCCGGAAGCGGCCGCTACCCAGGTACCGCCGATGAGCATCCGCTTCGGCTGGCCGTCAAGGAACTCGGAAGCGTGGTTTCGCGTTTCGAAGCTTTTGTCACGATGTCCTCCTCGTCTACGTTCGCGACCGAGCGGTCCCTCAAACGACGCATCGTACGGCTCTTCGGAGCGTCCCTCGTTGACCTGGTGGAGGGGCCTGGCAGCGGTCGCGGTCCACGGACGCAAGTTAGCCGAGTGCGCGCATGATCGCCAT
>JBCJUC010000024.1:0-3791 GCA_039744075.1 Solirubrobacteraceae bacterium
CGCCTATAGCGAAGCCGCCGCTGAGAGCGGCATCCCCAAGCGAGTATTCAAGGCGGACGCCAGCCGGGAGGGCGTGGGCACCCCCTCGTTCACCAAGCGCGGAACCCTGAGACGCTCGGCTTCGGTCGCCTATCTGCACCCACTGTCGGACCTGCCCGACAACCTGGTGGTCAAGCCGGATACCCTGGTTCTTCGCCTCTTGTTCGACGGCACGCGCGTCACCGGTGTCGAGACGGCCGACGGCCCCGTCCACGCCAGGGCCGAGGTGGTCGTTTCCTGCGGGGCATTCGACAGCCCGAAGCTGCTCATGCTTTCCGGGATCGGTCCCGCCGATCACCTGAAGGAGGTCGGCATCGACCCAGTCGTCGACCTCCCGGTCGGCCAGCATCTGCTCGACCACCCGGAAGGCACGGTTATGTTCGAGCTGGCTCGCCCGGTCGAGCGGTCGACCGAGTCCATCGGCTGTGACGGTGTCATCGTGACCTCCGTGCTGTCCGACGATGGTGTCCCCGACACGATGATGTGGGTCTTCCTGGGCTCGTGGGACTCCTTCACCACCCAGCAGAAGGGTCGGGAATCCACGCCGTGCTTCTGCATCGCGACCGACGTCTCGCGCGCCCGCAGCGAAGGGGAGATCCGGCTGCGCAGCGCCGATCCCGAGGACCCGCCGTTGATCGACATCGCCTACTTTACCGACCCCGAGGACTACGACGCTCAGGTCATGGTGGCGGCGCTGCGGCGTGCCCGGGAGATCGCCGAGCAGCCCGCGCTCAAGCCTTGGTGGGGTCGGGAGGTCGTCCCGGGGCCCGAGGTTCAAAGCGATGCCGATCTCGCCAAGTATGCGGCCGCGACCTCGTACACTGCATTCCATCCCGCGGGAACCTGCCGCATGGGCGCAGCGACTGACTCGGGCGCAGTCGTGGACCCCGAACTTCGCGTTCGAGGTGTCGAGGGCCTGCGTGTCGCGGACGCCTCGATCTTTCCGACGACGCTCGGGGTCAACCCCAACCTGACCTGCATGATGATCGGGGAGAAGACGGCCGACCTGATCGCCAACTCGCCGCGGCCTGCGTGAGCTCGGTCTTATCGGCCCCGGGGAAGCGACGTGAGGTTGATCCCCCGACTGGGTGCGATGTCGCTGTCTAGCCGCCAACGAGGGCGCCTCGAGCCTTACCGTCCGACTTCTACCCGTTACATGACGATTTTGCTCCCGAGCTCCCGATTTTGCTCCATGCTTCGCTTCAAAGGCGTTGCTGGGTTCGTCGGGGGCCTCCGAAAGCAGGAAGGGAAGATATGAGTACCGAGCCGAGCACCGAGCCGAGGTTCCCCGACCTCTACGAGAACTACTCGATCACTTCGCCCGTTCTCGCCGAGAATCGCGAAGATGTGTTCGAAGACCTTCATGCGCATTGCCCGGTCGCCCGAAGCACCGAGGAGGGCGGCTACTGGGTCGTCAACGGGTTCGAAGACGTGAGGCGATGTGCGCAGGATTGGAAGACGTTCAGCGACAAGGATGGCATCTACGCCACCCCCGCCCCGCAGCTGTTGTACCCAGAGGACTGCGACCCGCCCCTTCATACGGCCCTCCGGGAGATGCTCAACCCGTATTTCAAGCCCAAGGTGATGGAGGAGTTTGAGCCTGAGATCGTCAAGCTTGCGAACAACCTCGTCGACGATTTCATTGATGACGGCGAGGCGGAGTTGGTCAGCCAGTTCTCCGATGCGCTTGCGGCTGGCGTGTTCTGCTCCGTAATCGCCGGCATGCCGATCGAGGACATGCCCAAGCTCCAGGAGGACTTCGGTCTGGCGTTCTTCGGTTCAACTAAGGAAGAGAAGAACGCCGGGTGGCTGGCTGCCTCTGATTACCACGCTGAGTATTTGGCGAAGCGAAAGGACGAGGAACCCAGAGGCGACGTGGTCGACGCCATCCTTGCCTTTGAGTTCGAAGGCTTTGAGTGGGAGGACCGTGTCGGTTGCCTTACGCTGCTTTCCAGCGCCGGCTTGGCTACGACCAGCGCTGTCTTCACCGATGCGATCTACTATCTCGCCAGCCACTCGGATGACCGCGAGCGCCTAGCGAGCGACGTGGCGCTTGTTCCTCATGCGCTCGAGGAGTTCATACGCAAGGCATCTGCGGTCATGTGCGTGGGAAGGCGTGTCATGGCGGACACCGAGGTTGCTGGTAAGCAGATCTCGGCTGGCGACTGGGTGTACCTGAACTTCGGTGCTGCGAACCAAGATCCGGCGCGTTTCCCCGACGAGAAGGAATATGACCTCGACCGGTGGCCTAACGGGCACATCGCCTTCGGTGCCGGTCCCCACAGATGCGTCGGGTCCCACCTCGCGCGACTTGACCTCCGTGTTGCGCTGGGGGTATTCCTCTCTCGGATCCCGAACTTCCGTCTTCCGAATGACTTCAAGCCTGAGTACCAGACGGGGGTCATCCGAGACATGCTTCGGTTGCCGATTCTGTTCGATCGGCCGGGATCGTAGTGAACTCCAATGACCTGGTGTGGGTCGACCCTCGTCAGACATGCGTGGTGACGTACGGTACGCGTGGTGACGTACGTCATCGCAGAGCCCTGCATCAACACGAAAGACAACTCCTGTGTCGACGTATGCCCCGTGAGCGCGATCTACCCCGAGAGCGACCTTCCACCGGAGTGGAGTCACTTCGCTCAGACCAACGCCGAGTATTTCAAGAGCGGCTCAGGCGTCAAGAGCGGCTCTGGCGAACGTTGAGACGATCCACGCCGCCAGCAAGAAAAACGAGTCGCCTAGATCGGAGATGGTGAAGATGGCAGGTCGGGTAGCTGGAAAGGTGGCGCTGATCTCCGGCGCTGCACGTGGCCAAGGGGCTTCGCATGCAAAGCGTTTGGTCGCCGAGGGTGCGAGCGTCGTCATAGGCGACTTGCGTGACGAAGAGGGCGAGGAGACGGCAGCGAGCATTCGTGCCGAGGGTGGCGCTGCCCGTTACCTTCACTTGGATGTCACCAGCGCCGAGGACTGGGCTGCGGCTGTGGCAACAGCAGAAGAGGAGTACGGAGAACTCACGGTCCTGATTAACAATGCGGGCATCATGTCGCTGTCAGACGCGGAATCGTGTTCCGATGAAGAGTGGAACAGGACCATTGCCGTTAACCAGACCGGCGTATTCTTTGGGATGCGTGCGGCCGTTCCGGCGATGCGGCGAGCCGGCGGCGGCTCGATCATCAACATTTCCTCAGCGGTAGTCAACATAGGCTCCCCGGGGATCTTTGCCTACCAGACGAGCAAGGCGGCCGTGGTCGCGATGACAAAGGCGGCAGCGGCCTCATACGGCGACGCGAACATCAGGGTGAACGCGATCGCGCCGGGGCTGATCTACACGCCCATGATCGATGACCTTGTGAACGACCTTGAGGGTTACGATCCCGACAGGGACGAGCTTCCGCTTCAGGTTCTGAATATGAAGGCGACCGGTGAGAACATCTCGACCACCGTCGTGTACCTAGCGTCTGATGAATCGGCGTACCACACTGGCGATTTGCTCACGGTCGACGGCGGAATGAGCATTGGCGGGCTGTTTTCGGAGGGATAGCTGACCCTGTGTTGGGATCGTCCTCCGGCGCCATGCGATGGAGATGTGGACCTACCCCGCTTCGGTAGACACTGTTCCGTTGGGTTTTCTGGGTTCATTTGTTGATTGAGAGGGAGAGATTCCCGAGGGTGCTGTGCAGCTTGGTGCGGTTGTAGAAGGCCTCGATCCACTCGAAGATCGCGACCCTCGCGTCGGCCTTGGTCGGCCAGCT
>JBCJUC010000025.1:0-3480 GCA_039744075.1 Solirubrobacteraceae bacterium
ACCTCAGCGCTCGTCATCGCCTGACGCTAGCGTCGCGGCGTCACGTGTCAAGCGCGGACGCCCACTCAGCAGGCCGAGGTTGGAGACCACGAACGGCACGAGGAAGTTGACGGCGCAACGCAGCCAGGTGACGGTCGTCGCGTCGCCCGCGGCGATGATCGCGCCCTGGTTGGCTGCGCTCAGGACCAGGCCGACGACCGCGGCGATCGCCATCGTACGGCGCAGGTGCGCGGGGCGCGCGCAGTAGCGCGCGCAGTACGCGATCGTGGCCCGCACCTGCCCGCTCGACGGTGATGGAGACGGTGTCATGTGCGCTGATTGTGCCATGTGCGCTGATCGTGCCGCTTCTCGTGAGAACCGGCACTCCTCAGACCGCCGCCGGGCGCGTTCGGTTCGATCGCGCCCGGCGGTGATCGGAAAGAATCGTCTGCGGTGCGACAAGGTCAGATCAGGTAACCGGGCGCTCGGCGCCGGGTCTATCACGCCATCGAACCGTAAGGGATTCATGAAGCTATCTTTTCGACTTGTCGCGACCGCTGCGACGCTGCTGAGCATCGGTGTGCTCGCCGCGTGCGGCGCGAGCGATCCGCTGAAGTCATCGACAACCCCGGCCGCTGCCCCAGACGGCTTCGACGCCACGTTGCGTGCCGCGCGCGGCCAGACCGTGCGGTGGTGGCTCTACGGCGGCGACGACCGCATCAACGCCTACGTCGACGACGTCGTCGCTCCGGCCGCGCGCAAGCTCGGCGTGACCGTCAAGCGCGTCCCGATCACCGACACCGCCGACGCAGTCCAGCGCGTGGTCGCGCAGCGGCGTGCCGGCAAGACCAGTGGCGGCGCCGTCGACCTGATCTGGATCAACGGCGAGAACTTCGCCAGCGGCAAGACAGCCGGGCTGTGGTTGAAGGATTGGGCCACCAAACTGCCTAACGCCCGCCGCTACGTCAACCACACCGACCCGTCGATCACGACAGACTTCCAGGTCCCCGTTGACGGGCAGGAGTCACCGTGGCAGCGCGCTGCGTTCGTCTACGCCTACGACAGCGCGAAGGTCAAGCCCCCCGGCGACCTCGACGCGCTGCTTGAGTACGCCGAGCAGCACCCCGGGCGAGTGACCTACCCCGCGCCGCCGGACTTCACCGGCTCGGCGTTCGTGCGCCAGGTCGTTGCCGCCAAGGGCCAGGACGGCGGGTTTGCCTACCTCAAAGCGCTCAAGCCGTACCTGTACCGCAAGGGGACCACATACCCGAAGTCCGAGGCTGAGCTCAACACGCTGTTCGGCGATGGCAAGGTCGACTTCGCGATGTCCTATGACGCCGCGTTCGTCAGCTCCGCTGTGCGCAAGGGCCAGTTCCCCAAGAGCGCTCGCCCGTACCTGCTCGGCGACGGCGCTCTGCAGAACACCTCCTACGTGACGATCCCCGCCGACGCCGCACATCGGGCGGGCGCACTCGTGCTGGCCAACCTGTTGCTCAGCCCCGAGCTGCAGGCCGCCAAGCAGGATCCCTCATCGCTCGGCAACCCGACCGTGCTCGATCTCGCTCGGCTGGGCGCCGAGCGCAAGCTCTTCGAGCGCACGACCGCGAGCCCGTACCTGCTCATCGACCTCGGCACACCGGTCCCCGAACTGGCCGCCGACAAGGTCGCGGCGCTGGAGAAGCGCTGGACGCGCGAGGTCCTGCGCGGCTCGTGACGCCCCGCCGATCCGTCACGCACTGGCGCGACCGCGCGCTGCTTGCCCCGGCGGCGCTGACGGTCGCGCTGCTGTTCGGCGGCGCGGTCGTCGGCGCAATCCGCATGAGCGTCCTGCCTCTGGGTGGGAACGCGTCGCTTGACACCTGGAGCACGCTGCTGCACGACCCCGAGTTCGGCGACGCGGTGCGCTTTACGCTGCGCACGGCGCTCGTGAGCACCGTCCTGGCGGCGATGCTCGCGGTGGCGGTCGCGCTGATGATCCGCGGCAGAGGCACCGCCGTCCGCGCACTCGTCGCGCTGCCGGTGCTGATGCCGCACCTGCTAGTCGCGACCGTCGCGGTGCTATGGCTGGCGCCGGGCGGCCTGGCGGACCGGATCCTCGGCGGCCTGCCGGTCACGCTCGTGCGCGACCGAGCCGGGATCGGGATCGTGGCCGTGTACATCTATAAGGAGGCGCCGTTCCTGCTGCTGCTCGTGCTCGCCGCGCTCGGCCGCGCCGAACGTGAGCACGAGGAAGTCACCGCCGCGCTTGGGGTATCCCCGTGGCAGCGGCTGCGCTGGGTGGTCTGGCCGGCCATCCGCCGCCCGCTCGTGCTCGGCTGCATCGTCGTGTTCGCCTACGTGCTCGGCGCCTTCGAGGTGCCGCTGGCGCTCGGCCCGTCCTACCCTCCCACGATCGCCGAATACGCCCGCCAGGCCACGACCGGCGACCTGCTCGCCGGTCAGAGCACGGCGGCCAGCGCGCTGCTCGTCACCGCGCTGGCGTCGATCGCGCTGGCCGCGCTGGCCGTTCGCGTCGCACGGGATCCCCAAGGTGGCTGAGCGTCGCCCACAGCTGTCTGGCGTCGTGCTGGGCGCGCTGATCGCCGTGCCGTTGCTGGCCCTCGTGCTGCGCGCCTTCGCCGACGTTTGGCGCGCTCCGGCGCTCGTCCCGCAGCAGCTGGGCCTGCGCGGATTGCGCGTCGCGTTCTCCGGCGACACCGGCGCGGCCTTCGGCAACTCGCTGGCCGTGGCGCTGGCGACGGTCACGATCGCGCTCATGCTCGCCTGGCCCGCAGCCCGGGTGCTCGGCGAGCGGCGACTGCGCCACCCCGCGCCGGTGTTCCTGCTGCTGGCGATGCCGCTGCTGGTGCCCAGCTACGTCGTCGGCACGGGGCTGACAGAGTGGTTCATCCGCCTCGGCCTCGACGGCACGCTGCTCGCGGTCGTCGCCGCGCACCTGCCGTTCGTGTTGCCCTACGTCACGATCGTGCTGCTGTCGGGCTTCGGCCCGCGGCTGACCGAGATCGAGGAGATGGCCAAGGTCAGCGGGATCTCGCCGCTACGCCGACTCGCCTGGGTGACGCTCCCGGCCGCCGCGCCCACCGTCACCGCCGCCGCGCTGCTCGGCTTCCTGGTCTCCTGGAGTGACTACGGCGCCAGCCTCGCCGTCGGCGCCGGACGCCCGATGCTGCCCGTCGTGCTGCTGCCGTTCATCGGGCCCGACCCGCAGGTCGCCGCCGCGCTCGCACTGCTGTTCCTCGCACCCGCGATCCTCGCGCTCGTCGCGACCGTGCGCGCCGGAAGGCAGCCGCTGTGACCGGACCGGCCGCCCTGTCCTGCACCGACCTGACCGTCGCGCCCGGCGAGCGCCCGGTGCTGCGCGGCCTGTCGCTCGACATCCCCGCCGGCAGCCGCACCGCGCTGGTCGGGCCATCGGGCGCCGGGAAGACGACGCTGCTGCGCGCCATCGCCGGACTGCAGGCGATCGACAACGGGCAGATCACGCTCAGCGACCGCGCGATC
>JBCJUC010000026.1:0-2874 GCA_039744075.1 Solirubrobacteraceae bacterium
GCCCCGTCCTAAGTCGTCTTCGCAAGTGCCCTTGCATTCCTTGAACCTATTTGTCTAGTATGAGCTCGAGAAGATCAAGCGAACCGATTGAGAGCCGAATGTCGTTCCTGCTGAATTGCCCGATCTGCGGTACCCGCGAAGTCACCGACTTTGGTTTTGGCGGTGAGGTTGTTGTCCGGCCTGAGAGCCGTCCGAGCGAACGCGAGCTGAACCGTTACAACTACTTCCGCGCCAACACCGATGGTGTCCAGCGCGAATGGTGGTGGCACCGCGCCGGCTGTCGAACCTGGTTCCAAGCTGAACGCAACACCTCAACCAACGAGGTTCTTTGGACCGCCGTCGCTGAGATCACCGACGCAACTCAGGCGCCGGTGTCACCTGTTGCCGAGGCCCGCGCGGCCGGCGGCGAGGAGCTTCGCTAATGAGCCGCCTTGAGCAGCAGCCCGCCGAGCGGATCGACCGCTCGAAGAAGGTCAAGTTCAGCTTCGACGGCAAGTCGGTCGAAGGCTTCGAAGGCGACACGATCGCCTCGGCGCTCTACGCGCAGGGCCAGCGGATCTTCTCGCGCTCGTTCAAGTACCACCGCCCGCGCGGAATCGTTAGCGCCTCCGGCTGGACGGCCAACACGCTGGTTCAGGACGGCGGATGGCCAGGGGTCCGCGCCACAACCGAGCGCGCGACCGAGGGGATGAAGATTGTCCACCAGAACGCTTGGCCGTCACTGAACTTCGACGTGATGCGAGCCGCCGACCTCTTCGGCGGCCCGTTCATGCCAGCCGGCTTCTACTACAAGACCTTCATCTGGCCGCGCAGCGCCTGGCCGCTCTACGAAAAGATTCTGCGCAACGCCGCCGGCCTAGGCGTAATCAAGAAGAGTCAAGCGCACCGCGAATGGCGCACCGATTACCGCCGCCGCCACTGCGACGTGCTTGTGATCGGCGGCGGCGTCGCCGGGTTGAGCGCCGCAATAGCTGCCGCACGAGAAGGCGCCGACGTCGTGCTCGTCGATGAAGACGTCGAGCCGGGCGGCCAGCTGCTCTGGCAGGGTCAGCATCAGCGCGCCCGCGAGCTGGCCGACGAGGCCCGCGCTGCAGGCGTTGAGATTCTTAGCAGCGCACCTGCACTCGGCTACTTCGATGGGATGGTGCCGGTCTGGCAAGGCAGCACGCTGCACCAAATCCGCGCGCAGTGCCACGTTGCCGCGACCGGCTCGATCGAGCAGCCGTTGATCTTCCCGAACAACGACCTACCCGGCGTGATGCTGTCAACCGGTGCCTGGAAGCTGGCCTCGCTCTACGCGCTGAAGCCGGGCGAGAAGGCCGTCATCGCTACGACCGGCGACCGCGGCATCGAAGCTGCCTTGGCGTTGCACAAAGCCGGTGTTGAGATTCTCGCCGTCGCCGATCTGCTGCCCAACCGCTCGAACGCGCTGACGGTTGAGCTTGAAGCGGCAGGGATCATGCTGCTGCGCGGCATGAGCGTCGTCGAGGCGCGCGGCTCGAAGAAGTTGACCGGCTGCACGATTGCCGAACTCGACGAGAACGGCGTCGCCAAAGCTGGCACTGAGGAAAACTTTGACTGCGACCTGCTGGTCGTCTCAGGCGGCACCGTCCCGGCCTCGTCGCTGATGCTGCAGGCCGGTGCGAAGGCGATCTTTAACTCGCAGACCAACTCCTTCCTGACTGAGGATGCGCCTCCTGGCGTGCACCCGGCAGGGGCAGTTACCGGCAAGGAAGAGCTTGACGCTGCTGCGCTGAGCGGCACTGCTGCCGGCGCCGCAGCAGCGCAGGAGTGCGAGTTTGGTGACGGCGCTGCCGCGAAGGCGGCAAGCAGCGCGCTCGACGCGCTTCCCGCTCCCTCGCCGCAGGCCCCCTCCCCCGCCTACCAACGCAAGGCCAACCCGAAGGGCAAGGCCTTCCTCGACCTCGACGAGGACGTCACGACGAAGGATATGAAGTACGCGATCGAAGAGGGCTACGACTCGATTGAGCTCAGCAAGCGCTACACAACCGTCACGATGGGCCCTTCGCAGGGTCGCATCTCGCAGCTGCCGAGCGTGCGAATGGTCGCCGACCAGACAGGTCTCAGCATTGACGAGGTCGGCATTACAACGGCGCGGCCGCCATGGTCAGCGGTGCCGCTCGGCGCCTTGGCCGGTCGCCCCATTACTCCTGCCAAGCGCTCCGCGATCCATGGCCGCCAGCGTGAGCTGAACGCCCACGTCAGGTGGGCCGGCGACTGGCGCCGTGCCTACGACTACGGCGACGTTAAGGCTGAGGCCGCCGCGGTCCATAACGCCGTCGGCATGATCGACGTTTCAACGCTCGGCAAAATGATCGTCAGCGGCCCCGATGCCGGCGTCTTCCTTGACCGGATGTACACCAACCGTTTGAGCGACCTGAAGATCGACCGAATCCGCTACGGGGTCCTTGGCAACGACGCCGGTCGAATCACCGACGATGGCACAATCTGCCGCGTCGCCAAGGACAGCTTCCTCGTCACGACGACCTCATCGGGAGCCGACGCAGCTGAGCGCTGGTTCACCTGGTGGCTTGCCGCTTGGGAGATGGAGGTCCATCTAACCGACGTTACTCAGGGCCTTAGCGCAGTCAATGTCGCCGGCCCGAAGGCACGCGACCTGCTCGGCAAGCTGACCGACGCCGACCTCAGCAACGAGGCTTTCGGCTACCTCGACGGCAAGCAGATCCAGATCGCCGGCGTCCAGTGCTTGGCAATGCGGATCGGCTTCGTTGGTGAGCTGGGCTACGAGATCCACTACCCGGCGTCATGCGGCCAGTACCTCTGGGATCAGCTGCTTGAGGTTGGCGCCGAATACGGCATCCGCCCCTTCGGCCTTGAACCACAGCGCATCCT
>JBCJUC010000027.1:0-2866 GCA_039744075.1 Solirubrobacteraceae bacterium
CGATGCAGGCCACAAAGGCCGGTCCCATCACCGCCAGCACTGTCCGCAGCCGGCCACGGCCGCGCAGCCGCTCCAAATCACTGAGCTCCGACTGCAGCGCAGTTTCCGGGTCGAGCCCGGCCGGCAGCGGCTGCGCGCCAGTCTCGTCGCTCAACTGCGGCGTCACCCCTCAACCTCAATCCGCATCGCCTTCGCCAGCGCCACACCGAGCGGTTGCTGGCGACCGGCGAAGGCCACGTTCAGGGGCCCTTCGAACGGCTCGCGGCCGATCAACTCCAACTGCTCTCCCGGCGCCAACCCAAGTCCGCTGAGGTAGCGCAGCATCTCAGGATCGGAATCAGATACGCGTACGAACCGCCCGCGCTGCCCAGGCTCCAGCTGGTCGAGCGTGACCGTTGCGCCCTCATCGAGTGTCAGGTCGGCGGCGGGGATCGGATCACCGTGCGGGTCGTGCGTTGGATCGCCAAGCCGCTCGGCGATCAGCGCCTCAAGTTCCTCCGAGATGTGGTGCTCCAAAACCTCAGCCTCATCGTGGACGCGATCCCACGGCACGCCCATGTCGGATAGCAGAAGCTCTAACAGCCGGTGGTGGCGAATCACTTCGAGCGCCACCGCACGTCCGGCATCGGTCAGCTCCACGTCCTTGTAGGGCTGATGCTCGGTCAGGCCGATCTCGCCCAGCCGTCGCACCATCCCCGAGGCCGATGCTGGGCTGACCCCAAGCCGCTCCGCCAATGCCGTTGTCGTTACCGGCCGGTCGCTGCCTCGCTGCAGCGAGTAGATCGCCTTCGCGTAATCCTCAACGGCTGGGCTGTGGCGCCCGCTAACTCGTTCCATGGCGCTAAGTATGGCATGCCTAACTTTTATGTCAAACGGCCTTAACTACCGCTGCTTGGCCGCCGTCTATCCTCATAGCGATGCCATTGGTCGCCCCAGCTGCCGACGAACTAACCGCGCTGCGCAGCGGCGCGGCGCTTGTCGACCGCTCCGAGCAAGGACGCTTGGCACTGACCGGCACCGACGCCGCAGCGGCTCTCAACACCGTCGTGACAAACGAGATCGAAACGCTGACCGACGGCAATGGCTGTTTGGCGGCCTGCTGCACGGCAAAGGGTAAAATGCTCGGCTTGCTGCGTATCGTCAAGAACGGCGAAGAGCTGCTGATCGACACCGACCGCTGCTCGCTGCAGGCCGTCTTCGACGCGATTCGCCACGGCCTCGTCGGCTACGACGTCGAGCTGCATAAACGGACGCTCGAAACAAAGCTCTTCTCGCTGCTCGGTCCGAGCGCACGCGAAGTCAGCGGCGCCGACTCGCTTGGCGCCGATGAGGACAACAACATTCGTTCAGAGATCGCCGGGATCAGCGTCACGCTGATCGCGACCGACCGCGGCGTTGACGTTCTCTGCGCAGCCGCCGCCGGTGACAAGGTCGAGGCTGCGCTGCTCGCCGCCGGCGCAACCGTGGCCGGCGAGGCGCTGGCCGAGCTGGCTCGAGTCGAGAGCGGCCGGCCCCGCTACGGCGTCGATCTTGACGACAGCGTCATTCCTCAGGAGGGCGGCCTAAACGAGCGTGCCGTCAGCTTCACGAAGGGCTGTTACATCGGCCAGGAAACGATTGCTCGGCTGCACCATCGCGGGCGGGTAAACCGACGCCTCTGCCAGCTGACGCTGCCGGACGGGGCGACGGTCGGCTCAGTGCTCAGCACCACCGAACGGACGGTTGGCACGCTGACCAGCGCTGCGCTGTCGGCCGAAGAGGGCGCGATCGGGTTGGCATTGGTGCGCCGCGAGGCCGCAGTCGGATCGCTGCTGACTGTTGGCGACGGGCCACTGGAAGCCCGGATAACCGCGTCAGCAACAGGGGAATGATGCGCACCGCCCAAGACCCTCCGATGCTGTGGGTACAGTCATCCGATCATCAAGGAGGAGGATGAATCCGTGCCGACGACCGCTCCGCAGCCAAAGACGACGAGTGACCCGCGAGTTCAAGCTGCCTGGGACAGCTACCGCGATGATCTGCGTGACCTCGAAGGGGCCGCTTACGAGCAGGCTGAAAAGGCGGCATGGGATCGACTGCAGGCCGATCTATTCACGCTGACCGATGAGGCTGACGACGGCACCACCGCCATTAGCCTGTAGTAGTCGGTTAGAGTCGCCGTCTGCGCTGGCAACCAGCCGCAGCGCCTGACGCGATGCTGAAACCGACCCGACTTTCCTCCGTTGCCTTAGTGGCCTTCGCAGCGCTTGCCGCAAGCGGCTGCGGCGCCGACAAGCGGACCGCCAATAAGCTGCGTCCGCCGGCGCCGATTCAGCTCAACGCCTCGCTGATGCCAAAGCGGATCATGCTCTCCCCTTCAGCTATCGGCGGCGGGCCGATCACGCTGATCGTCAGCAACCTGACCGGCATTGATCAGCGGATCACATTCGGCTCCAACGCCCCGCTCGGCGGCGCCGACCCGCGGCTCGACAGCCAGAGCGCGACAATCGCCCCCAACAACACGGCGCAGATGAACGCCGACCTGCAGGATGGCACCTACTCGCTGTCGGTCGAGGGCGACACAATCGCGGCCGCCACGGTCGTGGTTAGCGGCGAGCGGCCTAGCTCACAGAATGACCTGATGTTGCCTTAGCGTCTAAGCGACCGAGCAGCACACCGGTCGGCCAGAGCAGCCCCCAGAAGAGGTAGCCGGGCCAGATCTCCGGCGCGGTCACTGCGACCACCGGAATTGACAATAGAAAGATCGCGGCCGGCGTCAACGAGTTGATCCACCGCCAGCGGGCCTGCTGCGGCGTCTCTGCAACGCTGAAAAGGCCGGCCCGCGCAGCGTGCTCGGCCAGCAGCGCGATGATCAAGATCGACAGCC
>JBCJUC010000028.1:0-2573 GCA_039744075.1 Solirubrobacteraceae bacterium
ATCGTGCGCCTCGTCCCCGGTTTCGGCGCTCCCTGGTTGAAATACTGCTTATTCCAGGCCGCCGTAAGCGCGGTCGTCTGCCCGTAGATCGTGGTTCCGGACAGCCGGAACGTTGGCCGCGGCGCCGCGCGCCGGGATTGCGGGTCCACGCTGAACGTACCGAGCCCGAACTTGATCCCCGCAAAGTTCGTCGGGCGAACGATCGACGACGCCCTCGAATTGCCCCGCGAGTCAAAGCCTCTCCGAGGCTGCCCCTGGTACGTCCCGGTGACCAGGCCACCGGCACTGCCGCCACGCAGTGAGGTGTAGGTCTTGTCCCGCGCCGAGGAATCAGGGTTACGGAAGTACCTCTTCCCGCCCGGATAGCGCATCCGGAAGTACGACCCTGCCTGGACTAGGAAGGTCCCGTTCAGCGCCCGGGCTGCCGACGCCCCGCTCTCTCGCGCCTGCGGGCCAGCCGCCCCGGCCGTCGACGCCCCGGCCACCAAGGCCGATGCGCCGACGACTGCTAGGGCGAGCGCCGCCCGGCGGCCCCGGTTTAGAAGGGCATTCATCGAACCTTGCCCTCCAGGTGCCAGACGCCGGTGAAGCCGTTGAACGGCCCACCAGCGATCTTGCTGCGCCAGTCGAGCTTGAAGGCCTTCGACTTCGAGCTGTAGCTGCCGGTCACCAGCGGCTTCTTCGTTCCGGGCTTGGGGAGCCCCTGGTTGAAGTACTGCTTGTTCCAGGCCGCGGTCAGCGCCGACAGGTTCACGCTGATCTTCTTACCTTTCACCGTTGCCGAAGGAGCAGGGCTCGGCCGAGCACCGGGGGCTTCCACACGCAGTGTCGCCAGACCAAAGAGCGTCCCGAAGAACGCCGTCGGAGTGATGATTGAGTCGGCCTGCGAGTCGCCGTTGTCGGCGAAGGTTGAGTCGGCCTGATAGGAGCCCAGCGTGATCCCCCGCTGCCTGCCGGGCTTCAGCAGCGTGTAGCTCTTATTGCCCGCTGTCGAGCTGGCATTGTCGAGAAAGGCGCCGGTCGGCGTAGCCAAGCGGAACCAGGACCCGGCCGGCTTGCTCGACCACGTTCCCGCAGTGATCGCAAGCGTGCCCTTGAGCTTCGCTGCCCCTGCAGGTGCCGCCAGCAGGCCGGCGGCCGTCAGGGTTAGAAGTAGGCCGAGCGTCGCCCGGCGAATCGTGAGTGTCATCAGTGAACTTCCTTCTCTTTTGCGGTTGACTGTGCTTCAGGGCCGGCGGAAGCGCCCCTTGCGCTCCGGAATCCGGCCAGAAGAATGAGGGCGATCACGAAGATCCCCGGCAGCACGAAGAACCAGGGGAAGAGCCTGAAGTCGGGCAGCGCGGCGACCGCCTGATAGTTGACGACGTTGTCGCTCATCGCCGCGATCATCGGCGTGAGGTTCTGAAGGATCGGGATCCATTGGCGGTCGAGCTCAACCACGGCCGGGAAGCGCTCGGCTATCTGCCGGTCGGTAAGGCCCTTCTGCTTCAGCGCGGGAATCAGGTCGAGCCGCAGCGAACCCTGCCCGGAGGCGATCGTGCCGAAGTACCCCTGAATCGTCTCGACCTTCGGGCGCGTCTCGATCTCGGTGAAGGCGGCGACCATCTTTGCCCCCTTTGGCGCCCGCTCAAACATCTGAAAGGCGGCCGGCGCCAAGATCAGGCCGATACCGATCGCCAGCGCGACCCAGCGCACCCACCGCCACGAGCTTGGGCGCAGTGCCGCCAGCCCCCCAAACACCAGCAGGATGACGCCGGGGATGACGAAGAACCAAGGGAAAAGCCTGAAGTTCGGAAGCGCGGCAACCGCCTCGTAGTTGGGGATCTGCGCCTGCATCTGGTCGAGCATGCTGACCATGTCCTGGTCGATTGGCCCCCACTCGCTGGCGAATGAGGCGAAGGCCGGGTACTGGCGGTTGAAGGCTGCCTTGTCGGCTGCGTCCAAGTAGCTGGCGACCCCGTTATCGCCCTCGCGGACGCCGTCGCGGATCGTGGCGATGTTTGCCTTGAAGCTGTTCATCCGCGCTTCGGTCATGAACGGCTGGAAGCCAGTGATCATCGTCGCGCCCTTCGGTGCGCGGTCGAACATCTGGAAGATTGCCGGCGCGGCGATCAGCGCCAGGCCGAGAACAGCAAGCAGAACAACCGCCCAGCGTCTGAATGCCGGGCGACCGTTGGCGGCCGTGACGCTCATGCCGGGTTGCGGGCGGGCGCGCCGCGGGCGGGCGCGCCGGAGAGGTTGAGGTTGTTGCAGCGCTCGCAGACCTGCTCGGGAATGATCCCGAAGTGCATCAGCTGGGCGAAGACGCGGCAGCCGACGCAGAGGCCGAAGGCCGACTCAAGGATCGCGAAGAAAGCCAGTACGCCGAGCACCACGTAGGCGGCGGTCGTGAGCCCGAGGCCGACGGCGAGAACCGCGGCGCTGACCGAGAAGACCACGCCGATCGCCTGCGCGAAGCGCTTCGGCGGCCCGGCGACCAGCTGCTCCTTGAACGGCAGGGCTGGCGTCAGGACCTTGGTCACCAGCAGCCCCAGCGGGCTGAACCGCGGGCCCGCAGCCACCCGGGCGATGAA
>JBCJUC010000029.1:0-2544 GCA_039744075.1 Solirubrobacteraceae bacterium
GGACTCCCTCTGGGTAGTTGGTGGAGGGAGGGAGCCTTACGCCCTTTCAGGGCGCTGTGATTATGCCGACCTCTACGCGGCGGTCAGCGCTTGTCGAGCGGGTTTACGGGGCCATGTCGGCATAACCCGGAGGTCGGCATAGTGCACCTTATGCCGACGTCGGCATAAGCGCCACTTCATCCGCAACATGCAGGGCCACTGCAGACGCTCCGACCGCGGGCTGGTGGCCGCGGCGCTGCGCGAGATCTTCGACGCCGAGAGCTTCCCCGACGCGAAGGCCCGCCTGGCCGAGGTCTGCGAGCGCTTTGCCGGGCCTTTGCCGAAGCTCGCGTAGCTGCTCGAGGCAGCGGAGGAGGATCTGCTCGCCTTCTACCGCTTCCCCGCACTGGCCGAAGCTTCGCTCGACCAACCCGCTCGAGCGGCTGAACAAGGAGATCGGCCGGCGCTCTGACATCGTCGACATCTTCCCCAACGACGCCTCCGCGATCCCGCCTCGCCAGCGCGCTGCTGATCGAGCTTAAAACGACGTGTGGCTGGTGAGCCGGCGCTACCTGGACGCCAGTCGAGAAGTGGCTGAGGACAATGCCGAAACGCTTCCTCGGTGATCGCCGTCACGGACACCTGCTCTTTCCGGGCCACATCAGGTACGTCTAGCGAGGTTCAGTCCTCCGGTGAGGAACAACACCAGGAAGAACACCGCAAGGAGCGTGCCGCCAACGCTGCGTCTCCCCTGTTTCTGGCTCGGCGGTTCTCTTGCGCACTCACGGATGAGATCCCTTACGCCGCGGCTGCACCTTACGCCTCGGCTGCGCTCGGCGCGAGGTCCTTGACCCGTGGCGCGACTTCCTTGCCGAGGAGCTCGAGGCTGCGCCGCCAAGGTTCGGGATCATCGATGTAGTCGTACGAGAACGTGAGCAGCGTTCCGAACCCGCCCGTTTCCTCCTGCATCCGAGCCAGCTTCGTCACAACGGTGTCCGGTGAGCCGATGATCCAGAAATTCTCTGCGAGCCACTCGACGCTCAGGTCATCCTCGGATACTGCGTCTCCTCCCAAAAGGCCTGCCAGACCAAAGCTCCTGAACGTGGGCAGCAGGTGCTCGCGCCATGTACGACCGAGTGCGCCGTTGAGCACGCTGTCCATCGCCGCCTCGTCGGTCTCGGCGACCAGGATGTCACGGCAGATGGTCCAGCCGCTGCGCTGCGGCGAATGCCCAGCCTCCGACGCGCTCCGGGAGTACGTCTCCCAATGCTGGCAAAGAGCCCCGCTATTCACCTGCTGGCTCACCGGGCGAATCCCTCGCCGACCCGCTTCGGCAAGCGTGGGCGACGTGGGCTGCATGCCGGTCATCAGCAGAGGTGGATGAGGTTGCTGGAGTGGCTTGAGATGGGGCCCGTGCACGGTGTCGCTGTACGCCGGCATATCGACGGTCCAGTACTTACCTTCGATGCGGTAGGGACCCTCTTGCGTCCAGATAGCCATAATTATGTCGAGCGCCTCCGTCATCATCTTGGCGTTCTCCTCGCCGGTGTTAAACAGCTGCGCATCGGTCGGATAGGCACCCGGCGCGATCCCCGCGATGTAACGACCGCCCGTCATGTGGTCGAGCCACATCATCCGATGAGCGAGGGCGATCGGATTGTGGTACGCAAGCAGGTGAGCGGCCGCCCCCAGCCGGATTGTCTTCGTTACCTGTGAAGCCGCGGCGATCATCAAGTCCGGTGCCGGGCTCGGCTCTCGCCCCAGCGTGTAATGCTCGGCAAAGAACATCTCGGACAACCCGTACTCGTCTGCCCAGCGGGCGACCTGCAGATCCCAATCGATGATCTGCTGGACGGTCCGCTCACCCGTTTCGTAGTCCAGTGAGTAGGGGATGCTGAAAATGCCAAAGTTCATCTGTTTGCTCCTCGAGTAGATGGGCGCCCGTTTTAGGATTGCCTTTAGGGCTTGAGGCTAATGATCACGCTTCAGACAGTGATCCGTTGCTGCTCACCCTAGCTCTGCGTACTCCCCGCACCAAGGTATCGGCGCATACGATTGCCCGGTTGGGGGACGTCTGCCGTTCCGCCTGCCGGGTCAGACCGCTCCGGCGGTCGGGGGCCAGCCAGACGAGCGTCCAGCGCCGCTCACGGCGCCACGACTCTGAATCATTGGACTTGACCCGCTTTCGTGGACACCTTTCCCTCTGGGATCCTGCGATCCCAGAAAGGAGATCAAGTGCCACGATCACGACCGCCATACCCCGAAGACTTCCGAGCTGAAGCGATCCGCCTGGTCGCCACCAGCGGTGACTCGGTAGCCCAGATCGCCAAAGACCTCGGGATCTCTGACCAGACCCTTCGCAACTGGGTCGCCCAAGCCGACGTCGACGCCGGCAAGCGCCCTGGCCTCGGCAGCGAGGAGCGTACCGAGCTCGGGGCGCTGCGCAAGGAGAACCGAAAGCTCCGCGAGGAGCGAGAGATCCTGAGAAAAGTCGCGGCCTTCTTCGCGGGCGAGACCGAGCGGAGGTAGTGGAGGTGCACCACTCCATCCGCGCGGAGAAGGCCA
>JBCJUC010000030.1:0-2528 GCA_039744075.1 Solirubrobacteraceae bacterium
GGCATTGACCGAGCGGCTGGAGCGGGCGCTTGACCAGTCGGGCCTTGACCGCGTGGCGATCGGTGGCGGTGTGGCGGCGAACGGGCCGCTGCGCGAGGCGGTTGTCGCGCTCGGCGCTGCAAGCCACATTCCGCAGCGTGCCCTCTGCACCGACAACGCGGCGATGATTGCCAGCGCAGCGCGCTTTCTGCCCGACTGTTCTGCGGCCGCGGCGCTGGCGTTGGACGCCTATCCGAGCGGCGGGCGCCGATGACGGTGACGGTCAGCGTCTATCAGCGTGCCGGCTGTCACCTTTGCGAAGTCGCGACAGAGCAGCTGATCGCGCTGCAGGCGCAGTACGACTTTGTGATCGAGCAGGTCGACATCGAGACAGATCCGGTGCTTCATGCTCGTTATCTCGAGCGAATCCCAGTGATCTCAATCGATGGTGAGGAGCTTTACGACTTCGAGCTCGACCTTGCCGACCTGAAAAGGCGCATCGCGACAGGTCAAGGCAGGTAGAATCGAAGCCGTGACCACCGGCAAGATCGAAGCATCCCACCCGGCCACTGCGACCAGCGATGACGTGGCGACGCGGCTGTCGCTCGGCGTCGCGGCGCGCCTTTCGCGTTATCTGCAGGTCCTGACGCAAGCGAAGAAGACCGGCCGCGAAACGATTTCGTCGCAAGAGCTGTCGGACTACACGCGCGTCAACAGCACGCAGATCCGGCGCGACCTCTCCGGCTTTGGCAAGTTTGGCAAGCGCGGCGTCGGCTACAACGTTGACGCGCTGGCGGCTGAAATCCGCGAGATCCTTCAGACCGGCGGGCGCCAGAACATCGCCCTATTCGGCGCCGGCCATCTTGGCCAGGCGATCGGCTCATCCGACATCTTTGCTGACCACGGCTTCAACGTCGTCGCTGTTTTCGACGTCAGCCCGAAGAAGGTTGGTGCGCGGGTCGGCGGCCTCGCCGTCAGGCCGATCGAAGAGATGGAGGAGGTAATCGCCGATCAGGACGTCGTCGTTGCCGTGTTGGCGGTCCCTGCCGAGGCGGCACAACAGCTGGCCGACGCGCTGATCGCCGCCAACGTCAAGATCATCTTCAACTACTCCGAATCGCTGCTCGACGTGCCGGCCGATGTGACCGTCCACACCTCAAACCCGGCCGTCGACCTGCTACACGCGCTTTACTTCTACCTGTCTTGACTTCCTCGCCACGCATATTGTCATGAGTCGGATCGATCTCGAGCAGGCCCGCGCCGCTTTCGCGCAGGCCACCGATGGCACCGTTGGGATTGAGGAAGAGTTCGCGATCCTCAGCCCGGAGAGCCTCGATCTCGTTCCGTTGTTCGAGCAACTCAACGCAGCCGCAGCTCAGCGCGATCCGGCGCTCGCAAGCTCAATCTCATCCGAGCTGATTCTCTCTGAGATTGAGATCAGGTCCGGCGTCGGCGCCGACGTTGGTGACGCGGTTCGGCGCCAGCGCCAGATGCGCGCCGCCCTGTTCACGCTGGCCAGCGACCAGGGCGTGCAGCTTGGCTCAACCGGCGCCCACCCGTGGGCCGACTACCGCGAGCAGCTCAACGTCGAGTCTGAGCACTATCGCCGCGTCGTCGACGGGCTGCGTTACGTCGCGCGCCGCAACAACACCTTCTCTCTCCACGTTCATGTAGGAATCCGTGACGCTGATCGCGCCGTGCATGTATGCGACCGGCTACGGCCGTTGCTACCAACGTTGCTGGCGCTAAGCGCCAACTCGATCTTCCTTGAAGGGCTCGATAGCGGCCTTGCGTCGGTCCGTACGCAAATCTTCACGAAGTCGTTCCCGCGCTGCGGTGTACCCGACGCCTACGGCTCGTGGGCTAACTACCACGAGTACCTAAGTCTGCTGCTGGAGACCGGGTCGATCGAGGAAGACACCCAGGTCTGGTGGTCCGTGCGACCGCACCTCGCGTTCGGAACGGTCGAGGTGCGGATCTGCGATGCCCAGTCGAGCGCAGGCGAGTCGGAGGCGCTGACCGAGTTGATCGTTGCCTGCATATTGCAGGCGGCGCGCGACGATGACGAGGGTCGACCGGCCTTTGATCCGCCGCCGCGGCTGATCGAGGAGAATCTCTGGCGGGCGATCCGCTGGGGTGTCGGCGGCGAGCTGATCGATCTAGAGCGAGGCAGCTGTCTTCCGGCGCGGGCAGCGGTCGATCAGCTACTGGAATGGACTACTCCGATCCGCGCAGAGCTGGCAATTGAGCCGCAGTTTCCCCAGCAGAATGGTGCTGAGCGGCAGGCAGAAGAGTTGGCGAACGGACTTTCGATCAAGGACGTCTACGCTTCGACTGTGGCGCAGACGCGCCAAATGCTCGGGGCCGATGCGCCCAAAAGCTCTACGGAGGTATCAACGTCGTGACCGA
The DNA here is from genome assembly GCA_039744075.1 of Solirubrobacteraceae bacterium. GTDB lineage: Bacteria > Actinomycetota > Thermoleophilia > Solirubrobacterales > Solirubrobacteraceae > F1-60-MAGs163. Next base: position 2,389 of record JBCJUC010000030.1, read on the forward strand.
CGAACCCGCAGCACCTGACGAACCCGCAGTACCTGACGAACCCGCAGTACCTGACGAACCCGCAGTACCTGACGAACCCGCAGCACCTGACGAACCCGCAGCACCTGACGAACCCGCAGCACCTGACCAGGCCGAAGTCC